>NZ_LT635782.1:1640160-1988991 GCF_900128425.1 Anaerococcus urinomassiliensis
GTATGAGTATTATGGAAAAGCTCTCGGCATCTACTTGTTGGAGTATGTGTGGCAAGGCAACATCTGTTACTAGAGCAGTTGATCCCAAGTCTTCTCTTTGCTTGTATTGACCTATGATATCTTCTTTTTCTAGACCAATTATTGGGCTAGCTATGTCTGCTAGTAAATCTAGGGCTTGGTCCATATCTTTTAGGTCAACATCTCTTAGCAGAACAGAATTTCTAAAGATTTTGCTTATCTCTTCTAATCCTCCTCCTTTCATTGCGCTTTCGATATTTTTGATATCTTTTTGTTTAAATAGTATATCTACATATACTATTGGTGTTGATGTTTGAACATCTAGCTTTATTGATGAAACGATAAAGTCATAATCGTCCAATCGATATTCGTCGATTTTTGATATATCGGTTAGCTCAAGTTTGTTAATTTGATTTGAAAATTTTGTCTTAAGCTGACTTTTCATTATTTGAGCACTAGAATTGCCACTGCCACATACTACTAGGATGTCTTTTTTTAGGTCTGAATTATTACCCATGGCTGTCATCACATGAAGGGCAATATAGCCTATTTCATCTTCAGATAGTTTTGTATCATAGTTTTCAGTTATGACATTTGATGCTATGGTTGCTATGAAAAATGCCACTTGATTTTCTTTGATATCATCAAGGATTGGATTTTTCATATCAAATCCATATTTTATTCTCTCTAGTAGAGGTCCTAAGTGGGCACTTAGGGAAAAATAGAGATCTATGTTGGACCTAAAGTCGTATTTGGTCACTTCATATATGGTATCTATCATCTCTTGGGCAAGAGCTGATACTTCTGTCGATAGCTTCTCATGCTTTGTGATAGTGTTTTTTGCTACCAGTTGCATGGCGATGTAGACTAGCTCTTGGTAGGGGATCTCCATATCAAGTTTAGAATTTAAGTTATCTACTATTAGATTAGCTATTTCGAATTCCTCGTAGGATACAATCTTTTTTTGAAGTTCCTGTGGGTGTTCGATAATCTTGTTATCTCTTATCCTAAGTATAGAAATATAGATATGGATTACTAGATTTTTAAAGTTAACATAAGGCATATAAAATGATGGACCATAGTCTATATCTGCTATTATTTCTTGAATTTGGTTGAAAATCTCATTATTTTCGTAGATGCTTGGATCTATACCAACTTCATTTTTTATAGCTTGACGAATGTTTTTTTCTTCACCTTCAACTTTCATCCCATAGTAGGGTTTTGATTCTAGGCTTAGATTGTACTTGCTCAAAATGACCTTAATTTGCGCAATATCTTTTTGGGTTTGAGATAAACTAATGTAAAATGTATCTGCTATTTCTTGTTGTTTGATATATGAGTTTGAAAATAGAAACAAACGTATAATGCTTTCAATTCTCGCCTCCTTATCCACACTGTCTTGGACAAAGTAGGCGTGCTTATACCAGTCGTCTTTCAAGAATTTTTTAAATTTTTCTTCATCATTGATTTCAAATCTATAGCCACAACCTGTACATGATTCTATAAATGCTCCACTATCTTTTATGTGGGTGTTTAATATAGAAATCTCTTTTTGTATGGTCTTGCTGCTTAGTTGAAGCTTATCAGCAATTTCTTCAGATGTGTGGTAGTCATAATCTTTTGTCAAAAAATCAAATATTTGCTTTAGTCTAGTCTCAATCATTTCATCACCTGTCTATATTATATAAGGAAAACGATAACGCTTCTACACACTAAATTTCCTTAGCTAGTTTTATCTATGTGTGAGGAGTTTTTAATACTAATTATAACAGCAAATTTAATCGAAATAAAAAACGAGGATGTATAGCTTTATTTATAAAGCTAATCCTCGCTTAGTCTATTTATTTTTTACCAAATTTGTAGTTCTTCTGCCTTTTTAGTCAATTCTTCCCTAAAGTCTGGATGAGCTATGGCAATTAGAGCCTTTGCCCTTTCACCAATGGTTAACCCTGTCAAATCAGCCACTCCATATTCTGTTACTACATAGTTAGTGTCGTTTCTAGATGTTGTAACTGCTTGGTTGATTGCTAGATGTGGTACTATCTTTGAGTAAGTCTTTTCATTTCCATTTTCATCCCTTTTGGTATATGTTGAATGCATAGCCAAGAAGGACTTGCCACCCTTTGATCTTTGGGCTCCATTTACAGTCTCTGATTGACCACCTGTACCAGAAAATGGTAATCCGTTCACAGTCTCTGAGGCTGCTTGACCATATAGGTCTATTTCAAGAGCTGCGTTTATAGATACAAACTTGTTGTTTAGTCCAATAGTGTATGGGTCATTAGTAAATGTAGATGATTTAAATAAAACTGCTGGGTTGTTATCTATATAATCGTAGAGTCTTTGGCTACCTAATGTAAATGACGCTACAGAATATCCATTCAATAATCCCTTTTGTGAGTTGTCCACAGCCCCACATTCTATAAGGTCTATCATAGTTTCTGTAAACATCTCTGTGTGGATACCCAAATGTTTCTTGCTTTTAAGCTCGTGGGCTACTGCATTTGGTATATTGCCCACACCCAGTTGGATTGTTGATCCATCTTCTATATATTCTGCAATGTATTTACCAATTTTTGCATCTATTTCTCCATAAGGAGCTATTTTCGCAATTGGAATCGGATGATTTGCTTCAACTATAGCATCAACCCTAGAAACGTGAACATGATTATCTCCAAAGGTTCTTGGGAAATTTGGATTTACTTCAACAAGGGTCAATGCACCTTCGTTAATCAGATCCATCTCGTAGACATTTGAGACAGATGTTGAGAAATATCCGTGTTCATCCATTGGAGATACTGTTAGAATAACTACCGGTCTTCTGTTTTCTTTTTTGATCCTCTTTAGAGTTTTTCCAAGTATTGTAGTAGATCTTTGTGGAACGGGACTTACTAGTTTTTCTTGGTAAGATTTTCTAAGACCAGCTGACATAAACCAGGCGTGGTGGTCAAGGATACCCTTCATTTCTTGGTCATGAAAATAGTCATAATCTCTAAGGGGTAAGCAAGTTATCAAGACACAATCCTTAACTCCAGTCTCCTTTAAGTGTTGAAGATTGGACATAATTTCAATTGGTTCTGCTGTTGCCTGTGCTGAGAAAATATAGTCACCATCTTTGATTAAATCAAGAGCCTTAGCAGCTGTCTTTACCTTTTGATTATAATTTGTTTTATTATCTGTCATATCTATCTCCTTTAATAATTATTTATCTTTGCTTGTTTCTGGTAGTAAGAATCCACCTATTACAAAAGTTAGTGAAAGTATCACTGCTATATACACTGAAAGTTCATTGGAACCAGTTCTATCTTGAAGTATTCCAAAAATATAGAATACTATAGTTTCAATTATATATGACAACGCCCAAAAAATTCCCATAATGGTGGTAAGTCTTGCAGGTGTCATATTGGGTAGTTCTTGTGGAATCATCATAAGAGACGTCATTGGCAAGAACATAAAAACACCTACAAGAAGTGCAGCTATTATTGCAAGTGTTGGACTTGTAGTCTTTACCATAAAGAATGCACTTAAGGTCATTATAAGCCCACAAACAATGATAACTGGTTTTCTTTTTTTATAAACTTTAGATAGCCATATAGCTAGCAAAGTTCCTATAATGCCACCTATACCTGAAAGAGCACTAAGTTTTGCTGATGATATGGCCGCTGATTCAGTTTGTGGGAACAGTTGTAATAGTGACAAGTATAAAATTAACACACCAGAGTAAGAAAGTGGCAAGAGCAGAGTTATCTTATCTTTAAAAGCTTCAGAAAAAGAAACTTTTTTCTTTTCTCCCTTACTATTTTCATTAATATCAAAGTCATCTCCAAACACCAACCATAACACAAACAAAACTGCACTAATTGTTAGGAAAAATGTCATTGACCTTTGCCATGTACCAAACTTCTCAATTACTGGAGCAACTATCAGCAAAGCAAGAACTGCTCCAAAGTTATAAGCTACGCTATTTAAAGCATTGACAGTTGGTCTTTTTTCCGATGAAAAAAAATGGATAAATACTGGTGAAAAATATATTACAAATACTGCTCCACCAAATCCCATTATAAATCTACCAAGCAAAAACATTTGATAGTTCTTCGCCAATACTGCTAGTAGCGACCCTCCAAATATCAAGAAAGAGCCTAAAGCTATTGATTTTTTAGGATAAAGTTTGTTTAATATAGCTGCTGCTGAAAAGTTGCCTATGATTTTAGCGATTGTTACGGCATTAGAAACAAATGATGCACTAGCTCCACTATCGACACCAAAATAATTTGCTATATCAGGTGTCAAAGTAGATCCTGCTATCCAATTGACTGCAAAGAATGCATATGTAAAGAATAAAATAGTTTCAATTACATAAGATCTTTTAGAATCTTTAATAGAAACCTCACTCATATAATCCTCCATAGTTTTGATAACGTTTTTTCTAAATATAGTTAGCTAACTTCTATTTACCTATATTATAAGTAGAAAGCATAAAATATACAATATGCTAGCCATATCAATATTTCATAAGCTATGAATTATATTCATACATATGTTTTTTTCTATAGATATAACTTTGTATTAAACGTAGCGGAATCGTTTTTATGATGAGCATATACTTATGAATTTTTGCATTTCTTTAGTTAGAAAATCTTCTTTTAGATATATTAGTGTGAGTGCCCAAGGAAATATCGGATTTTTTAGTCTGATAAGTTTTACTCTTGAAGAAAAATATTTAGTTACTAGAGGCTTTGGCATGATGGTAACTCCTACGTTAGCAGCAACCATCTCCAAAATCATATCCCATTCGTAATTTTTGAATATAATATTAGGCTCAAAATTAGCTTTTTTACAATAATCTTCGAAAACCTGATAGTATTGATAGTCTTCTGATATCTGAAGAAATCTTTCATCTTTTAATAAGGAAAATTCAATCTCTTCCAAATGGCTAAATCGATGCCTTTGGCTGACTACAAGAACAGCCTCTGACTCATAGACTATATTTTTGACAAATCTATCATCATCAAAGGGTTCTATGACAACTCCCAAGTCCAGCTTATGATCTAGTAACATTTCTGGCAAATACTTAGAAGTTTCATTTTTAATCTCTAAATCTATATCTGAATATTTGTTCTTAAATATAGAAATCTTTTCAAAAAAATATATAGAACCAGCAGTAGGAGGAAGTCCAAGTGATAGCTTTCCTCCTAAATTTTGAACTTCTTGTAAAAATTCATATTCTTTTTTGTCATAATATTCTGTAACATCAAGGGCAAATTCATAAAGCAATTCCCCTTCTCTTGTAAGAATAAATTCTCCCTTGTCGATCCTTACAAGTTTTGCATCAAGCTCTTTTTCAAGACTTGACACAGCCTTGCTTACAGTTGATTGGCTTACAAATAAAGTCTCACTAGCTCTGGTATAGTTTTTTAGCTTTACCAGCTCGATAAAATATCTTAAGTGCTTATCTAACATTCTTATCTACAATCTTATCAATATGACCGTAAAAATCTTCTGGGCAGTCATTAAAGGCCATGTGGCCTGCTTCGTCTATGGCTATGAAGTCTAGGTCGTTTAGGAAATATATGGCAGAGTTTTGGCCTATCACAAATGGAACAACTTGGTCTTTTTTGCCGTGAATCCATGTTGTTGGACAGGTGATTTTTTCTATAGATCCATCTCCACCTTCATTTGTTATATTAAATTGGCAAAGAGCCACGCTTATGTCCGTAAAACATCTTTCTTTGAAAAATTCGTCCATGTATATTTCATACATATCTTTGCTCGGCGTTTTTATACTATATATGCTAGCATCCCACATTTGTTTAGTTGCAATCTTATCTTTGCTTTTGATGAGATTTTCTACAAAAATCATTGATGGATGACCTGTTACTTCTTCGTAAGTTCTGGCAAATTTTCCATCTATTGGGATAAAATTCTCATCTACCATTGGCAAATAGAATCCTTTAACACCAACAGAGGCTATGAGAACAAGTTCAGCTACTTTGTCTGGATAGTTGCTAGCAAGTTTTAGTCCAACCCCACCTCCTGCAGAGTGACCCACTATTATGGCATTTTCTAATTCTAATTCATCCATAAATTCTTTGACATCTTTGGCCCAATCTCCCATTTTTTTTGTGAGGATTATTGTATGTAGACTCTCCAAAACCAGCCAGATCTACTGCATAAAATTTGGCCTTATCCTCATATTTTTGCATGAATTCGTGGTAAATAGTAGATGAACATTGGTTGCCGTGGATTAGCAAGATTTTTTTATCCCCACTTCCACAATTCCTATAGGCTATTGTTTCACCTGATGCTATTGATACTTTTTTTAGCTCGTACAAAATTTCCTCCTATGTTTTACTGTATTATATTAATAAAATACTTAATCATCTTATTATCTTGATACCCTTATAAGAGACTAATTAATGATAATTTTTATAGAAAAAAGGGCCTGCCACAGATTTTGTGACAAACCCCATTTATTAAAACCTATATTTTTCGTAATCTTCTAAGTTGCTCTTACCAGCTATAATAGTATCTAATATATCAAAATCTTTGTTTATGATATTAAGATCTGCATCAAAGCCAACTTTAATCTTGCCTTTCTTGTGGTCAAGACCAAGTCTTTTAGCTGGATTTACAGCACTCATGGTCACTATATCTTCCATAGTCGCACCAGTAAATGCCATAATGTTTTTTATCGACCCTGGAAAAGTCATTGGTTTTCCAGGTAGTCTATTTTCCCCATGGTAGTTGGTATAGGCAAAACCATCTTCAAATCTAATCTTTTTGCCCATCCACTCGTACTCACCATTTGGCAAGCCTTTTAGAATCAATGCATCTGTAGCTATGACCATCTTTTCTGGACCCTTCATAGCAAAGGCTAGTTTCCGGGCTTTTGGATTGATTGATAAGCCATCGCATCCAACCATTTCTGCATATATATAATCATTTGTAAGAGCCTCTCCAACAATTCCTATATCCCTATGGTGAAAGCCTCTCATGGCATTGAATAGATGAGTTACTTGACGTAGGCCGTGATTATAAGCTTCTACCATATCTTCTTCCTTGGCGTCGGTATGACCAGCTGATGGAATGATATTTTTATCAAGCAAATATTCTATCAATTCCATGGACCCATCTAGCTCTGGGGCTAGGGTGACAATGGAAATATTATCTGCAGATTTTTCTATAAATTCTCCCATCAAATCAAGGTCAGGGTCTATGGCTAGACTCTCATCCATTGCCCCTCCCTTTTCCTTGCTAACAAAGGGACCTTCAAGGTGGATGCCAAGGATTTTGGCACCCTTATCGTTTTGATCTTCTATATATGCTTTAAGTTTTTCTATGGCAGCAAAGGTCTTTTCCTTGCTACTTAGGCCAAGGGTTGCCACCATTGATGTTATCCCTTCGCTGGCTTGTAATACTTGGAGTCTTTCGTATTTTTCTTTATCATCTTCAAGATAGTCAACTCCATAGCCACCGTGGTTATGGATATCTATAAAGCCAGGAATCATGATGTTTTCATTATCAACATCTTCTAAAGTTTTTATAGATTTAATTGTTCCATTTTCTACAGTTACTTCTTGATTCTCAAGGATTTCTTCGCCAGTATAAAGTTTCTTAACCTTGTAGGTCTGACATTTGGCTAGCATCTGTTGTTCCTTTCGGTACTATTTTTTCTTCCTTTAATAGTGGTGCAATTTCATTTGCCAATTGTTCAACTTCTAGGCCAACTACAAGGTGAACATTGTTATTTGACATCTTCATAACTTCGATTATGCCAATTTCTTTTAGTTTCTCTACATTTACCTTTGATGGATCTTTTAGTTTTAATCTAAGTCTTGTAATACAATTCTCAAATTCTACAATATTTTCTGCTCCACCTATATATTCTAGAACTAGCCTTGCTTTTTCTGATAGTTTTATTTCAGTATTCACATTTTGTATGGTCTTATCTTCCCTACCTGGTGTCTTTATATTTCTTTTTTCAATGACAAATTTAAATGTGAAATAGTAAAGTGCAAAGATAAGTAATCCAACTGGTATTACTAAAAGTGGCTTGGTTCCTTTGTTAAATTGCAAGATGTAGTCAATGATACCCGAGCCTCCAACACCTACCATTTTTGAACCAATGATATTCATAATAACTGTTCCAAGTCCAGTATAAAAAGCATGCATTACAAATAACAGTGGAGATACAAACATAAATGAGAACTCAACTGGTTCTGTAATACCTGTCAAAAATGCAGTAAATCCTGCTCCTAAAAGTAGGCCCTTAACCCTGTTCTTGTTTTCTGGATAAGAAGCCTTATACATAGCCAAAGCTGCCCCTGGAAGTCCAAACATCATCATTGGGAACATTCCACTTACGAAAGTACCTGCTGTAGGGTCACCTGCAAAAAATCTTGGGATTTCACCTGTTACACTTGCAAATTCTGCAAGACTTGATGGTAATTGCATTTGAATGTAGATATTTATGATGTGGTGTAGGCCAGTTGGTATCAAAAGTCTATTCAAAAATGCAAATAAGAATGGTCCTGCTTTCATATTGCCCATAGCTTGGCCAAGGGATAATATAGCCTTATCCAAAGCTGGGAATATGAATGAGAATATTAAAGCTGTTATGATTGCAAAAAACGAACTCATTATAATAACAAGCCTACGACCTGAGAAGAACTCTAGTCCCTTTGGCAAGGTCTTGTCCTTGTATTTCTCGTAGGAAATCCCTGCTATAAGTCCTGCCACTATACCTACAAAAATATTGCTTTCTATAGTAGGAATAGCCGCTCTACCAAAAGAGTTAAGGTCTGTATCCCCCACTGGTCTTAGTGTTCTAACCAAGATATTAAAAGCAATAACAGCACCTATACCACTTGCTATATGCTTATCTTTTGTAATTCCTCCTGCTACAGAAACTGCAAATATTAGAGGCAATATTGCAAATATTGTCCATGCCGCTTCTTTTAAAAATGGAATATTTAGCAAGTCTCCATCAGCTAGCCTATTAAGGATAGCCGCTGCTGGTAGGGCAGAAATACCCAGTAGCATTGATCTACCAAAAACCTGCAGCTTATCGCTAAATTTGTTCAATGATTTGTTCATAGCTCACTCCTTATATTTTATGTGCCTTGATTTTATGTGAAAGGCATCACTTTACCAAGGCTACACGTTAACAACTTTCGCAAAATTCCTTTATCTTTATTTATACCCTTTTTTGCATAATAATAATTTTAATATTTTCCTATACATCTTTACTGGAAATTATTCCTTGTCTATAGTTAGGGTTCTCATATTTTTATTATCTTCTGAAACAAGAATCAATTTCCCACTTTCCTTTATATAATTAAAGGAAATATTGTCCTTGGATACTACATCTATGGACTTTATTTGACCATCGAATTTTATATCGTCTGCATATAAAGAATCTTTGCCATTTATGATAATCTTCTCTATTTCTAAGGATGGACTAATTTCAGAGATGTATTTTAGGGATAAGATTTTTATTTGCTCATCTTTAAGATTTTCACCGACAATCTTGACATAGGTTGCCAGTAAATGTTCGAATTTGTAGACTAGCCAAGAATCTCTTTTTTCTATCCTATAATCCCTTACTTTTTCCCACTTATCTTCTGTACCATATTCTGACACATATATTTGATAGCAATCTTTGTTTCCACCTATGAATTCTATCTGACCTATAGTTTGTTGGTTGTCGTAGGCATAGTAGATAAAATCATCATTTATTTCCTTTTCCATGGTGAAATTTTCTATATAAGTATCTGGATAATAATCTTCTTTTCTTATCCTAATTTTGGACTTGCCTTGGTAGGTCTTATCTTTAAATTTCAAATAATAAGCCTTGGATAGGTAGCCTTCTTTCTCTATCTCATCTTCTCTTATATCATCCCAAGTAACTTCTAAGCCACTAGCGATAATCTTCCCATCTTTTCTAATTAATGGAACTTGCTTTGGCAACTTTGGTATTTCACTTGGGAGAATCGCTGTGTTTATATTTAATATATCAATTATATCGTCTATGAAATTTACATAAACTGTAATTATATCTTGATTTTCTAAGCTACCGTTTATGATTAATCCACCCTCACAGATAGATTTATCTTGCCAAGAAACTTTCAGGTCTTTTTTATCTTTATAGCTATAAATCTTATCAACTAAATTTAATTCGTCATTGGAACTGATATTATAGTATTTTTGATACTTATAAGTTTTACTTGTTGTAGTTTTTGGAATATCAATCTCTATCTCATCTCCAATAAGCCCATCTGCTGATACTTTTATGGATAGTTTATTT
Source organism: Anaerococcus urinomassiliensis (assembly GCF_900128425.1). NCBI lineage: Bacteria > Bacillati > Bacillota > Tissierellia > Tissierellales > Peptoniphilaceae > Anaerococcus > Anaerococcus urinomassiliensis. The sequence continues at coordinate 1,650,485 of NZ_LT635782.1, forward strand.
ATATTATTTGATTTTGTTATGGCAAGAAGTTTACCTCCATAGGCTTTTTTCTTATTTGCCATAAAGCTTGTCATATCATAAGGACATCCATTATCGAGTCTAAGGCTAGTGTGGGCATCCGATAGTTCAACTTTGATTTCTTTATCTTTATTAGTGATTAGATTGTTATCCTTATCCAAGATAGAAATCATAAAGTAGTTTATAGCTTGCATGCCATTAGATTTATTATCCAATTCTACCTTTAATTTATAAGGTTTTTTGGTCGTAGATACGACAGATCTTCCTATGGTATCTTCTATAAGTTTGCCATTTTCATCGTAGGCTTTGGCAAATATTGTTCCATCTTCATAAGGAAGGTACCATGTCATATAAAGCGACTTATGTCCTCTTTCTCCAACTACAGTTTGGTAGGAGCGACCTGCCTTAGTAGTGTGCTTTTCAAAAGTCTTGCTACCCAGTGATTCTTCTTCTCCCTTTGTATTTTTGAAGAATAACTCAACACTTTTTGCATTGGAATAGATATCTACCCTGACTTTTCCATCCATTATTTTTACTTGATCTTTGTTCCAGGATGGAAGAATGTGAAGGACATCTTCCTTTGACCACTGGGACATGTAGAAATAATATCTGTCTTTTGGGATACCAGCTATATCTATAATGCCAAAATATGACGATTTAGGTGCAGGCCAGCCAAATATATCACCCCTTATCATTCCATTCCAAGGAGTTGGCTCGCCTAGGTAGTCAAAGCCTGTCCAAATGGCCTCTCCTATGACAAAGTCACGGCTGATAACCCTGTACCAGGCTTCACTTGACAAGGATCCCCAGCCTACCTTTGACTCATCATAAGATGTAAGCTCAAATCCCTTAGTTTCGTTATTTTCAGTTATATCATAGACTGATCTTGAATTGATGGCTGATGATGATTCAGATACCCACAAGCACCAATCCTTATGGTCCTCATGCATTTGATCAATCCTCTCATCTTCTCCATAATTGATGCCAACCAAGCCATTGTTGGCTGTGATATTATCTTCTATATCAACGAAAATAGGGTTATCCCAATCTCTTAGTACATTATCACCTATAGTTATTAATCTTTTTTGATCTATTTCCCTTAAGCTTTTGATTAGAAAGTCTCCTATACGAGGATAATCACTTGCTCCAATCCATGAGGTGCCACCCAAAATTTCATTTCCCAGCGAATACATAAATATAGATGGGTCATTGTAGTCTCTGTGTATAGTCATCTTTAGGTCGTACTCTGCCCATGTCATATTTTCATGGGACATATACAAAGCATCATCGGATATTTTCTTATCAAAGTATAGGGAATAATCATTGTAGTCGTTGTTCTTTGGCAATACCCAACCATCAAATATTTCCTCTATGACCAAAAATCCCATCTTATTGCACAAGTCAATTAAATTCCTAGAGCCAGGATTGTGGGTAATCCTTATAGCATTGGCGCCCATTTTCTTTAGAAGGCTTAGCTGCCTATATATAGATTCTTTGTAGTCACAAGCGCCCAATGCTCCCTGGTCGTGGTGCATACATACTGCCTTAAGCTTTGTCGCCTTGCCATTTAGGAAAAATCCTAGGTCCGGATTCTTGTCAAAGTATGAGAATCCATAGTCAATGGTTTTTTCGTATATGCACTTATTAGAAGAAGTAATTTCTAGCTCTATTTCATACAAGTTTGGCTTATCAACATCCCATAATTTGGGATATTCTATAGCTATGCTCTCGTTTATACAAAGACTTGCGTTTTTATTGATGGATATATTCCTTTCATCAAGGCCAATAATATCTTTGCTTACCTTATCCTTGACCCTAAGCATTGTCTTTATATTAATTTCTCTGTCTGTAGTGTTTCTTAGCTTGTAGCGATAAGTTAGATTAATATCATCTTTTCTTAAATCAGAGTAATCGACTTTAAAGCTAAATGGTTCTACAAAAACATTATCATAATTTAGTAGATACAAAGATCTATATATGCCAGATCCTGAGTACCAACGACTGCTTGGTATGTGACTCTCGACTCTAATTGCTAGCAAGTTTTCCCTATCTTCGTATAGGTAGGGGCTAATGTCAATTATAAATGGGGAATATCCGTAGTGATGTTCTCCTATAAATTTGCCATTTATATAAATATAGGCATCAGAATATATGCCATCGAAGTAAACGAAAGTATTTTTGATATCATCTATCCTAAAAAACTTCCTATACCAGCCTATGCCTCCAAGTTTGTAGGCTGACTGTGCTTCTCCTGCCTTGGAGTAGGGCTGATCAATAGAAAAATCATGGGGCAAGTCTATGTCTTGCCAATTTGAATGATCGAAGTTTGGTTTTTCCGCTCCAATTATTGGTCCAAAGGAAAACTTCCAATTATCATCAAATTTTATAAGTCCTTTATTATTAATATATTGTGTTGTTTCTATGTACATATTTGTATCCTATACAAATAAAATCTCGGAAAAACCGAGATTCTATTATTTTCCTATTATGTTTAGTCTATAAACAATTTCTTTGGCATTTATAAAGTCTTCGTGGGAAATTTTTCTCTCATCTATGACTTTGCCATCTATTTTTATAGTGTCTACAAACTTCTTATGATGGTAGTTCTCATCTACTAGTATCTTAAGTGTATTGCCATTAGCAAGCTTTATGCTGACCTTATCAAATAAGCCAATTCCTAGCATATATTCGCTTGTACCAGGACATACTGGATAGATACCTAGGGCGGAAAGAATGTACCAAGCACTCATAGAACCATTGTCCTCATCACCTGGATAGCCCTTAAAGTCGTATCTGAAATAGTTTAATAGGAGATTTTTCACCAGATATTTACTTAGATCAGGCCTATCTACAAAGTGGTAGAGGTATGGTAGGTGAAAACTAGGTTGGTTGGATATACCGACTTGACCAAAATGTGCTGTCTCAACTTCTAGCATCTCGTGAATAACACAATCGTAATGACCTATATTGAAGTTAGAATCAGCATTTACAAGCTCATCTAGCCTTTCTTTGAAAGCTTCTTTTGATCCAAAGAGTTCTACTAGTTTATCAAAATCGTGGTACATATTGTAAGAATTTTGATAAGCTCCACCCTCGGTGTAAGGTGATCCCCAATCGTATGGATCGAAGTTTTCTTTGAATTTGCCATTTTTATCTTTTTCTACTAAAAACTTAGTATCTGGATCAAAAAGATTGGTCCAATTGTGGGAATAATTTAGATACTTTTCTGCCAAATCATCATAGCCAAGCTTTTTAGCAGCTACTCCTATAGAAAAATCAGACAAGCAGTTGTCTAGGGTTTGGTTTACTGATTCGTGTTTGTCAGATGAAATATATCCATTTTCTCTAAATTCATAAGCACCATATCTGCCATAGTGAGGGTCGTCAGATTCTTTTTCTGAAGAATCTATCATAGCTTTTAGTAAGTCATCGGCCAAGTCACTTCCAATGTCCTTTGTTATAGCATCAGCTATCACACTATCAACAAGGGTTCCTGGCATTAGCCCTCTCTCATCTGGAGATAGCCACTTAGGAAGAAATCCTGTTTCCTTATAAGAGTTATATACTCCCTCCAATATATCTTCGTAGTCCTTTGTAGCAACAAGGCTTAAAAGTGGGAATAAGGTCTTTTGACCATCCCAAAAACCAATATTGGTGTATAGCTTCCCAGTTCTCACTTCTTTTGCTAGGGTGTTGTAGTGGACTTCATTGCCATCTCTGTCTATTTCATAGAATTTTGTTGGAAATAGGAAAGACCTATAGACACAATGATAGAACATTGATACTTGGTCTTTTCTATCATAGACCTCGTATTGGTCATATTGGCTAGGCTCTCTAGTAAGCTCTACATCAAATATACCAAGGTAGTCCTCCCACTTGCTAGCTGCAGATCCTATCATATCGTATATATCATCGCAAGCTTTCTCATAATTATAGGTCGCTTGGCCTTCTGATATAAAAGAGCTAGCAAGTTTTAAGTTGACTTCTCTTGCTTTTGTTTTTATATAAAAATACCCTTCAATATTTTCTAGTTCAAAGTCACAGTCTAGGCGAATTTCCACATACATGGTAAAATCTTCATCCTCACAACCAGAATAGTTGATGACTTCGCCAACAATCTTTCCATCTTTTTGACTAAAATCTATGCCAGGACCTGATATTTTGAAGGAAACTTCGCTATCTGCCTTAAAGTTTATAATAGCTGCTTCTTCATCCGCTGTTATTATAGCTTCTTCTCCTGACTCATAGATTATCTTATTAACTATTGGTCTAAAAGTAGATTTTTTAGTATCATAGTAAACCTTTTGATACTCAGTATCCAAGTCCTTTGAAAATGGCAAGATTGTCATATAAGAGAAATCTTCCATCCAAGGACTTGGTTGGTGAGTTAACCTGAATCCTTGGAATTCTCTCTCATTTGGATTGAAAAACCAAGAACTCCTACCATCTGTTTGGACTGCAAAATAGTTTAGGCCATGAGGGGTGCCTAACAATGGAAGAGTGTTACCGTTAGAAAATTCTCTAAGACTATCAGTTCCAATTCTAGTATCTGTAAATTTCTTATTTGCTAAAATTTCATTAATTATTGAATTCATTAGTTCCCCTATATATCACTATAAGTAACATTTGTCTTTTTTATCTCATATGGATCAAGACTTATCTCTATAAGACTTCCACCCTTTGGCAAGTCGCCATAAGTTTGGTAGCCGCTTGAGTTAGCATACGCAAGGTGGACACCATATTTTACTGCATCAAAGTTATTGTCATGGTCGTGGCCAACTACAATGCCCCATGTTTCACCATTTAAGACCATATTGGCAAAAAGGCCAGTATTTATAAACGGCGCTGCCATAGTCATAGCCTCTACTTGGTCGTGAGTTACATATATTGTAGTGTTGTCCAATTGCTTGGAAATATTTGATATCTCAGACCTTGTTTGAACCCTTAGCTTAGCATCAAGGTTACTTAATGGCTCGTCCATGAGAAAGACTTTTGGGTTTCTAGAAATTGCACGTCCTAGGGCTACCCTTTGCCTTTGTCCACCAGATAGTTCTTTTGGAAGTCTATCACGGTAATCTTCTAGGCCGATGACCTTGGAAGTTTTATCTACCCTTTCGTCAATTTCTTTTTGTGGGATTTTTTGCATTTTTAGACCAAAACCCATATTTTCGGCTACTGTCATCTGTGGATATAGGGCATAGTTTTGAAATACCATCGCTATATCCCTATCCTTAGGGTGGACATCATTCATAAGTTCGTCATCAAAATAAAGTTTGCCAGCTGTGATATCCTCAAGTCCTGCTATCATGCGAAGAAGAGTAGACTTTCCACAGCCTGATGGACCAACTAATACTATGAATTCACCCTCGTTTATAGTCAGGTTGAAGTCTTTAATAACATGGGTCCCTGGAATATAATCTTTGTAAATATGTTCTAATCGTATTTCTCTCATAGCATCCTTCCTATCAGATTGCATCTTCTATCAAATCAGCTAGTTTTTCAATTCCTGTTTTTATAGGAGAATAGCAATCAGCTGGAATTTGTAAAATCTCTCTATTGTTTTTATCGGCTAAATCTTTTAGCTTATCAAAATGAAGTTTCATCTGTGGGCTGACTAGGTAAAGGTCATATGATCCATCCTCTATAGATTTGTCAGCCTTCATCACTGTTGTGGCATCGACTTCTATATCCTTGCCATTATCCTTAAAATAAGCGCTAGTCTTATCAGACATCAGTGATGAACTCATTCCTGCATTACAAATTATTAAAGCTTTCTTCAATTATCCTCACCTCCTTGGATTTTTTTATAGACTCTAATAAGTTTTTCAGCAAATTCAATGGCCATGCTTGCCATGGAAAAATGGTCTTGGGCATGGACTAAAAATATATTTATATCTCCGCCTTCTCCGCTAGCCTCCTTATTCATAAATGAAGTTTGAATATTGTGGGCTTCTACGAGTTTTTCGCGAGCTTGTTTTAGTTTTTCTTCAGCAGACTTAAAATCATAGTCATCAGCTAGATTTGATGCTTCACTTGCATAAGCTCTGGCATCTCCAGCCAGAATAATCATGCTAAAGATATCTTCATATTGTTTTTCATCTAAAGCCATAATGGCTACTCCTTTAATTATTATTTTCTTTGATTAGCTTAAGGGCAAAAGGACTGTATATCAAAGTGGCAAGACCTATAATTATTACTTGGGTAAGTATGGATTTTAGGGATAAATTCATCAAAAATCCTTGGACGAAAAATGGCAAACCACCAACTGGCTGTATTATCGCCTTTCCTATGTATCCATATTTGAAGGCTAGACTTACGAGTATTGCCACAAGGGATGGACCTATTACAAAGGGTAGGAAAAAATCTTTGTTTTTTGTAAGTGGTATGCCAAAGACTATATTTTCATTAATCCCCAAAAGAGCTGGTTTTATGCTCATTTGCCCCAGTTCATAGAAAGGATTTCCTTTCTTTAATAAAAGTATAATTATAAGTCCAATAGTTAGGCCTGATCCTGATAGTAGCAAGAAGTTACTTAGAAAAGTCTCTGTAAATATATGATTAAGTTCAAGACCTCTGGACCAATTTATTATGTTTTCGTTGATATTTCTTATGGCCAGGGGAAGTATAAAGGGATCTACTATAGAATCTCCATGAACTCCCAGCCACCAATATATTTGTATAATAAAAACCAAAATCCCAAGTACTATAGGCTGGTCAAAGATATTTAAAACTGGATTTACTATGACAAATATGGCAGATGCCAGGGACATAGCAAATATTTTTACCGATAAATATGCTAGCATGCTATAAATGAGGCCAATAATTATGAGGGCCAATACTTCTACGAGCTTTTCTTTTGCCCCAAAAGGGATTTTCTCTCCAAAAATTTGATCTAGATAAGTTTCAATTTTTTTTGCAGACTTTATATTGATAGGCACAAATATTAGACTTAAAATTATTCCCATTGTCCCCAGCTTACTTAGGTCAAATTCACTAATGCCAAATAGGAGGGCTATCATGGCAAGTAAATTTATTAGTAGGTATTTGTTTGCTTCATTTCCCAAAATTTTGTTTATCTCAGCATTCAAATTTATGATAAAGACAATCCCTATTAGACCGACACTTATGCTAGTTAAATCCACCAAGTAATTCTTAGCTACTAAGGCTAGGATGGATCCAACTACAGTAAGAGCAAGGAGGTTTTTTGCCACCCCTTTGATAGCCTGCAAGTAAGGATTCATCTCCACTTTGCCTGCAAGCTCTAGGAGTTTGCCTTCAACTTTTGGACTAATAATCTCCTTTTTCATTATTTTAGCTCTGGCCAGTAGCCTTCATTTGCTATTATTAGCTCATCCAAAACTTTTTTCGCAACATCAGCATTTGGAACTGATTGGTTCAAAGAGAAGGCTTGAAGGGCTTTGTAGTATGAGTGTTCAAAGAATGCATCTACCAAGAGTTTTTCTGCTGCAACTTGAGCTTCCATAAGTCCCTTATGGAAATCTGGTATATCTTCCCTCAAGCTGATTGGCTCTGCTCCCCTGGCATTGACATAGCAAGGCACTTCTACAACTGCATCATCTCTGAGATTTGGAATAGCACCCTTGTTTGGAACTATTAGCATAAATCTGTCGTTCTTGTCATGGAGGATACTTGCAGCAATGTCTACTATATATTGGCCATGGGAAGTAGAGTCGTAGTCTATTTCTTCTAGGTCTGGGTTATTTCTTATAGCCTTTGATACTTCTTTGATTTTCTTGTATCTACCATCCATTATTTGATTGGCACGGGTATAATTTATGTCTGCTGACTCTACAATCATATTTGGGAATAGGTAATATTCTAGGTAGTTATTTGGCAATCTATCAGGGAACATTTCCACAAGGTGGCTGTATGATATCCATGTCTTTGCCCAATCTGGATCTTCTTCAGAAACGTCAAATCCCTCATTTATAATCTTTTGGATAATCTCCGGCATTACATCTCTTTGTAATTTTGTATCATAGATTTCTTTGTACCAGCCAAAGTGGTTGAGTCCATAATATGTTTGGATCCAATTTTTTCTATCATAGTCAAAAGACTTGCAAATCATATCTTCTATGCCTATTGTCATATCACAAGCATTGATGATCTTGGCATCTGGGAATTTTCTTCTTACAGATTCTGATATGACCGATTCAGGATTGGTGTAGTTTAGTATCCATGCATCAGGTGCGTATTCTTGGATGTAGCCTACAAGTTCTAAGAATCCACCCATAGACCTTAAGGCATAGGCAAAGCCACCAAGACCACAAGTTTCTTGGCCAACTAGACCGTATTTAAGTGGGATTTTCTCATCCTTTTCACGCATGTCGATTTTGCCAACTCTGATTTGGCTAAACACGAAGTCGATGCCAGTAAAGGCTTCTTTTGGATCTTCAGTTTTTATAATCTTTACATCATAGCCTCGTTTTTTTATTACAAAATCTATGATAAGGGCCATATCGTCGTTGCGGGCTTTGTCATTGTCGTAAAGTCTGATTTCAGATACATCCAAATCATCGTGGTTTAGTATTGATAAGATTATGCCAGGTGTGTAACCACTACCTGCACCAGCTATAGCAATTTTAAGTTTGTCCATAATTATCCTTTCATAAATATTTCGCAAAATTCTAGCATATTTTTACTTTGTATAGCTTCGTCAACTAACTTTTCTTCTCCTAAAAACCTCCCCAATTTTTTATAGTATAGTTTCAAGTCTTCTTCACTATTGCCGACTATCAAGGAATACATAATTTGAATCTTTTCACCATTTTTCCACTTAATTGGCTTATCACTTATAATAATCACAGAAAAAGTATGGCTATCAGCTTGTTCCATCATATGGGGTATAGAAATTTTCCCAATGCCGGTCGAGTTAAGCTCTTCTCTTTTTATCAACTGATTTTTTACATGAGACTTATCAAGTCCTGTTTTTTGGCTAATAGTTTTGGCCAGCAAGTCTATAGCACTGTCAAAATCATCTATCTGATCTGTGTGAATGAATATAGAGTTTTCAAAAATACTATAAATTTCTGCTAGTTCTTCCTGGTCAAAGGCCTTGTTGATATTCATATAATCTCTTTGTTTTAAAAGTATATCTACATAGACAATAGGAATGTCTGTTTCTATATTGAGGTCAACTGTGGAAATTATAATATCATAAGCTTCTACAGATTCATTGTTAATCTTCGTAATATCTAATGTATCTAGTTTGTTGTAGGATCCTTGGAACTTATCTTCAATCTGAGCCTTTAGTAACCTAGCACTCGCGTTGCCAGACCCACAAACTATCAAAATGTTCTTCTTCGGAGATGATTTATCTTCCATTGATGCTAAAAGATGGAGGGCTATATAGCCAATCTCATCTTCTTTGATTATGGTATTGTATTTGTTATTGATAACACTTATGCCAATAGTTGCCAGATGGTAGGCTATTCCTCTAGATTTGATATCATCTAGAATAGGATTTTTCATCTCAAAACCATATTTCATACGCTCAAGCAAGGCCGCCAAGTGCTGGCTTAGGGAAAGATACAAATCTATATCCCCTCTAAAGTCATATTTGCTTACCATATATATTTCTTCTAGCATATTTTCAGTAAGCTCTGTTATCTCAAGAGAAATCTTTTCTATATCACCAATCCTATTTTTGCTTATAAGGTGCATGGCAATGTAGTGGATTTCATCTTGGGGAATAATTATATCGAGCCTTTGATTTAGCTCTTCTACAATCTTTTTGGCAAATTCGAATTCATCGTATAGTATTACTTTGTTTTCAAGAGCGTTGGACAGATTTATAGTAATGCCCTGGTTAATCCTTAGTATGGCAATATATATGTGGATGATGAGGTTTTTGACCTCGACATAGGGCATATTAAATACTGGGTTGAAGTTTAGCTCTTCTACGACTTCTTCTATGGTATTTAAGATCTTTCTATCCTTGTCTATGTCAAAGATGTATGATTCTTCCCCTATTTCATTTTTTATGGCAATTCTTATGTCTTTTTCATCGCCTATGATTTTCATACCATAGTGGGGTTTACTTGCTAGAGACAAGTTGTATTTTTCTAGTATCTTTTTTGTTTTCTTGATGTCTTTGTTTACTTGAGATAAGCTTAGGTGAAATTTCTCTGCTATATCCTGCTGCCTGATATAAGTATCTGAGAAGAGGAATAGCTTGATGATATTTTCTATCCTAAAATCTACCGAGCTATTGATTGAGTGATAGTAAGCGTATCTTCGCCAATCATTTATCAAAAACTCTGTGAAAGACTTCTCATCTACCACTTTAAATTTGTAACCCTTGCCCTTGGTCGACTTGATCTTTGCACCATTTTCTTTGATTATCCTGTTCAGATATGCTATTTCCTTTTTGACCGTACTAGGAGAAATCTCTAGGGCTGATCCTATTTCTTCAGATGTATGGTAGGAATCATCAGCAGACAAGTAATCAAATATTTCTTTTTGTCTAGTTTCAATCATATCTCTAGTTTCTTACTATATTCATAAATAGAATTGTAAATATCTATGACTTCGTCATATAGGTCGTCTCTGACCTTTTCGTCAGCTTCTTTTGTCCCCATAGAAGTACTTATATAAGCTTTTGGACTCATAGTTTTGATTTTTGATATAAATTCTTTTTTGTCATCTTCGTTCAAATTTTCTATTAGATAGTTAATCTTACCTATCATAGACCTTGCATATCTTAAATGTTCAAATCTTGGTGATGTGCGTGGTTTTTTGACTTTTTGATCTAATTCTTCAGGATAGATCAAAAATGCATCTCCTGCTTCCCGCCACCAGTGGCTGGTATCTGCTAGGGGTTCTTTGACCCAAGCATCGAGGGCCCATCTCAAATATCCATTAGCATTTATAGAATTTGCATAAAGTATAGTCCAATCACTTTCAATTGGCATAGATCTGGCAAAAGAATTTGGATACATACCTGTGCAAGTATAGATTGTCGTAAGTTTGTCCCCACGTTTGTCTATATAGGCCTTGTTTTCATCGTTAATATCTACAAAGCCAAAGGATATATCATCAAGTCTATCGTATATGTCTACATAACCTGGTTTATATCCCAATTGACTGGCGATTTTTAGAGTCTTGCCGTCCTTGTTTTTATGTTTGGATAAAACTTTTAGCACAGCATCTAATATGTCTGGACTTCTCTCGTCTACTGCTATATAGGTGATGTCAAAGTATCCTTTAGAATCCAAATGGTCTATAAAGATATCCAAGAAATAATCCCAATATTCTTCCCATTCTTTACTTCCTGGCTTGAGCCCTAAAACCAATCCCTCATCTTTTCTGTCATTTTCATACCAATCAGCCAAGGAAAAGGCCATAATTTGCTCATCTACTCCCTCAGCAATAGCCAAGTCTACGTAAGTGTCAAAATAGGTAAAGTCATAAGTAACTTCCCCATCTTTGGTAATTTCTCTTACCATGGATGGATATTTGTCATAGGTCTGCTGGTACCAAGGGTCATCTACAATGGTTGTAGTGATGGACGTGCCACCAATAGACTTATAAACTCTTAGGTGTTCTCTTAATATGTCTAGATGTTTTTCTTTGAAAAGTTCGTCATCGCAAATCCCATAGTATCTAGCTACTGTAAAAGGATACTGCCAGAGGTTTATGGCGAAGTCATTTTTATCGGCTTCTAGGTCTATTACTTCAACTTCTATTGGTAGACTAAGATTAGTTCCTTTAATACTTATGTCGCCCTTATAAAATCCTGCTTTAGCATCTGATTTTATAAAGATATAAAATCCTCGCAAGTTATTTTCTTCAAGGTCTGTTTTCTTAGTATAGTCCAATATATCTGGGATATTTTCCTTTGGAAAATCTGGCAAAACTCCCCATTCATAGCCAACACCTACAGAACATAGGGTATCCTTGGTAAATCTAATCTCTATATTTTTCTCTTTTATAGTATTTGACCCACAGATCAAATCGCTTACTTCTATTTCAATAGCAATAGGAGTAGTTGACTTGTTTAGTACTACATATTGGCCCATGTAATAGTCGTTTTTGTAAAGGAATTTCTTCCTATCTTCAAAGTCAAAATCTTTTTCTTTATACTTATAGAAGTCTCTTTTCAAATAATGCTTGCCAAAGTTTCCCTCAAAGAATAGCAAATTGTCGTTTTCAATATAGTTAGTCATATTATTCTGACCTTCTTTCTACGTTAAAAATCATATTTGTAATGGATCTCTTAGCTAAAATATTCTTGTAATAATAGTAGGTAAATTCCAAAACTATGCCTGGAAATAATATCAAAATAAGGATAAATGCAAATTTGTATAGGGCATAGCCAACAATGCCTATAACTATAGTCATTAATAGAAAATCTACAATATTTACAATAATTATTGAAACAGAATTTTTAATAAGTTCTTTTTTGGACAAATCATACTTGGTATCCAAAAAAGAAGACAGTAGTAGTGTGTGAATATAAATAAAATATAAAATAACACCGATGTAAAAAGCACCAGTATGAATAGGAGTGTCAATCATATAAAAATATATGATATCGACAAAGCCAATAACAATAAGGGCAGTCGTACCTATAGAGCGAAGATAGGTCCTTTTAAAATTAACTTTAAAATTGGCAAGATAAGTTTTGAAAATCCTTACTTTTTCCCTGTATGTAACTTGGTACATCTTATCTATGACTTGGTAGGATGTTTCCAAAGATCCTATGTGGCTTAAGAAAAACAGGCCAATTACAAGGCTTAGAAGGTGCAAGATTGATATTGCCATAAAATAATATAATCTTTCAATAAATACGCTGACTTTAACTCGGCTTTTAAATCTTTGAGCAAGCACAATAAGACCACCTTTCAAAATACAGTATCTTTAGCTCTTAGTTTGCAAAATTTAGGTATTTTCTCAATTTGATTATAATATATAGGATGAAAAAGTTCTACCTACTATTTTCTACTTGCTAAGATTATAAGATGGACATAACGTTTTCAATTTGAAAATTTTACTAAAATTTTACAATTTTATAGAAATTTGAAAAGTTGCTAATTTTTTGTATATTATCTATTGAAAGATAAAAGGAGGGATTATGGCAAAAATTATCGCACTTGACATTGATGGAACACTTCTAAATAGCCAAGGTGAGATTACAGATAGAACCAAAAAATCTCTGGAAGATGCTCTCAAAGAAGGAAATATAGTAGTTATCGCTTCGGGTAGGGATCCAAAGGGTGTTTTCCAATATGCACAAATGCTTAAACTAGATGAATACGACGGTCTACTTTCTAACTACAATGGCGCTAGAATCACAAATTATGGAAGTATGGAAATGATAATAAACCACACTTTGGACCTAGCTGATATGAAAGAGCTTTTGGAATTTTCTGAAGACCTTGATGATATGAATTACACCATATACTATGATGGAAAATGTTACACCAATTCTATGGATACTTACCGCTTAGAAGACACTCAGAAGAAAAACGATATGGAATTAATCTATGATCCAGACCTTAGCTATAATGTAGACTTTACGCCAAATAATGTTTTATTTGCCTGCCATCCTGACAAAATATCTGAGCCACTAAATAAAATCCACAATAAATTTTCTGACAAATTCACCCTTGTAAAGTCTACTCCATACTATTATGAAGTTATGCCAAAGGGAGTCAGCAAGGGCGAGAGCCTAAAGGAAATTGCCAAATACTACGACATTGCTATGGAAGATGTTATAGCCTTCGGTGATGAGGACAATGATTTGTCCATGATTGAAGCTGCAGGAACTGGAGTTGTCATGGCAAACGGTTCAAAAGCCATGCTTGCAGTAGCTGATTATGTGACCTTGTCAAATGATGAAGATGGAATAGCTGATTACTTAGAAAAATTTGTCTTAAAGAAAGAGGAAAATTAATGAATGCCATAATTGCCCAATCCGGTGGACCAACAAGCGTTATAAATTCATCCCTTGCTGGAGCCATTTCTGCCTTTATCGAAAATAATTTTGACCATATCTACCTTTCCTTAAATGGAATCGAAGGTATTATTTCAGGAAATTACAGGGAAGTTGATAAGGATAACTTTATAAGAAATAAAATAAGCGAAAAACTTTTGGCTCGCCCTTCATCAATCCTTGGTTCTTGTAGGTTCAAGCTTTCAGATGATATGGACGATGAGAATTACAAACAAATCTTCCAAACCCTAGAAGAACTTGAAATAACAAGCCTGGTTTACATAGGCGGCAATGACTCTATGGATACAGTTATGAAGCTAAATTCCTACATGGTTTCTAACAATATTTCTGGCATAAATGTGATTGGTTGCCCAAAGACTATAGATAACGACCTCTGTCAGATGGACCACTCCCCTGGATTTGGATCTGCAGCAAAGTTCATCAACCATAGTCTCTTAACCTTAAGAACTGATGTAGATATCTATAATCTCAAATCCGTTACCTTTGTGGAAATCATGGGAAGAAATGCCGGTTGGCTTGCAGCCTCATCTCTTCTTTCCAACCACCAAGCAGGAAAAGATGTTGTCAACCTATTGTATCTTCCAGAAGATAATAAGTCCTTAGATGAAGTAATAGAAGAAATCAAAAAGGCTCTAGAGAGTGAAAACAACCTCATAGTTGCTCTTGCAGAAGGCTTCAGAGATAGGGAAAGACTTCTCGATAAGCCTATGTTTTCAAATACCGATGATGGTTTTGACCACAAAATAGTAGCAGGAGTTGGCGAAAGACTTGCTGATATCATAAGAAGTGAACTAGAAATTAAATCTCGTGCAGTAGAATTATCCATACTTCAAAGGACAAATACCACAATCAGTAAAACCGATGCCAAAGAAGCCTACGAGCTTGGCTATAAGGCTGCAAAGCTATCAAAAGACAAAACAAATCTCATTCCAATACTAGTAAGAGAAGATTCCGATCAATACAAGGTCACATATACAGAAGTTAGACCAGAGAAAATAGCAAACCTAGAAAAGAAAATCCCACAAGAATGGATCGAGGATAAAAATATCCTTAATGAAAAAATAGTAAACTACGCCTTGCCATTAATAGAAGGTGAAGTTAATCAAAAATACCAAAACGGCTTGCCAGTTTTTGTAAAACTTAAAGATTTCATTAAGTAAAACTATCCTTTTTATATACTTAGATAAGGCGGTTGATAAAGTAGGTGACAAGTAGCAATTTTACCTACTTTGTCGATAGTCTTATATATTAGCATAACATATTGAATATTTAACTGCTTCACCTTCACAAATTAGGTTATTTAATATTACATTTTTATCTGTTTATTATCTTTCTTTATAAATTGTCGTTCTAAATTTCATGGTATAGATATCTAATTTGGAACAATAGTCTTTTTATATTTTATACTAGAGCTTTTTTCTTAATACTTCCTATTATTATTACTTAACTCATATTATCTTAAACTGCTAAATCAGAATATTAGTATTTTCACTAATATATTCACTTATTGTATAATTCGTGAAGTCTTTAATATTTAGATTTTTCAGATTTTAAAACATGGTATCATTTTTACGTGTTGCTTATATCCTAAGCATTTGCTTCTGATTAAATTTTCACCAGTAAATAGTTGCTTGTCTACGCTTGTGAAATTTAAATATTCGCTATAATAATCCTTGTTAGTTGTTGTTTTTATTTCAATACCATATTTTGTTTTCTGCCAATAAAATGCCTCCTAATAGCTTAATCAAATTTTAATTAATAAAATATATTGCTTACTTTTTAGGAATCATATGAATCATCAATTTATAGTAATTAAAATACATACCTACTTTATAAGTTAAATATAAGTAGAATTTTCAAAATTTTTATTAAATGGACTGATTATATTATCTAATTGAAAATATTATCTCCTTTGCATAATTTTCTAAATAATATTTATAATTAATTTGATTATCTCCTATTATATCTACAATTGCTGAGCCAATAATTATTCCATCAGAAATCGTAGATTTTATTTTAGCATCTTCACAAGTTCTAATACCGAATCCTATAGCTGTTGGTATGTCTCTAATTGATTTTACGCGATGTATTAATTCTTCTATTTCAGTAATACTATTTGATGAATTTCCAGTCTTAGTTCCACCAGCAATATAAATAAATCCATCACTAAGATTAGTTTTTGCTAATATTTCACTATCTGACATATACGGATTAATAACACTAATAAATGAAATCGATGAATTTTCAAGATATTGTCTGCGTTCAGTATACCTATCATCGAATAAATCAGGTATAATCATCCCATCAATTCCAATATCTTCGAACTTTTTTATAATGTCAAAAAATCCATATTCAGCAAGCACAGACAAATATGCCATTATGAGGATAGGAATAGACAATTGGCTTTTAATTTCTATAATCAAATCAAAAATAGTTTCATAAGGAAAATTGTTTTTTAAAGCACGCTCATGAGCTTTTTTAACTGATGAACCATCAAGTGGTGTATTTATAGAAGGTAGACCCAGTTCAATAAGACTGGCCCCACTACATTCTAAAGTTTTTGCTATGTCAATCGTTGAATCATAATCAGGATCAGCTAACATTATAAAAGGAATAAAGACCTTCTTTGAAAATGCTTTTATAATTTTTTCGCTAGTTTTCTTCATCCTATCACCTAAAATATTAATTTAAGGATATAACCTAGTAGAGGGCCATAGAAGCAGTAATCAGTCTCTGATAATATTCTCATTATAGGTTCGTATGACCCTACCATAGGCAATAGAAGTGCCTGACCGAAAATAAGTAATAATCCATTTATAGCAGATCCAATTATCGCTCCTCTTCTGCCTCCTGTAGCATTACCAAAAATAGCTGTAACAGCGCCAGTGTAAAAAGTAGGTATTAATGCTGGAAAAACAGGAACTGGATACTTCATAAGGCCTAGTATCCACATACCTATTAAGCCACTAACTAAACTTACTAAAAACCCTAGAATTACAGAATTTGCATAATTTGGAAATAGTAGCGGAATATCTAACCCTGGTTTCGCATCTGGAATAATTTTGTTAGCTATCCCATGGAATGATTCAATGATTTCACTTAGCATCATACGCACACCAGTAATTGTAACAGTAATCCAAGCTCCAAAAAGTATACCATTTAATAGTGAGAAAATAAATATGTCTTGGCCAGCAGAAACATTTTCAGTTACCCAGCTTGGACCTGCAACAAGCGCTAAGGTAAAGAACAAGAAGAACATTACTACTGCCAACGATACCGTCATTTCTCTTAGAAAAGATACTTTTTTTGGTAACTCTATATCCTCAAGATCCTTCGATCTATCACCTAATCTTAAACCTAATTCTGATGCTAACAATATACCTATTGAAGATGAGTGACCAAGTGTAAAGCCTTCTCCACCCTTAACATATTTCATGTATGCATCAACATAGGCGCAGGTGAATGTCATATAAGCACCCAACAAAATTCCACCAATAATTATAATTGCTGTGAATGATAATGATGTGTTGTATTTTAATAATGCCGCTATTAATCCAGAAAAGAAAAAAGCAACGTGAGCTGAAAGGTGAACATATTTGAATTTTGTAAATCTAGCTAAAATTACGTTCATTAAAAAGCCAAGAGCGAATATCAAGCTCATTTCAGCACCTATGCCTGATAATGATTCTCCAACGGCTGCGTTTACATCAGCTGATTGTAAAGGTATACCAAATATTTTCCCAAAAATTGGCTGAAGTGGTAAAAGAGCAGAGCCTAGGTTCTTTCCTGATACGTCAATAAGTGTAAAACCAATCATTCCTTTAATAGCAGAACTAATAATCTTTTCTATAGGTTTTTTTTGAACAGCTTGTCCAAGAATAATTACTAAACCAATAATGATTACAGGTTGACTTAAGAAGTTATTTATGAAATACATTAATCCTTGCACATTATCCCTCCAATTCTTTTATTTTATTTACTATCACATCTCTGAGTTCTTGCTTGTTTGTGAGATTAGAAACTTTTACTATTTTGTCCTCATAACCACTTAAAGCTTCTGAAAAATCAGAAGTTGGTATGATAATATCATAATCTTTTGGACTAAGTGATGTTATATCTGAGTTTTCTACACTTGCATCTATACCTTCAGCATCAACAATTTGTTGAGCGTAAAGTTTTGTCATTAAACTACTTCCTACACCACTAGCACATACAGCAATAATTTTGTACATAAATTCCTCCTAATTATTTAAAATCTTAAATATTTCTTCTTGATTATTTGAGTTTATCAGTAATTCTCTATTATCATCTGAAGATAAAATCTCCATCAGATTTTGTAACAATCCGATATGAGATTCACTATCTTTGGCACAAAGACCAATTAACATCTTTACAGGATCATTATCTTTGTTTCCGAAGTTAATAGGATTTGAAAGACTTACAACGCAAGCACCAACCTTGTTAACCCCACATTCAGGTCTTGCATGCGGCATGGCAAGACCTGGAGCTATTACAATATAAGGGCCGTGCTCATTAAAAATCTCCACCATAGCATCAGTGTAAGTTGATTTTACCAAACCATTGTCCTCCATCAAGACACCCACAGCTCTAATAGCAGATTCTGGGTTTGTAGCATCAATATTTGTCTTTATATATTCTTTCTTAAAAAACTCTTTCTTCATGTTATCCTTTCATTTTTTATAATATAATTTTATAAGACTAGCAGCTTCTTTCTCACTTCTAACTTTAAACAATTTATTTCTAAAAATTCTGTCTGAAAACATATATGATAATTCGAATAGTGCCCTGCTGTGTTCATCTTTAGTATTTGCCGCCAGCATACATACAAAATAGATTTGTTCACCTTGATAATAGCAATTAGAATCTGTAATGATTGCAAGAGAAAAAGCAGTTCTTATTACCCCATCATTTGCACCAGCATGTGGTAAGATTAAATTTTCTCCAATAATAATATTTTTGCTTTCTAGTTTAATATTAGAAATTACTTTTTCTTTGTAAGTTTCCGTAATATATCCAGCTTCTATGAGTTGTTTAGATGATAAATTTATTATATCTTCTAAGTTATCGAAATTTGAAACTATATTTATAAAATTTTCGTTCAAATAATAATCTATACTTGGTAGAAACTTAAGATTAGGATAAAGTTTATTATTATTTATCTCTAAATAATTATTTTTAAAATTTCTATTACCTTTACTAATTAGAGAAGAATGGGCGGATTTTTGTAATTTATTCTTTATTTTGTAAATAGAATAATCTTCTAAATTAGGATTAACTTTTATGATATTTGCCCCCTTTAACCAGATTTCTTCTGTTGAGATAATTATATCAATGGTTTCAATTTTGTAATTTTGTAAATTGTATATTGAGCAAGATGTGATAGTTCTAAAATTAAATGCACCAATAAGTTTAGCTTTAATTAATTCACTAATTCCAACACCGTAGTTACATACTACAACACAATTCATATCTCTAATCTTATCTCTTATTAATCTTTCGTAAGACATATAAAAATATAAGTTTATAAAATTTAACTCAGAATCACTTATCGGTCTATTGTAATAAGAACTGGCTAAATTGCGAATTATTTTATCGCTGTGCTGTAGAAAGCTATATTCATTGTCTTCGTTGATATAAAATACATTGAAAGGGTGATGAAATGCATAATTTTCATTTCTTTCAAGGTGTTGATAAAGACTTTCAAAAAGCTGGAAGTCTGAAGTGAAAGGTAAACCCGTTTCAAGTGAAACTCCTTCAATAATATCATTTGCTAATATTTGAATAGGAATTAAATTATTAGTATCAGAAATATTAAAAACAAAATCTAAAGACTCTAAGAATGTATTTAGTTGATCAATTTCAGCTTTATTTAAAGCTATGTCTAAATCATTAAAAACCTTATAAGCAATATCGTGAGCCCAGTTATTCATTAATTTATTATTGATATATAAATCATTATCTTTAGTAGATATAAAAATGGTGAGTAATAAATACCACTTAAGCTTAAATCTTGAATATTCGAATATATTTATGCTATTTTCGTTCTCAAATTCTCCAATTATATTAATCAAAATCTGGTGCATTTCGTCATAATTTATTCCAAATATTGACTGATATTGAAGATATGAGTTTATAAATATATTCAACAAGTGCGGATATGAATTTATCATATCTAAAAATAACAATTTAATTTCTAATTTCTGATCTAATATTTCTACGCCTCGACCAGGAGTAACGGATAGTATAATATCATTACTTTTTAGTTTTAAAGAAAGGTCTTTTATATCGTTTAGAACAGTAGACCTTGAAACATAAAGCATATTTGCTAAATCCTCTAATTTTATTGCCCTTATATTATTAAAGAATAATATAAACGCTTCAGATATCAACCTTTCATTTTTTGATAGAGAATAATTCTGGTAGTTCATATCCATAAAAATCAAGTCTAAATCTTGATTTCTAGAGTATAGTATATTATTGTCTAAATATAATGTTTCAAAATCATTGCTGCTCAAGAAATGATTTATTGCTGAAATGTCATTAATAACTGTTCTATAGCTAACTTTGTACCTATTCATAATCTCTGATAATTCTAATTCATCATTAATAACGATGTTTTTTAAAATATCAAATCTTCTTGAGTTTATATAATCACCTCTACTTTCAATATAAGTTTATAATAAGATAAAGTTTATAACAAGTGGAAATGTTTTCACGCTAGTGAAATGATTTGCACTATTCTGTGATTTGTTGATTTGTTTTTTAATTAAGCAGTTTTATATTTTATGATTTATAATTTCTGATAAAGACCATATAATTGTGTAAAAAAAGGCCATTTGAAACCCAAACTAGTGCAATGTTTTTAACCAACAAAAACAACTAGGAGCAATCAAATGACCCAATTACCCTTTACAATTAATCAAGAAGAAATACAAAATTTAGTTAATGCATCTGTAGATAATAAAATTGCTAAATCTATATTAACAAAAGGTTTTAATGAACTTATGAAAAAAGAGAGGGTTTGATACTTAAAAACGAAGCTTACCAAAGGTATCCTAATAGAAGTACTTATCATTATGGCTACTATGAACGTTACTATACAATAAAAATAAGAACATTAACTTTAAGAGTGCCTAGAACAAGAGATGGCAATTGCTCAACAGAAGTTTTTGAAAGATATCAGCGAAATGAAAAAGCTCTACTCTCAACAATTCTAGAAAGGTATGTACAGGTAGTATCAACAAGAAAAAGTATACAAGATAATAGAAAATATGCGTGGTAAAATATACTCCAAATGCTTTGTATTATATTTAACTAAAGATCTTGACTAAGAAGTGAAACTATGTAGAAGCAGTGACCTAAGCACAATAAAATATCCTATATAATTGTAGATGTAATATAAATAGAAGTTAGAGAAAACAATCGAGTAGTATCAGAAGATTGTCATAATGCAATAGGAATAAATGAAAAAGAAAATATAGAAATCATAGGCTTCGACCTAAGTTATAGTGAAAGTGAATATTCATGGATAAATTTCTTTTAATATTTAAAAGCCATAGAACTATCTGGACTTAAAATGGTAATATCAGATGCTCACAAAGGTCTAGTAAAAGCAATAAAGGAAACATTCGTAAATGTAATATGGCAAAGATGTCAGGTACATTTCTTAAGAAATATCCTATCAAAAGCACCAAAGAAAAACACTGAAGACTTTAGAACTGATATAAAAGCACTATTTGAAATCCAGGATATAAACATAGCAAGAAAAATGAAAGACGAGATATTCTTAAAATACGAAAGCGAAAAGAAATTCCAAAACTCTTTAAACACCTTAGATGAAGGATTTGAAGATGCCTTTGCATATTTAGCTAATGATGTAATTCATAGTAGACTTAGGTCAACCAATTGCTTAGAAAGATTAAATCAAGAAGTTAGAAGACGAGAAAAAGTCGTTAGGATATTCCCTAATGAAGATTAAGCTATGCGTTTAATAACTAGCCAGTCGGCTTTGGGAGACCAATCCTCATTGATATCAATGAGGACCTCCTAACATCTTCTAAAATGTATATTAGAATGAAATAGTAAATATTGTGCTAGTTTAATTTACACAATATTATGGACTTGACTAGAACACCCTTATGCAAGAGTATTCTTTGAATAAAGAACAATTTTCTGACCTTGTTCAGTATAGAAAAAACTATGAAAATTATTATGGAAAAGAAGTGGAGATGGTCTGTAAATAATTTTGTGTATCAACCTAAATTCTGATATATGATATGTACCCTCTTTACTGGTCACCCTAGTAAGGAGGGATTTTTATACACAAAATGTTTCAAAGCTTCTAGGCATTATTTTCTTACAGAATAATTAACAACAACTATTCCTAAAATCGTAATTATTCCAAACAACACCCATGCTCCCATAAGAATATCATTATAAAGCTTAATATTCTTAACAAAAAAACTAGACAAAAAGGCAATAACTAAAGGTATACTCATTATAAAAGTCATTTTTTTGACTTTAGATAGATATCCTTTTCTTATTAGCTCTTCTTTCTTGTCTTCTTCCATAGTATTAAATCCTGCTATAATATTTCCATTTGTCTTATCTATCATATATGAAGAAAATAATGTTAAAATAATCGGTATCAATAAAACTATTTTAACAGTAATATCTTTGGGATCCGCTAAATTCATATGTAAATCACTGCCCTTCAAAAGTCAAAATATTATTTCCGTTTAAAATAGAAAATATCATTGTATACTCATTATACTCCTCAGGTTTTAAATCAGTAAGTATCTTTCTTCATGCATATTTCCAGAGTCTATAATTACATTTGGTTCTGTATACTTTTTTATATTATTCTCCTTGAATTTATTTAATACATATACTAGACTACGTTAATCAACATTTTTATATTATTAATAATTACAAAACATATTAATCCCCCATTCTCCGAATCGATTATAATGATTAATAAATAAGAATCTATAATTTAAAGGTAACAAATCATTATTCAGTAATACAATTACACAAATAGCTAATTCATAAATCATAACCAAAAATTGTAAATGTCAACCGAAAATTGGTCCACAGTTATTATCGAAAAGTGGTCCACATATAGTAAAGATATTGACCACACTTGTCCTTTCCCCTAGGGGAAAGACTTTTTACATATATTTCATATATTCTTTGACCACTCCATTGTATCTTCCATCATATAAGATTTTTCTCTAGACATATCCATAATATGGGCCCTATGAGCAAGTCTATCNTCAGAAGCAATATTCTCATCAAGAGCAATTGAAAAATCTTGTAAATATGATTTAAGAATAAAATATTTACTAGATTCACAACAAGCACCTGACCATAGTACAATAAACAGATTTAGGCAAAAAATAGTAGAATTAGCACCAGATTTACTAAATCAAATGGTGCAAATACTAATAGAAGAAAAACAAATAGATCTATCAAGTATATACATAGATGGAACAAAAATAGAAGCCTACGCCAATAGATATAGCTTTGTATGGAGAGGAAGCATAGAAAAGTGGCAAGAAAAACTAAGGATGAGAATAATAAAACACTTCAATTTAAACAAAGACCTAACTGCAAGCCAAGTATTAGAAGTAGTAAAAATAGTATTTAATCAAGTTAGTAAAGAATGCATAGAAAAGAAAATCAACTTTGTATTTGGACAAGGCAAAAGAAAACATCAGCTTCAGCGTGAGTATGAAATGCTAAAAGATTGGAAAAGCAAACTAGAAACTTACCAGAAACATCTAGAAATAATGGGCGATTACAGAAACTCCTACTCAAAAACAGACCATGATGCAACCTTTATGAGAATGAAAGAAGACCACATGAGAAATGGTCAACTAAAGCCAGCATATAATGAACTAGCCCGTCCGGCTCGTGGAGGACCTAGCAAGTGCCTCAGGCTTCATCATAGGAGAAAATGTATCCCATCACCCATCTGATATGTATACGCTAAAACCATTCTTAACAAAACTACTAAAAAGTTACCCAAACAAACTAGACAAAGTAGTAGCAGATGCAGGATATGAAAGCGAAGAAAACTATGTATATCTTGCAGAAAATAACTTAACATCCTACATAAAGCCATCAAACTATGAACAATCCAAAACACGAAAATATAAAAAAGAACAAGAATTCAGGAAAAGCCTAGTCTATGATGAAAATCAAGACAAATACATATCAGAAGAAGGTAAAGAATTCATAAGATGCAATGACAGATATAGAAAAAGAAAAAATGGATATGTAACAACCACAAAAGTCTACAGGTGTTTCCATTGGAACAAAGATGGACAAAAAACTAAAGGCATCTACATATCAGAAACATTCCAAAAATATAGGAAAGAATCATTAGAAAACATAATATCCGACCAAGGAATAGAAGAAAGACTAAACAGGTCTATTCAAGCTGAGGGAGCATTTTCTAAAATAAAATCAGGGCTAAACTACAACAGATTCCATCATAGAGGAAAAGCAAATATAATAAGTGAAATATGCCTTTTATCAATAGCGCTCAACTTAAATAAACTGGCATCCAAAATAGAAAACAAAAACTTAGAAATCATAAAATACAAAGCTGCTTAAGAAAAAAACATTAATTTCATAAGCTCTATTAAGTGACCCTATTTTTAAGAAAAATGTGGAAAAGTTCACTCATATCTTAAAAAACTCTATAAAAATTAATGGCTTGATACAGATATACAAGAATCAAAACTACCAGCTTAGCTGGTAGTTTGCACAGCGCCTATAAGGCGCGAATACCGGAACGCCCCTATTGGAGCTGTCGAATATTCCATCACATGCACCACTTTCCCAACTACTGCTTAAGCAGTTTTCTATTTGTTTTTATTTACTGACTTTCCCGTAAACGGGTCATAGTATTCCTTTATACTTATTTGGTCTGTATAATAGTCTTCTTTTAATTGATTTTGTATATATTCTTTTATTTTCTTTTCATTTCTGCCTACTGTATCAACATAGTATCCTCTAAACCAAAAGTGTCTGTTTCCATATTTATATTTTAAGTTGGCATGTCTATCGAATATTATCAGTGAACTTTTTCCTTTTAAATATCCCATAATTTGTGATATTGAATATTTGGGTGGTATTTCTACCAGCATATGGACATGATCAGGACACAGCTCTGCTTCTATTACTTTTTTTTCTTTTCTTGGACATAATTCTCGAAGTATGCTTCCTATATCTTTACTTAATTGCCTATATATTACTTGTCTTCTATATTTTGGTGCAAATACTATATGATATTTGCATCTCCGGCTTGTATGTGATAAAGTATTTTTATCCACGATTACCTCCTTATTTAATTGTGCATGTGACTATCACAATTATACTTTAAGGAGGTTTTCTTGGTGCTTGAAGCTAAAGCTAAATGCCTCCACCTGCATAGCAGGTGGTTTTTTGTTTCGCTCTCTTTCGTTCGCTCAACTCACTTAAGTGGACAGTAAAAAAAGTGATGAGCAGAATAGATTTACCTATTCTGCAACATCACCTTTAATTCTTCCTATATTTTCTAATATCTACATTCAAAACCAAAGAGCCTAAAATTACTAAGACCAATCCCAAAAATAAATTTCTTGTAAAAGATTCACCAAGAATTATTACTGAAAGTACCGATCCAAATATTGGGATAAATAGCTTGTACATACCCATTTCATTAGCAGAGTGATATTTAAGAACTGTATTCCAAATCACATATGCCGTTGCCGAAATAAAGGCTCCGTATACTAATAAGAAAGCTGCTCTGGGGGTAAAGTCCAAGCCTTGAGGATAGAGGATTTTCCCTATGATGATTAGGGGTATGGACCCTATAATAAATTGGGATGCTGTAACCAAGTACTCATTTTGGTTCTTGCCATTTTTCCTTACATAAACCGAAGATAGGGCATTGAAAAACGTCGATAAGAGGATTAGTCCCTCACCCATGGGGTTGAAATTTGTACCCATGTCTCTTATTCCACCATTTACAACAATTATCCCTAAAGTACCAAGGACTATGGCAAAAATAGTTTTGGGGTGAACTTTTTCAGTGGGCAAAATCAGCAAAGAAATCAAAACTACCATAAAGGCGTTGGTTGATTGGATGATTGCCGCCTTGACCCCAGCTGTGTTTGATAGAGCGATATAATATATGAGGTACTGGACAAAGGTCTGGGTTAAGGAAAGAGTTAAAATATACTTATAGCTTATATCCTCTTTTACTATTTTTTCTTTATTAAAAGCTTTCAAATAAACAAAGCCTAATACTCCAGCCAGGAAAAATCTAATTCCTGCAATGAAAAGTTGAGCTCCAGTATCTGCTCTACCAACTCCAAGTTCAAGGTAGGTTGTCTTTATAGTTGGAATAGCCGACCCCCACAAAAGCATGGATATGAGAGTTGCTATTATAGCGATTTTCTTATTTTTTAACATTTCTTCCATTTCTAAAAAATTAATACCGATACCAAAAGATACAGTCCTCCACTAGCTAGCATTAGTTTGATAGGATCTATCTTTGTCTTTAGCATAAGGGCAAAAGCAAGGATGAAAATCCCTAGCATCAAGTAATCCATATTTGCAAATGCTACAAGCTCTTCTCCAAAAAATGCCGTCTTAAGTATTTGCACACCTGCTATCAGGATCATAGATACTATGGCAGGTCTCAAAAAGTATAAAATATTTGACATCACATCTATGTTTTTATATTTCTTATAAAAATATGAGATTGTCCCTACAATTATAGCAGACGGCAATACACAACCAAGGGTCGCAGCCAAGGCTCCTGGAAAACCAGCAATCCTAGTACCTACAAAGGTTGCAGAATTTATAGCAATAGGTCCTGGAGTCATCTGACTAATTGTGATTAAGTCGTTGAATTCACCTAGACTTAGCCAGCTATTTAACTCAACCACTTCTTCTTGGATTACAGGCAAGGCTGCATATCCACCGCCAAAAGAGAAGAGACCAATCTTTAAAAAGCTTATAAATAATTTAAGCAGCATGGTTCCTCCTTGCTAGAGTATAAATTACTCCAATTACTATAAGGCTCCCTATGATATAAATGACATTTACATCAAAGAAATATCCCAAGATAAAACTAATTAGCATAATTCCTATAACAAGAGGAGACTTCTCCTTTAGAAGGTCACGACCCATATCGATTACAACCTTGATAATCAAGGCTCCAACCCCTGCCTGCATACCCTTAAGGAAAAGTGCTATATATTTATTAGTAATAAAAGCCTGGTAGGCCAGTGAAATCAAACTTATTATTATAAGGGGAGGAATAATAGTACCAAGAATTGCCACAAACATACCAGCAAGACCCAAAGTTTCATAGCCTACGACAACTGCCGCATTTACAGCAACAGCGCCAGGCGCAGATTGGGCAATAGCTGTCATATCAAGCATCTCATCTTTGGAAATCCAACCCAATTTTTCTACAAATGTCTCTTTCATAAGAGACAAAATAACATAACCCCCACCAAAAGTGAAAGCTGAAAGATAGAGGGTGGATTTAAATAATTCCCATAATTTATTTTTTTCTTTCATAACGCCTCATTTCTACTAAGTCTTACACAATTATGATACCATAAAACTTCTCCCAATTATATTTTGATAAAAAACACCTCCAAAATTAACCTTTGGAGGTGAGATTTATAGGTGTTTTACTTGAAGAACTTTTGATTAATTTTTTCGGCAACTTTTTCAGGAGTAAAGCCAAATTCAGCTGTTACTTCTTCTCCTTTGCCTGATATACCAAAGCTATCTATGCCGATGTTTAGGCCGTCAGTGCCTGTCCATTCTGCCCAGCCGAAGGTTGATGCCATTTCTATGGATACTTTCTTAGCTTCTTTTGGTAGGACTTCTTCTTTGTAAGCTTCATCTTGTTCTCTGAATAGTTCCATACTTGGCATTGATACTACTCTTATCTTTTTGCCATCGCTTTCAAGTTTTTCTTTTACTTTTAAGGCAAGGTCCACTTCTGAACCTGTTGCTATGAGTATTAGATCTGGAGCTTCAGAAGAGTCACTTATGATGTAGGCTCCCTTTTCAATACCTTCTATGTTTTCTGTTTCTTTTAGATTTGTAAGGTTTTGGCGGGTTAGAGCCATTACTACTGGTCTATCCTTGCTCTCAAGAGCTATCTTCCAAGCAAGTCTTGTTTCGTTTCCATCTGCTGGTCTTAGTGTGATGGTGTTTGGTATTGACCTAATCATTGCTAATTGTTCGATTGGTTGGTGGGTTGGTCCATCTTCTCCTACTGCTACAGAGTCGTGGGTCATAACATAGGTTAGTGGCAATTTTGATAATGCTGATAGTCTAATTGCTGGTTTCAAATAGTCGGTAAATACGAAAAATGTTGAAACATGATGCCATGTTCCACCGTGAGCTATGATACCATTTCCTATGGCTGCCATAGCAAATTCACGTACTCCGTACCAAATGTTGCGTCCTTCTGGACTTTTGTCTGTGAATGCTACTGTGTCTTTGATATTTGTCTTGTTTGATGAGAATAGGTCAGCTGATCCACCCCAGAAGTTTGGTGTGATTTTTGCTAAATCTTGGATGATTTCACCATTTGATGCACGGCTTGCAAGGGCCTTATCGTCAGCGGAATATTTTTTGACTTCATCTATGAAGTTTTCTGGCAATTCTCTATTGATACCTGCCATTAGATTTTTGTAATCTTCTGGATATTTTTCTTGGTATTTCTTTAGTAATTCATCCCATTTTTGCATTGCTTCTTGGCCAGTTTTTCCTATGCCATCTGCAAAAGTTTGATAAATGTCATCTGGAACTGTAAAGTCATCTTCTGCCCAATCGTAGATTTCTTTGGCCTTGATGAAGTCTTCTTCACCTATTGGTGCACCGTGAACTTTGTTTGTTCCTTGGTTTGCTGAGCCGTAGCCAATGACTGTCTTGATTTCAATAATTGTTGGTCCATGATGATTAGCTTTTGCCTCATCAATAGCTTTGTAAATCTCTTCTAAATCTCTACCATTTTCTACACGTAGATAGTTCCAATGTAAAGCTTCTGCACGTTTTTTCATATCATCAGAGAAAGATGTGCTTGTTGCCCCGTCTAGGCAAACATCATTTGAATCATATAAAAGTATTAATTTTGATAGATTCAAGTGTCCTGCCAAGCTCATTGCTTCGTAGGATATGCCTTCCATTAGGTCACCGTCACCACAAAGTGCGTAGGTGTAGTGGTCTATGATTTGGGCATCTTCTTTATTGTATAAGGCTTCTAGGTGTTTTTCTGCAATGGCAAGGCCTACAGCTTGGGCTATACCTTGACCAAGAGGGCCTGTTGTGACTTCAACTCCATCAATATGACCACGTTCAGGATGTCCGGCAGTCTTTGCCTTAAGCTGTCTAAAGTCCTTGAGGTCATCAATACTTACATCATAGCCTGCAAGATGAAGCATAGAATATAGCATAGCAGATCCATGGCCAGCTGATAATACGAATCTGTCGCGATCAAACCATGTAGAATTCTTTGGATTGGCCTTCAAAAATTTATTCCATAAAACATAGGCCATTGGTGCTGCTCCCATAGGTAGACCAGGGTGACCACTGTTTGCTTTTTCAATTTGTGCAATGGAAAGTGCACGGATGGCACTTACCGCTCTATCATCATTTTTATTAAACATGTAAACTCCTTACTAAAACTAAAAGTGTAACTAATATAATCATACCATAAATATTTTATTTTTGATAAGAGCAAATCGATAGCTTTTGTGATATACTAATAACATCTGACAAAAAAGGAGAATGTTATGCCGCCTAAAACAAAAGATTTGCTCAAAAGAATCATAATATCTATTATTGGCACATTTATGATTGCCGTAACTATTGGGATTATGCGAATCCTTGCCCTTGGGGTTGACCCATTTACATCATTTATCCTTGGTATATGCAATATGACCCATACTCCATTTAGAATCATCTATCCAATCATAAATGGACTAATACTAATCTTTATATTTTTCTTAAACAGGTCTATGATTGGTTGGGGAACTCTCATCAATTTGATCCTAATAGGACCTGTAGCAGATTACTCTGCCAATGTTTTTGCGAATATATACACCAATCCTACATTCGCATCAAAGGTTGTAATACTAATCCTTGCTACCATGGTAATGGCAATGAACGTTTCACTTTATGCAAGCACTGATATAGGTGTATCAGCATATGATTCCCTATTTATTACCATCAATAAAAGAAAACCAAATATGAGCCTTGGCAAAGCAAGAATACTCACAGATACAATCAGTGTCATAGTTGGATTCATAGGCAAGGCTGCCCTTGGCATCGGAACCATACTAAATGTTCTAATCATGGGACCTTTGGTTGAATTCTTCACAAAAACTACAACCAAATCGATCTTAAAAGTCTTTGGTGTAAAGGCTGCCAATATAGAATAAGGATGAGAGCAAGTCTCATCCTCTTTTGTTTCTATTTATTTCTAGCTTCAAATTTTTCCCAGTCTTTGACAAAGGCATCTATGCCTGCTGTGGTCAATGGATGAGTCCACAATTTCTCAAATAATGAACCTGGAATAGTTGCTATGTGTGCACCTGCTAGAGCAGCTTCTTCTAGATGGTTGATGTGTCTAATACTTGCTGCGATTATTTCTGATTCGTAACCATATATATCGATTACATCACGAAGAGATGCAACAAGCTCTGCTCCGTTTTCTCCCATATCATCAATTCTTCCCATAAATGGAGAAATATATGTTGCCCCTGCTTTCATAGCCATAATTCCTTGGGAAAGGGAAAATATCAATGTACAATTTGTCTTAATACCTTCCATTGATAGGGTGTGTATAGCCTTAAGACCATCCTCTGTCATAGGGATCTTTACAACTATATTCTCAGACCACTTAGCCAAATCACGAGCTTGGTCAACCATCCCTTCATAGTCATAGCAAGTAACTTCAGCAGAAAC
This sequence comes from Anaerococcus urinomassiliensis, assembly GCF_900128425.1. NCBI lineage: Bacteria > Bacillati > Bacillota > Tissierellia > Tissierellales > Peptoniphilaceae > Anaerococcus > Anaerococcus urinomassiliensis. The sequence goes on from NZ_LT635782.1 coordinate 1,681,494, forward strand.
AGGTCCATCAACTATCTTTGAGATCTCGCTAACAACTTCCTTAAAATCTCTACCCTCTTTGTTAATCAAAGAAGGATTAGTAGTAACCCCATCACAAAGCCCCAGATCGTTAACTCTTTTGATTTCATCTACATTTGCAGTGTCCAAGAAAAACTTCATTTTGCCTCCTTTGTATTTTCATTCCTTTTTGCCTTCACCTTATACACAGTTTTTGAATAGAACTCATTTCCCTTCTTAAGTATTATATTCCCAAAATCTTCGTGATTTATAGCATCTGGAAACAATTGTGTTTCTAGCGCAATTCCTTGGTGTTTACAAAGATCCATTGAGGAATCCTCATTTATTTTATTTAGAGTATAAACTATTAAACAAGTCCTATCTGTATTAATTTCTAGATTAATGTTTTTTGAAGGATTTTCTAAAATAACAGGATTGGTATTATCTAGTACATATATAGTATCCAAACCCTTATTTTTCAATACTTCAGGGTGATTGCTTTCAAATATTTTTTCCATCCTGACAGTTTTGTTAAAATATATATCTGTCCCTAGTGCTGATTGTCTTTTTCCATTTGGACTACTATCATCATTTGTTTCTAATATTTCTGTGGAGGGTATTGTTAGATAGTGATTCGCAACAGATGATTTTTCTCCATTTAGATTAAAATAAACATGGTTAGTTGGATTTACTATGGTGTCTTTGTTAGAATGTGCCCTATACTCAACAGTCCATTCGTTATCATTATTAAAGCTATGAATTACTTTGATTTCTAAATCACCTGGATAATAATTGTCTTTCTCTTTGTCGAGCAAAGAGAATATCACCTTTATTGCCGAATCGCATTCTTTTATTTCATAAGACCAATTTCTTAAATCATAACCTGATTTGCCACCGTGCAAGTGATTGTTAGCTTCGTTTGCATCTAGGATATAATCAGTATCATTTAAAGTAAATTTAGAATTTGTAATCCTACCTGCCACTCGACCAATAGTTGCTCCAAAGTAATAGGACCTATTATTTATAAGTTGGTCAATGTTTTTATATGATAAAACAATATTACCAATAGATCTTATATTAAATTCATTTATACGAGCCCCAAGGCTCCAAAATACAATTGAATTTCCAAGGTCATTTATAAGTTCAATTTCAGTTACAGGCTCTCCATTAAAAGTTCCTATATTTTTTTCTGTATATTTCATATTAAATCTCTAGAAGTTCTTTGGATATAGCTTTTGTATTTTGGTAAATAGTCTTATATACCTGATAATATTTCTCGTAAACTTGGACATTCTGAGGATTTGGCTGATATTCTTCTTTGTAATTTACAAACTTATTGGCACATTCCCCAAAGTTTTCGTAATATCCCAAGCCTACTGCAGCAATCATAGCAGCGCCAGTTGATGGTCCATTTTCAATCTCTAGAGTGATAATTTTCTTATTTAAAATATCAGCTTGCAATTGCAACCAAATTTTATTTTTGGCGCCTCCACCTACTGATACCAATTGGCTTACATCTTCACCAGGTTCTTTATCAATTATTTCCAAGCTATCTTTAAGAGAAAATGTAATTCCTTCAAGGACTGCTCTTGTAAAGCATGGTAAATCATGAGAGATATCTATTCCCACAAAAGAAGCTCTTATACTGCTATCATTATACGGAGTTCTTTCACCTTGGATGTATGGGGTAAACATCAAACCTTCTGAACCAGGACTAACATTTTCAATCCCCTCTAGAAATTCATCAAATGTCATATTCGATCCAAAAGTCGATTTTAACCAATCAAGACTTTTACCGGCAGCAAGGGTAACTCCCATAGAATAATATGAGCCAGGGATGGCATGGTTGAAGGTATGTAATTTCCCATCTTCATTGCCTGTTAAATTTACCTTGTTGGCCAATACAACTCCTGATGTTCCTATACTTATCATTCCTTTATCATTTGTTGTGATACCTGACCCTACTGCACTAGCTGCATTGTCAGCTGCTCCAGCATAAACTTTCACTTTATTTTTAAGACCTAGTTTTGCCTGTATATCTGGCAAAATATCTCCTACATATCCTATAGATTCCACCAAAGGCGGGAGTATATTTTTATCTATTTCAAATTGATTTGCTATTTCATCTGACCACTCTTTTATATATATATCTAATAATAAAGTACCTGCCGCATCAGAATAGTCCATATTATATTTGCCAGTTAGCCAATATCTTAGATAATCCTTTGGCAAAAGCATATGTTTTACTTTATCCCAAATATCTGCTTCATTTTCTTTAACCCACAAGATTTTAGGGAGGGTGAAACCTTCTAAGGCTATGTTTTTGCTAATATTAACTAGGTCATTTCCATAATTTTCCATTATTTTCTTACATTGCCTAGTTGTCCTAACATCATTCCATAAAATAGCATTTCTTAGAACTTGATTATTTTGATCCAACAATACCAAACTATGCATTTGCCCAGAAAAACTTAAAGCTTCTAAGTCTTTATCAAAATCTTCTATCTTTTTTTCAAGGTCATATATTACATTTATAAAAGCATCTATCCAATCGTGAGGATTTTGTTCACTGAAGCCCTTCTGTGGAATTATTAAGTCATAGGCAGATGAACTTGTTTCTACCAGACTACCATCTACAGTATAGACAGATCCTTTAAGAGAACTAGTCCCCAAATCTACTCCTAATATATATTTCATAAGAATCCTTTCTAGAAAAAAGGGCTGTTGCAAAATATGAATCCTTTATAGTTAATATAAGCTTAATCTTTAAAAACCTATTAATCTATCAATACATAGATATAAGGTTAGAAAGCTCTTATACTAAAAACAATATTCACTATGCAACATCCCTTTAATTTAACTTATACTAAATAATCATTAATTCTTTGTTTTAGATATTCTACATGATATGACTTATTGACAATCTTATCATTCTTCAATGCATATTCTGTAAGTTTTTCAAAGTCTGTTGTTCCGTCTATAATAGATTTACCTAAATCAGACTCAAAACTTTCATATTTTTCATTTAAAATATTCTCAATAAATCCATCCTCTTTCATCTTTGCTGCAGCTAGTAGACCCCTAGCAAATGTATCCATACCAGCAATATGAGCAATCAAAAGGTCTTCTTGGTCAACTGAAGTTCTTCTTACTTTAGCATCAAAGTTAATTCCACCCTTATGAAGTCCTCCGTTTTCTAAGATCTCATACATAGCTAGTGTTGTGTGATACAAATCATATGGGAATTCATCAGTATCCCAACCCAATTGTTCTTCACCATGGTTAGCATCAATAGAACCTAGAGCTCCTTCTGTTCTTGCCACACGCAATTCATGTTCAAAAGTATGACCTGCCAAAGTAGCATGGTTGCCCTCAAGGTTTAACTTAAATCTATCTTTTAAGCCATATTTGTTGATAAAGAATAGTGCAGTTGCAGCATCATAGTCATATTGGTGTCTCATTGGTTCTCTTGGCTTAGGCTCTATTAAGAATTGAACCTTGTGGTCAATCTTATCTGCATAGTCGCAAGCCATATGGAAAAATTTCGCAAGATTTTCTTGTTCCAATTCATAATCTGTGTTAAAGAGCTCTTCATAGCCTTCTCTTCCACCCCAGAAAACATAGTTTTCACCACCAAGTTTTTTAGAAATATCTAGACCTTTTTTAACTTGAGCAGCTGCATATGCATAAACATCTACATTGTTAGTAGTAGCTGCACCATTTAAGTATCTAGGGTGACTAAACATATTAGCAGTATTCCAAAGTAACTTGATGCCAGTTTCATCCATTTTTCCCTTGATTAGATCAGTAATCTCATCAAGATTTGCATAAAACTCTTCTAAAGAATCTCCTTCTGGAGCAATATCAACATCATGGAAGCAGAAGTATTCAACTCCAAGAAGTTCTAGCAATTCAAAAAATGCTTCAACTCTATTTTTTGCAGTCTCCATTGGAGAAGCACCATGCCAATTTCTCTTAGCAGTACCAACTCCAAAAGGATCAGCTCCTTCTTGACCCATAGTATGCCAATAAGCAAGTGCAAATTTAAAATGCTCTTTCATAGGTTTTCCAAGCACTACTTTGTCAGCATCAAAGTAGTGATAAGCAAGAGGATTCTTAGAATCAACCCCTTCAAATTTAACTTTTTCTATTCCTTCAAAATATTTCATTTTTTCTCCTTTTTTTGCTACATATCCTATAAATATAATCTTTTAACCAAGCAATAAAATCATTAGCAAATATAATAAGTCAAACTCTAAATGCCCGATTTATATTTTATTATTGCAGAATAAAATACGTAAGTCTTATTCATCATCTTCATCTAGAGTGTCATTTGAAAGTATTCTATTAACAAATATGATTCCTTCTTTAGATTCATTTATTGCAGTTGTCAGTTCTTCTTCGCTAATATCTCCATTTTGTGTTAGTAGACAAACATTTAATAATAGAGGTAGGTTAACACCAGCAACAACAAAATAATTATTTCTACCTATTTTCTTTGAAAATTCTTGGTTTACCGATCCCCCCATTAAATCAGTAAATACAATAACTTGCTCATCTTCACTTATATTTCCTAAAACATCATCTATAGTTTCATGCAAAGGCTTATCATCTATATAAGCTGGTATAGCAATGATTTCCTTTACAGATGGTAATATATACTCAAGTGTTTCCTTTAAACCTTTTGCTAGATTACTGTGTGAAGCCAAAATAATTTTACTCATTTTTTCTCCTTTGTATTATGGTGCAACGGCTAGGATATTAAAGTAAGAGCCTATTAGGCAAATAGCAATTATACCCATAATAATTTTCAAAAAACTAAACTTTTTCTTCTCCATCAACCAGTATATGAGCATAACTAGTAATACCGGTAAAAAGGCAGGTAGAATAGCATCAAATATTTGCTCTTGTAAATTTAATGTTACATCTCCAAATTTGAATTCCAAGCTTGTATAAACTTTAATAGCTGTTGCAATTAAGCTTCCCACTACTGTAAGACCCATAACTGATGCAGCATCTGTAAATGTAGTTAGCTTGTCAGATAAGTCCGTTACTAATCTAGTACCAGATTTGTATCCAATATCATAAAACTTAAGTCTTAGGAACACTAGAAGTATGTTTAGAGCTATCCAGATAATCGCACCCAACGGATTTCCTTCTAGAGCTAGATATCCTCCTATAGATCCCATTATTGTTGGGTATAAAACCCATAAAATAGAATCTCCTACACCAGCTAACGGACCCATTAGAGATGTTTTTACCGACCTAACAGCATCTAATGACTCTATTCCTTCTTGCTCCTGCATAGCAATGTCAGCTCCTAATATAAGTGGAATTACATATGGAGTAGTATTAAAATATTCGTACTCCACGTCCATTGCTTTCTTGAAATCCTCATCATCAGGATAAATTTTCCTAAGGGTATCGTGAATTGCCCAAGCATATCCTGTTCCTTGTAAAGTTCCATAGTTGATGTTGTTACTTCCAATAAAAGAACACTTTAGAGCAGCCTTCTTATGATCTTTTTCAGTTAAAATTTTATTTTGTTTGTTATTCATCCCAGTCATCTCCCATATTATTATCTATAGCTTGCATATTTTTCCTAGCAATAAGGTTATTGTATGTGTGTAGAGCCATAGCAAAACCTAATATTGATACACCTAGTATTGGCAGTTTCAAATATGCCGAAAATACAAAACCTATTAGTAGAGCCCAAAAATATCTTTTTGTAGGCATATATCTAAGTAGCATTACAACACCAACAACAGGCAACATTCCACCGGCAATATTTAAACCATTTGTTATCCACTCAGGAATAACTTCTACTACAGATTCGACAGCTATTTGTCCCCATAGCACTAGAATTAGCATAGGTATAAAAGCTTGCATTGCAACAAAAAATATAGAAATCCAGTTTATTTTTTTTGAAGCTTCAAATTTTCCTTCATTTAATAATTGTTTAGATTTATTTGTAACCCATGAGTTTAATGTTCTGGTAAGTATATCTAAGTTAATAGCTAGTATTCCTACTGATAGACCAACAGTAATAGATGCACCTAAGTCTACCCCTGTTCTAGCATTTAAATATATAGCAACAACTGTAGCTAATGCATAATCAGGAACTGATGATCCTCCCAGAGCCGCAACCCCTAAACTCATTAATTGGAATGTACCTGCAATATGAAGAGCTGTTGTTAAGTCTCCCATTATTAATCCTGCAATGAGTCCTACTGTTATAGGCCAGTGATTTATTATGGTTATTCCTCTATTATCAATTAGTGCCCACATCGGCAATAGTATTATTAAAATATTTTGTAAAATTTCATTCATTTCTATAAACCTCTATATATATTTGGATAAATCTTCTTTTGGATTTGATGGTACATACTGAAAGTATACATGTGTACCTAATGACTCAATTTCTTTTAATTCTTTTTTCTGTTTAGAATTTAAATTTACTTGATTCATTATTTCTTCGCTATCATCAGACTTAAAGACAATACCAATATTTACTTCAGGTATCTTTACCCCTCCTTCAATTAATTTTAGAATAGTAGACGGCTCTTTTACAACCATCAAAACATTGTGATTGTCATATTTTCCGCTATTAAAGTTAGTTATTGCTGTAGCAGTATCAATAATGGACATACCTGTTCCAGCTGGCTTACTCATTCTCATAACGCTTTTTTGTACTTCGTCTTTACTAACCTCATCATCAACAACCATTATTCTTTTCGCCTTTGAAGCACTAGCATATTGTGTTACAACGATACCATGTACTAATCTTTGATCAATTCTTACTAAAACCAAACTCACTTAGTTTTCCTCCTATAATCTTAAACTTTAATATTAAATCATCATAATTGGCAGAACTTTTTCTTAAAAAAACTGGTATTTTATATAATGGGCAATCAACTGTGTTGTATCCCATTTCTACTTCATATCCAGTATATGGGTCTACCCAACCACTATCTGGAATGAATACTTCCATTTGCCTATCACCATAATTAACGACTGGGCAAATCAATAAATCTGAACCAAAAAAATATTGGAACCTTTCATCATAGCATTTATCTATATGTGGATACTCAAAAAACATTGTCCTCATTAGTGGCCATCCCTTTTGAGACGCTTCAATAAATAATGTCTCTATATATGATTCTAATTCATTTCTTAAGGTTACGTATTCGATTAATATTAGTTCTACGTCTTTCCCAAACGAAAATATTTCATTGCTAGATCCACTTGTTCTTACTCCTCCTCCACTATCTCCAATTTTGGGGAAGTGGGGTTGTCTATCTCCATGCATTCTCAGTATTGGGCTAAAAACAGAAAATTGAAACCATCGTATCATTAGTTCTTTGAAGTAATCGCTATCACTATTACCACTATGAAAACCACCTATATCACTTGTCCACCATGATTGTCCACACATACCAACACTCAAGGCGAATTGAATCTGATTTTTCATTGATTCAAACGAAGACTCTATATCTCCTGACCAAAGCAGAGCCCCATATTTCTGGCTTGATACGAACGCCGATCTAATTAATATAGGTAACTCAGCAGAGACACTGTTTATAGTTTTTACATAGTGTAAGGGATAGGAATTGGCAATCTTACTCATTCTATCATCATTCATTTCGTATATAAAATGATTGTAGTAATTCATTTCTGGCTCAGCCTGATCTGCCCAAAAAAGACTAACACCATTCTTTATATAATTATTTACTATCTTATTTTGCAAAAATCTTTGTGATTCATATTTTGTGAAATCAATAATGTACTTATCATTAAATAACTTGCCATCATTTATTTCACTATTTATAAGTAAATTGTTATCTTTTAAATACTTATAATTTTCAGAATCTATAGAAACTGTAGGCCAAAGCGAAACCATCAGCTTAGTGCCATTGTTCAACATTCTTTGTGACAAGTCTTTTATTCCACTCCAATATTTGTAATCAAATTTATAGTCGCCTTCTTCAGTCCAATGAAAATAGTCAATAACCATTACTGATGGTATAACCTTACGTTTTATATATTCATCATAAACAGTCTCAAGCTCTTCTTTTGTCTGATACCTTAGTTTACTTTGCCAAAGTCCCAATAACGAAGAATCCATAATTCCAGGCCTACCAATTATGCTTGTTAGCTTCTCTATTAATTCTTTAGGATTATCTCCCACAAATATTGTGTAATCAATAACATCTGAGTCAGATGCTTCCCATACTTTTTCATTATCTCCAAAAAATACTGAGCCTACTGAAAAATTATTCCATATAAATCCATAGTTTTTATCAGATATATAAATAGGTATAGCTATTTGTGAATTTCTATGAATTAATTCTATGAAGTCATTGTTTTTATTAAGTTTTTCTTCCTGAAAACCTCCCATTCCGTATATTTTTTCATTCCTATCCCCTTTAAATCTAAGTCTAGACCTAATGATTCCATTTGCTTGTTCAATAAACTCATATGGATCAATATTTAAAGATGAAGTTGGCAGATTGGGAATAGAAATGTGTTCATCAATGCCAAGTGTTCTCCTTACATTGCTCTGCTTCAGAGATACTTCTTCTAAAATCAAATTGTTATTGTTGTAATATAAAAGCTTATTGCCATTAAATATAACTTTTAACTTTGCATTTATTATGGTTATTCCATCTTCCTCAACTACTATTTCTGGTTTTGTATAAACTTGTGGATCATAATCCAAATCATTTGGAATAAAATCAGATCTTGGGCTAGCTATTACTCTAATACTGCTTTCGCTTATAGCCTTAATCTTTAAATTATATTGACTTAATTTAAAGCAAATCCAGTCATCAATAATTTGGTATTTCTCAAATATTTTCATGTTGGTTATTATTAGTAAATTCTAATAAAGCTTTAAATTCATTTGATGAACCCTCTTTAATAAATACTGGAATTTTATCTATATTAGCATCAACAGTAACATACTGACCACCCTTATAAATTTTTCCATCGAAAATATCAACCCAGCTACTTGAATCAGGTAAGTATAATTCTCTACTGGTCATACCTTCATATAAAATAGGTGCAACTAGCATTTTATCTCCAAACATATATTCATTATCAACATTCCAGCATTCTTTATCTTCTGGGAATTCGTAGAATAAAGGTCTCATCAGAGGATTTCCGAAATCATGAGCGTCTTGCATTAAGTTGTCTATATAATCTATGATTTTTTCCCTTATGTGTAAATATCTAGTAAATATTTCCTCAGCTTGATCTCCATATGACCATATTTCATTAGGTGCACCTGTAGGCATTCTTCCGCCACCTTTGTTAGAAAGTGGTTTACTATGTGGTAGCCTGTCACCGTGCATTCTAAGAATTGGCGAAAATGTTGCATATTGAAACCATCTAATCATTAGTTCCCTGAAACCTTCATCGTTTGGATTACCACCATGGAAACCACCTATATCCGTTGTCCACCATGGTAGGCCTGCCATTCCAACATTCAGTCCTGTATTAACCTGATTTCTTAAAGCTCTAAAACTACTATCTATATCACCCGACCAAGCCAATGCGCCATATCTTTGTGCACCAGCCCAAGCTCCTCTTACAAGTGTAACAACTGGCTTTTCACTTTCACTCAATCCATCATATATCATCTTAAGATATCCAATTGGATATAAATTCCCAATTTGTAGAACGGTTCCTTTATGATATCTATAATTGTCAAAATCATATACTGCATAGCCAGGCTCTGCAACATCTATCCAATAGTAGTCTATGCCTAAAGATTCATAATTCTTCTTCAATAAAGACCACACATATTCAGTAGCTTCTCTATTAGTAGTATCTACAAAAACAGTTGTTCCCTGAATTTGCATAGTGAGTCTAACACCCCTATTTACATCTACCAAATAACCATTTTCCAGATAAACATTGTAGTTTTCAGCATCAGTTTGTACAGTAGGCCATACAGAAATCAAAGGTTCAACATTATAATTATTTTTCAAGTCATCAATCAGCACTTTTACATTTGGCCAGTAGTCCTCATCAAACTTATATTCCCCTTGGTGAGGCCAGTGAAAATAATCAATAGCAATTGTAGATAATTCAATCCCCCTTTCTTTATATCCTTTTACTACTTCCATTACTTCTTCAGGAGTTCTGTATCTTAACTTGCTTTGCCATAATCCCAATAAATTTTTTGGCATTTTAGGAACTCTTCCTGTTACAGCGGTATATTTTTGCATTATTTCTTTTGGGCTATCACCTGCACAAATCCAATAGTCGATTGAAAAAGTAGAAGGCATTTTCCATTCAGTAATATTTTTTGCAAAATTAACCTTACCAATACCTGGATTATTCCATAAAAAACCATAGTTCAAATTAGAAATATAAAAAGGTATAGATATTTGTGAATTTCTTTGTGCAAGTTCTAAACTAGTATATTTAAGATCTAGAAATTCGTGTTGATACTGACCCATACCAAATATTTTTTCTTTATTATCTGATTCAAATCTACATGTGATTTCAAAATCTCCACCATTATTCGATCTATACTCTCGTGACTTTAATTTTAATGTGGAGTTAAAATCTCTGGTAACTTCTATATTTCCTACATCTTCTGAACCATCATCGTGTTTTACAGCTCTTAATCGGATATACTCTCTTAGAATAATTTCATTTTTGTCATTATAAAATGTTATTCTATCCCTATGATCCAATATAGCACATATCTTTCCATTCCTAATACTATAGGATCCATTTTTTAAATCCTTAACCTCTACATCTAAAATGTCATTAGATTTTTCTAATAAAGCATAATTTTCGTTATTGCATTTTCTATCTGGAAATGCTCTAACTCTAATTGAATCTTTTGACCATGCTTCTATTATTAGAAGCTCTTTGTCAAACTTCTTCTCTATCCTATCCTTGTATAATCCAATCATTTTTGCTCCTATAAATATATCAATTTCTAAAATAATATAACTTATTAAAAATAACCACTAAAAAACATACATCTCGGTTGTTTGTTAGTAAATTTATTTACTAACTAAACTATATCATATATAATAGTATCTGTAAAGTGTTTTTTGCTTTATTTTGAAAAATTTGTTTAATATAATTATAAGAAACGGAGACATTATGAGAAATGAATATCAAGTTCTAATATTAAATGAACTATTAAATAATATAAAAAAATCAAGAGTTGATCTATCTAAAGATTTAAAAATAAATAAAACCTCTATTTCATCAAGTGTCAGTAGTCTTATTAATGAGAATTTGATTACTGAGGTTAGTGTTGGTGAGGCTTCTTCTAAAGGTGGTAGGAGGCCTATAGAGTTAACTTTAAATCATGAGTACGCCTATTTCATCGCTATTGATTTATCTAGAGATTATATATCATATTGCATTTGTAATATGAATTTTGATATTAAAAGTTACGATATTAAGAGAATTAATATTAGTAGTGAAAATGTCACTGATGAAATTGGAGAAATCATTAGCCAGACTCAAGAAGATTATATAATTGCTGGGGACAATAAGTTAAAGGGAGTTTCTATAGCTATTCATGGAATAGTCAGGGATAATAGAGTAATATTTACTCCTAACTATGATATAGATCAAATAGATTTGGTTGCTGAACTGAAAGAGGTCTTCCCTGATATTGATTTTAATTTAATTAATGAGTCCAATGCTGCTGCCCTATGCGAATATTATATTACGCAAATTGATAATTTGACTACTATAAATGTTGGTAGTGGTGTTGGCTCTGGCATTATAATAGATGGAAAGCTTCACAAGGGCAATAGAGGTTATGGTGGTGAGATTGGTCATATGATTATCGTACCAGATGGCGAAAGTTGCCATTGTGGTAATAATGGGTGTTTTGAAAGATATTGTTCGACTTCTGCAGATATTGATTATTATAATACTTTGTCAGATGATAAAATTTCAACATCTAGTGAACTTATAGATAGATATTTTGCTAATGATGAATTTGCCATAAATACTGTTGAAAGAAATATAAAGTATATGAGTATAGGCATTAATAACATTGTTAAAACTATCGATCCTGCCTGTGTATATATTAATAGTGACTTGGCTTATAATATTCCTTTTTACCTAAAGAAGGTATCAGAGAATGTAATATCAACTTTTGGCCAACCTATAGCTATTGAAGTATCAAAGTTTAATGATAAATCCACTCTCATTGGTTGTATTTATCATTCTATAATTAATTTTTTTGAAAAATAGGGTTATAAATGCTGCAGCATGTAAGATTATCTTACATCTGCAGCTTTTTTCTTTAGTCTTATTCTTCTTCAATCTTATCAAATACTGATGTTGCGGTTTCTTTTATTACTTCGTTTAGGGTTACTATGTTGTCTTTGCCTTCTGTGTTTAGCCATTCTTTTGCGTCTTCTGCTGATTTGCCGAATACGTCTACTGCGCCTCTCCATGTTGCTCTGCCGCATAGGACGCCGTTGAATGTTGATCCGGCTTCTTTGGCGAATTTTAGGGTTTCTTTGAATAAGTCTGCGCTTACTCCACCGCTTAGGAAGATGAATGGGATGTTTGTTGCGTCTGATTGGTCTTTGAAATATTTAAGGGCTTCATCTCTTGTGTGGAGGATTTCGCCTTCTCCGTAGCCTTCTACAAAGTTCATATTTACTGGTGCTTCTACTTTTAGTACGTCTACCTTGTATCTTGGATCATCGAATACTTTCATTGATTCGATTACCTTTTTTGGACGTAATTTTGAGTATTCAATTCCTTTGGCATCGTCGATATTGGCATCGTAGTTTACGATTTCTAGGAAGTATGGAAGTCCAAGCGCTTCGCATTCATAACCTACTCTTTCTACCCAAGCTTTTTTGATGTCGTTGATTTCTTCACTTTCGTCTATGTCGTAGTATAGTAGGACTTTTACTGCGTTTGCGCCCATTTCTTTGATTCTTAGTCCTGATACGAAGTTTATTAGTCTTGGTAGTCTGCCTTCTTCATATTCGTCATAGCCTGTTTGTTCATATGACATGATTAGGCCAGCATTTTTATCTTTTGCTTCTACTCCCTTCATGCCATAGATTGGGTCTAGCAATATTGATGATGAGTACTTTGTAAGTTCGCTTGATACTAATTCTTTGAATTTGCCGATTCCTTCGACATTGTTTAATTCTGGGTTTGCTTTTCCCATCATTTTTTCCATTGATCCACGTTGGTCAATGGCAAGGGCAGCTATTGCTCCTTCTTCGTTTACTAGTTGTTTGAGATTTTCGTATTTTTCGTGAGATACTTTCATTATATTTCCTCCACTTTTATTTGATCAAAGTACTTTACAAAGTCGTCCATATTTATTGTTGCTGTTTGTGGATTTAGGACATTTAGCAGACCACAAGTCATGCTTGTTTTTATGACATCTACATCAGACATTTGTTTTTCAATAGCATACAAAGCCCCAGCTACAGATGAGTCCCCACTTCCTACTGGGTTAATGGCTTCTACTACTGGAACTGATGCTTTGTAAAGTTTATCTTTAATTTTTACAACAGCCCCATCTTTGCCAAGGGAAACTATTATAGTGTTGATTGATTTAAAAGGTTCATCAAACAATACTTCATTTAGATTATCTTTGTTGACTTCAAATCCAAGTACATCACTTAATTCTGTTTCATTAGGCTTGATCAAATCAGGTTTTATGTCAGATTTGATTACTGATTCAAGAGTCTTGCCAGATGTATCAACGGATATAAATTTATTATTATCTTTTGCGTATTTTATAATTGTTTGATAAAAATCTACATCAAGACCCTTTGGAAGTGATCCCGAAATATTTAAAATGTCACATCCATCTGTAATTTTATCAAGGCTTGCTATAAATTTATCTTTTTCTTCTTGTGTAATCTCTGGCCCTTTTTCTAGGATTTCTGTTTGCTTTCCTTCATGTAGGATTGCAATACAATTTCTTGTGGCACCTTCAATTTCAACAAATCTAGCTTCTTGGCCTTTTTCTGCAAGAGTTTCTTTGATAAACTCTCCTAAAGCACCACCGATAAAGCCAGAATGAGCTACATCTGCTCCAAGAGTTTGTAAGACATTTCCGACATTTAAACCTTTGCCACCTGCAGTTTTTAAAACTTTTTCAGTCCTGCTAACTCCATCGATATTCAGTTGATCTAGTTGGTAAGAAATATCTACCGATGGATTTGCTGTGATTGTTAAAATCATGCCCACGCCTTATTTCCGTCGATGTATGTTGCTTTTAGTTCCAAATCTTCGTCTAAAACTATAAAGTCAGCAGTATATCCTATTTTTAGTTTGCCACAAACATCATCTATGCCAACAGATTTGGCAGGGATCAGGCTTGCCATTTGGATGGCTTCAAATACATCGGCAATGTCCCAATCAACAACATTTTTAACTGCATCTTTAAGTTTTAGAATTGATCCAGCAAGAGATCCGCCCTCTTTTAGTCTTGCAGTACCATCTTTAACAATTACATCGTATTCGCCAAGTTTGTAGTCGCCTTCAGCCATACCACCTGCTGCCATACAATCTGTGATAAGGGCAATGTGATCACGACCTTTGACATTCATCAATATATTGGCAGAAACTGGATTTACGTGGTGGCCATCGCAAATAAGCTCGCTTATGGCTTCTGAATTCATAGCAGCTCCAACCATTCCAGGATTTCTGTGGTGAAGACCACTCATGCCATTATAGGTGTGGACAAAAATATTTGCTCCAGCATCAACCGCATCAATAGCCACATCATAGGAAGCATCAGAGTGGCCAAGGGCAACGTATACGCCCATAGCATTTGCCTTTTTGATGAAGTCAGTTACTCCTTCTCTTTCTGGAGCAATGGCGATTTTATTAACCAAACCATTTGATAAATCTTTCCATTTTTTAAGTTTTTCTATATCTGGATCTGACATATATTTGTCATTTTGGGCACCCTTATATTTCTCTGTGAAAAATGGGCCTTCAAGGAAGACTCCTCTTATTTTGGCACCCTCGGCTTCTTTGTATTCCTCGCCAATTACCCTACAAGCTTCATTAAGTCTATCTGTAGAATCTGTAAGGGTAGTTGGTAAAAAGCTTGTAACTCCAGTTTCAAGTAGACCCTTAGAAATAATATTTAAGGCACCAGGCTTAGCATTCATAATATCTTCGCCATGGTAGCCATGAATGTGAGTATCTACAAGACCAGGAGCAATGATTTCTCCCAGGTCTTCGTACTCTTCTGGTTCATTTTTAGAAAATGACTTAATAACGCCATCTTCAACTTCCATAAAATAGTCTTTCAAGACTTCATCTTCTAAAATAATATATTTAGCTTTATAAAACATATTTCCTCCAAAGCTTTTTCTTAAGCATTATAAGGGTGGATTATTACGCCCTTTACAACCCTGTTAACTGTTCCAGATTTTGATGGATTGTCTGGTGTGTTTCCAATTCTGAGACTAGTAATAAGACTTATAAGTTGGCCAACAATAATATATGGTAAAGCAAGGTATGCATCATTATAAACATTATTTTCGTAAACTAATTTTTCAAAATCACCTTCTATATCTGTATTGGCAAGTGCAATAATCTTTTTAGCTATTTTATCAGCAGCTGTTTCATTTAATATATCAAGGTCATAATCTTTTGTATAATCATTTGATGAAATAAATGAAACTATTAATGTTTTATCATTTACAAATGATTTTGGACCATGTCTAAAGCCCATTGATGATTCATATAAACTTGCAACTTCTCCAGCTGTAAGTTCTAAGACCTTTAGTCTTGCTTCATTTGTTAGTTTGTAAAGAGGACCAGAACCTAAATAGATTATTCTATCAAAATCAAAATCTATCAATTCTTCAATTTTACCTGCATCATCCAAGATTTCTCTTGCTGTATTAGAAAGTTCTCCTACAAGTTCCTTCTTATCATTTCTATCGTCAAAGATTAAAAGAGCAGATAAAAGCATGCATGTAAATGAACTTGTCATAGCAAATCCCTTGTCATTTGTGCCTTCTGGTTCTATAAATACAAATGATTTTTCATCATCGGCAAGCTTTAGTGCAAGTTTTCCATCAGGAGCACAAGTTAGGGCAAGATTATAAAAATCATCTACAAGCTGATCTCCAAGTTCAACTGCTGCAAGGGATTCTGGAGAGTTTCCACTTCTTGCAAAAGAAACTAAAAGAGTCTTTTGGTTTTTATTAAAGTGTAGGTATGGAGCGGAAACAAGATCAGTTGTTGCTATACTTTCAAACTGGTATTTGCCGTTATTTTTCAAATATTCACTAGCAACATTGCCCACATATTCACTTGTACCGGCACCTGTAAAAATAACTCTTACATCATCACCTAGTTTAGCTAAAAACTCATCTATTTTCGCTTTTCTTTCTTCATATAAATCATAAACTTTGAGCCATTTTTCCCCTTGAGAGAAAATTTCGCTATAAGTATTAATCGCATCGTTAGCTTTTATATATTCTGAATCTAAATACATTATTCCTCCTCATAAATTAGAAAGATTTATTTTACCTCTATTTTAATCTTACCAATTTTCATAAATCATTAAAGATTACTTTTGCATCAACTAATCAAATTCAATTATCCAAGCCACTTATAAATTCATCCATATTTATAAGTTTCTTCTTTTTTCTGCTTTGTTCAGCAGCAAAGCACATCAAATGGCTCATAACTGATTCGCTGGCACCTGTTTTTATCTTGTCCTTATCCCCTGATATGTCTTCCATGAAAGCTTTGATTATTGCTGCATCGCCTCCACCATGGCCACCATTCATCTCTTGAACTTTGATAACTCTTTCTTCGCTTGATCCGAATGTTTTGATGATAATTTCTTTTTCATGGTCATCTGCAATTATTTCGCCTTTAGTACCTTGAATTTTGATATTTCTATGAACGTTTTTAGCAAAGGCAGAAAGGTTAAATACAGCAGTCACATCATCTTCAAATTCGATTGTAGTTGCTTGGTGGTCGCAAACAGTATTATCACATACCCATACACATCTACCATAAGGACCATTTTCTAAGGCTTCTATTAGACCCTCTTCTGTAAGACTTGGATCTACAAGGTTTCTCCAGCCATAGCCTCTATAACCCTGTCTATAGAAGTTTTTAGTTGAATAGATACATTCATCTTGGTATTTACAAGATAGGCATCTATCACTTGCTCCTTCTGGTTGGTTTTCGTGAACAAAATATGTTAAATTTCCAACAGATGATATACTCTTTGGCTTAAGTCCTAAGAAATAAAGTAAAATATCCATGTCATGACATGATTTTTGAAGAATTAAAGGAGAAGATTCTTCTTCATTTCTCCAATTACCTCTTACAAAGGAATGAGCAAAGTGGAAATATCCAATATTTTCATTGTGGTTGATATTTATAACTTTGCCGATTGCTCCACTGTCAAGGACTTCTTTTATCTTAGTATAAAATGGTGCATATCTAAGCACGTGGCAGATCATAAATACATTGTCTTTTGCCTCAGCTTTTTTGGCTATATTAAATACCTCATCAGCATTTGGACTTATAGGTTTTTCTAGCAATATATCAACATCATAATCCAATGCTTTCATAGTAATGTCATAGTGTTGTCTATCATATGTAGCTATAACCAAGGCATCCACAAATTTTTCTTGATCCATTTTCTTGAAGAAATCATCTGCATTATCAAAAAGATACTCTGGATCAATTCCAAATTCTTCGCCAGTAAGTTCTAGTTTCTTTTGATTCCACTATACTGCAGCTACTATCTCAACTTCTGCGTATTTATCAAGTTCTCTAGCGTATGCGATCCTTCCTCTCTCGCCCGCTCCTATAATTCCAACTTTCATGATTAGTGTCCTCTGCTAAATATGGTTTTACTCATTTTATGACCCTAGTATATTTGGAAAGAAATTTGAAATCATTTTTAGAAATCCTATCATCAGTGATGACGCTTACATCTTCTAGCTTGTAAAATGCATAGAAGTCCTCGATGCCGATTTTGCTTGAGTCTGCTACTATGAATTTTTCTGATGCATTGTCCAAAATTATTTTTTGCAAGAAACCCTCGTCTTCGTTGTAGGCAAAGGCGTTGTTTTGGCTTATGCCGTTAACACCTATGAAGGCTTTTTGGAAGCGCAAATCTTTTATCATATCTATGGCAAGGGGACCTACGAAGGCTCCTGTGATTTTTCGATACTTTCCTCCTATTAGCCTAACATTCAGGGAGTCTATCTTGATGAGCTCATTGAATAAGTATAGGGAGTTGGTAAATATGGTTAGGTGTTTGCTTATGATATATTCTGAGACATATTCCATGGTTGTCCCAGGTCCCATAAAAATTATTTCGTCATCTTCTAGAATTTCTGAAATTTTTTTGGAGATGTATTTTTTTTGATTGATATTTTTTTGTTTCTTTTCAGTGTTTGAGTACTCGATATTTGATAGGTTTCTAACTTTCTTTGCCCCTCCATGAATACGTTTTAATAGACCTTTTTCTTCAAGCTCCTTAAGATCTCTACGTATGGTCATTTCAGTAACATTTAATGCTTTAGTAAGTCCTGAAACTTCTATTATATTTTCATCATTTACAAGCTCAATAATTAGATCTTGTCTTTCATCTTTTAACATTTGTCATCCTAAGAGTATATTGTTTTTTATATTTTTAAATAGCGCCAATATTTATTGACGCTATCTTTTAATCGTGGTATTCGCCTCTATCCCATTTTTCTATGAATTCGTCAAAGAATTCCTTGTTACAGAATTGAGTTTCTTTGTCTTCGCCTTGCTCTTCTTCTATGGCCATTAGCTTTTCGATTAGCTTTTTGTTTGTTTCTGTTTGTTTGTATTCAGCTGCTATAAATCTATCCACTATTTCGCAAGCTAAGTCTCTTCCTACTATCATGCCACCTATGCCTATGACATTGGCGTTTAGTTCTTCTTTGGCATAGACTGCTGTTGCGCAATCTCTTACTAGGGCACATCTTGTTCCAAAGGCCTTGTTTACTGCTGTTGTGATTCCTACGCCTGTACCGCAAAGTACTACTCCTAGGTCACATTCGCCGCTTGCTACTAATTCTCCAACTCTTTTGCCGAAAATTGGATAGTGGGTTCTAGTGTTATCGTATGTTCCTACATCTACCACCTCATGACCATTTGCTTTTAGGTGGTCTGATATTTGCATTTTTAAGTGTGTTACTATGTGGTCACATCCTAAGGCTATTTTCATATTTTCCCCTCCTATAGCATTTTGTTAAGCATGTCTATTCTGATTTGGTGGCGTCCACCATCATAGCCATGGCTTAAGAAATCTCTGATACATGATTTTGCAAGCTCTTCACCTACGATTCCTGATCCTAGGCATAATACTCTTGCTCCATTGTGGCGTTTGGTCATAAGTGAGCTTCTCTCGTCGCTTACTTCTGCGGCAATCATTCCCTTGTGTTTGGTTGCCGCCATATATGAGCCTGCACCGTATTTGTCGATTAGGATTCCTACTGATGCATCATCTGATCCGCTTGTTAGCATGCCATCTACTTCTAGGAGTTTTTGGCAAACAGCCTTGGCGCTGTCAACAAAATCAAAGCCTTCTTGGGTTAAATCTTCGATTTCATATCCAAGATTTTTTACTTCTTCGATTAAGCTTTCTTTTAGCATTAATCCATCTTTGTCTGAAGAAATATATACTTTCAAATTTTCCTCCCTTTTGTTTATAAATGTTTGTTTATTTTCTTATTTGTTTATATTGTATTAGCCTACCTTCCTAAAGTCAATCGATTTTGCTAAAGATATTAAAAAAACTAGCTGAGAAGGTATTAGCTTCTAAGCTAGTTAATTTTTTGATAAAATATTATTCAAATTTCAAGTTTCCAGCATAAATTTCTTTTGCCAAAATCACAGATCCGTCTACTGGACTTGTGTATGGTTTTACTATACTTACATTGGATTTAATCTTTGTCTTTATCTCTTCGTAGAGTGGATCGCCTATGTTTGTGACTCCTCCAGAAAATGATACGTCAACCACTCCATCAAAGTTTAGATTCTTTGTTATGGCGTCTATGACCATAGCAATTTCATCTGTTACTTGGTCTAGGATATCGAGGGCGTATGGATCATTTTCATTTAATGCTTGGTGGAGGATGCGAGCAAGTGCTGCTATCTCATCACGTCTCATATTGTCTGTGATATCAAATATTTCAAAGTCATCTTCCATGGATAGTTTTTCTTTTACCATGTCGTAGATTTTAGTTTTTTCTATTCTGCCATCGCTCATTTTTGTAAACAAGTTTAGTAATTTTAGGCCAATCCAATATCCGCTTGCTTCATCTCCTAGGAATGGTCCCCAGCCAGAGCATCTCATTGAGTTGCCTTCTTGGTCACGACCATATCCTATTGCTCCTGTACCTATTACTATGTTTATGCCAGGCTTAGCATCAAGTGATCCTGCCCAACCATTGACGCAATCATTTTCTACTGTGAACTTGTCGTTGCCAAGGACTCTTCTGATTCCCTCGTGGATGTACTCTTCTGTGTCTGGGTATTGGCCATAGCCTGGAGCTGCCACAAAGGTATAGTCAATCTCTGATGGATTGATGCCTGCTTGCTTACAAACGTCACCTATACCAAGTTCTATTATGTCAAAATATTCTTGTTTGCTTACTTGTTTTGGGTGGATGGTTATTTGTTTGTCTTCGAACTTTTCTCCATTTACATCTAGTAAAAAGGCTGTTTTTGTTCCACCACCATCTATACCTAAAAATATTCCTTCAGTCATAATTTTCCTTTCTATATCAATTATTATTTTTTAAGACTATCTTAATTACTGTGTCTGTATCATCAGGCAATTGGCATGTGCTGGAGCCTGGATATATTTGGGCAAAGGTCAGTTTGTCATATGCTTTTATTACCCAAGAATCTGAAACAGTCACTTCAGACCCATCGTAAAGGTAGGTCATATAATCTATTTCATCCTTATCTAGGCCAATTAGTGGCAAAGGTCCAATTGGCGCCTCAAAGATATGGGCATAGATCACATTATCTTTTTTGGTGTAATAGCCCCAGTCAGGTTTTGGCAAGTCTTTTGCCCTGCCACAGCCGTAAATCGATTCAGAGTTCTTGTCAAACCACCTGCCAAAGTCTTCCAAAGTTTCTAAGCTTTGTCTAGGCATATAGCCTCTTGCAGTTGGTCCAACATTTACAAGCATATTGCCATTTTTGCTGACACATTCTACAAGTTTTCTGATTAGTAGTTTGGATGATTTAAATTCTTTGTCATTGGCATTGTAGCCCCAATTGTTGTTCATAGTTAGGCAAAGTTCCCAAGGAACGTCCTCGCCATTGACGTTTTTGATGCCCTCATAAGGAAGTATTTGCTCAGGGCTTACAAAATCTCCAGAATATGGACTAGGATTTTTTGTCACTATAGAGCCAAAACCTTCACCAGAAGTTTCTAGCCTATTATCCATTATCACGTCTGGCTGATATTTTCTAACCATTTCCACAATTTCCTTAGCACCCCACTTGTCTCCGTACATATCTTCGTAGGAGAAGTCAAACCAGAGTATATCTAGCTTGCCATAGTTTGTGACTATCTCTTTGATTTGATTATGGAGAAATTTCTTATAGTTGTCCCAATCAATTTTCTCATCCTTGAATCTTTCGTCCTTGTAGTGGGGACTGTGGATGTCATTATATTTGGGAAAGTCCTTGTGGCTCCAGTCAATCAAGGAAAAGTATAGGCCGACCCCAAGACCTTCAGCTCTTACTGCCTCTACATATTCTTTTACTAGATCTCTACAAGCTTTTGTATTTGTAGCCTTGTAGTCTGTGTACCTGCTGTCAAAAAGACAAAATCCATCGTGGTGTTTGGCTGTAAGAACCATATATTTCATACCAGCCTTTTTGGCAGCCTTGGCCCAAGCCTTCGGATCATAGTCTATTGGATCAAATTGGTCCATATATTTTAGGTAATCATCTAATTCTATTTTTTCAAAACTTCTAACCCATTCTCCCCTGGCTGGGATGGCATAGATCCCCCAATGAATAAACATACCAAAACGGGCATCTCTAAACCATTGAGTTCTCTTGTTTATTTGTTCAAGTGAATTGGTCATATCTCCTCCTTTTAAGAATTTACCCTTATTTCCAAGAAAAAAGGCAGCCTGTGCACTGCCATTTTCTACTTTTATTTTTTCTTGATTCTCTTTCTTGTATCAAGTGCTACTGTTAGTATAATCAAAATTCCTTTGATGATGATTTGTACATAGGAGTTTAGGCCGATGTATAGCAAACCGTAGTTTATAACCTGAAGGATTATAGAGCCTAAGACTATACCAGGTATTGTTCCTATACCCCCGGAGAATGATACTCCACCTATTAGGCAGGCTTCGATGGCATCTAGGTCATAGCCCTCACCTGTAGTTGTTGTAACAGATCCTAGTCTAGGACCTTCCAAGAATCCTGATAAGCCATACATAATACCAGATATTATGAAGACTATCATGATTGTTTTTGTAACGTTGATACCAGAAACTTCTGCAGCTTCTGGGTTGCCACCTACAGCAAACATATTTTTACCTAAGACTGTCTTGTTCCAAATAAACCACATGATGATAGATGCTATTGCAGCATAGATTATCAAATATGGGAACATGAGGTCAGTTCCTGGAATCTTAAATCCACCTCTTACAAGGTTGGCATATTTTTCGTCAAAACCACCAATTGGTTGTGGTCCATAAGGGTTGGCTGCTATAAATAATTGCAAAATACCAAAGATTGCAAGTTGGACACCAAGGGATGCTATAAAGGCGTGTAGTTTAAGATAAGCTACACCAAAACCGTTTAGGGCACCACATATAGCGCCGATAACTATAGCTGCAAGCAAGCCAAAGATTATATTAGCCCCTTGGATATTTGGGAAAAACTTTTGTGGGAAGTCAGATGATTGTAGCAAGGCTCCTGCAATAGCTGCTGTGAAACCTACTATTCTACCAGCTGAAAGGTCAGTTCCCGCAAGGATTAATAGACCACCAGTACCAAGGGCTATAAATAACCTTGTAGCTGTCTGTGATAAGATATTTATTATATTTCTTGGATTTGTTATAAAGGTTGGGTCTACTATGATTATTCCAATAATCAAGGCCAGGATTATGATAATCAAGGCGTTGTTTAAAATAAATTCTTTAAAATCAAATTTTTTCTTTTCTGTAGTTTCCATTTTACCACCTATACATACATGGCTTGTAGGGCCATGATCTTCTCTTGATTCAAGTCTTTGTTGTTTTCTTCAATTCCTGCAACTTTTCCATTGCTCATTACCATGATTCTATTACAAATCATCTGCAATTCTGCCATCTCTGATGATATGAAGATTACTGATTTGCCAGTTGTTGCAAGATCTTGGATTAGCTTATAAATCTCATACTTTGCGCCGACATCTATACCACGTGTTGGCTCATCTAGTAAGAGTATATCAGGATCTGTCAAAAGCCAGCGACCAATGATTACTTTTTGTTGGTTACCACCAGATAAGTTCATGATTTTGGTATGTTGACTTGGAGTTTTTACACTCATTGAGTCTATAACTTTGGTAGTACTGTCCTTTAAGGCTTTTTCATTTACAAAGCCTTTTTTGGCATATTCGCGCAAGTTTGCAATAGTTGAGTTAAATCTTATGCTGGCATATGGGAAGATTCCTGTAGCCCTACGCTCTTCTGTAACTAGGGCAAAACCATTTTTGATAGCTTCTTCAGGATTTCTATTTTCTACCTTCTTGCCAGAAACATAGATTTCTCCAGATTCTTTTTGTCTAAGACCAAAAATAGTCTCAACAAGTTCAGTACGCCTAGATCCAACAAGGCCAGCTATACCCAAGACTTCACCTTTTTTTAGGTCAAATGATACATCAGTTACAGTTGGTTTGTATTTACCAGTAAGGTTTTTAACTTCTAATAAGACTTCATCTCTCTCGTATGATTCTGGGTTTAGGTCCTTGGCATCAAGCTTTCTTCCTACCATTAGCCTTATTATCTCGTCTTTGGTCAAATCACTCGCCTTATTTTCCGCTATGAATTGGCCATCACGCATGACTGTAACATAATCTGAAATCGCAAGGATTTCTTCCATCTTGTGGGATATGTAAATAATCCCTACACCCTCTGATCTCAATCTGTTAATAATTTCAAATAATTTTTCAACTTCAGATTCTGTCAGAGAACTTGTAGGCTCATCCAATACTAAAATCTTGGCATCGTAGGAAACAGCCTTGGCTATTTCTATCAATTGCCTTTCTGCAACTGAGTATTTGCCTATGATTTTCTTAGGATCAAAATCTAGGCCAAGCTTATCAAATAGTGCCTTGGTCTCATCGTTCATCTTTTTGCTATCAATAATACCACGCTTGTTTGGAAATCTTCCTAGCATAATATTTTCTGCTACAGAACGCATAGATACTTGGTTTAGCTCCTGGTGAACCATAGCAACACCAGAGTCTAGAGCATCTTTTGGGCCCTTGTAAGAAACTTTTTTTCCATCTATGTAAATATCCCCACTATCTGGAGTATAGATTCCAAACAAACATTTCATAAGGGTAGATTTGCCAGCTCCATTTTCGCCCATAAGGGCATGAACTGTGCCTTTCTGTAAGGTCAGTTGTGCATTATCTAAGGCCTTTACCCCGGGAAATGTTTTGTTTATTGATTTCATTTCTAATAAATTGGTCATAAACACCTCTATACAATATAAGGGGCTGGCGCTAATAAGCCACCGCCCCTTAATACCAGTTAACTATTTAGTATATTTTTGATATTTAATTCTGAAAGATTTGCCATCTTCACCTAGATCGTATCCTTCAGTATCTTTGAAGTTTCCACCATTAAATTTATTTTTAATAGTATCTACTAGAGCTTTTGCCATACCTTCAGCGTCTTGTTTAACAGTACCTGTCATTGTTCCTTTATCGATTTCTGCTACTGCTGGGTCTGTTGCATCAACACCTACTACTACGACGTTATCATCAGAAGAACCTGTGTTCATACCTACAGCTTGTAGAGCTGATATAGCACCTATAGCCATTCCATCGTTATTTGCTATAACTGCATCTATGTCGTCTTTGCTTGTTTGTAGCCATGTATCCATAGCTGTTTTTGCTTGGTTTGTATCCCATTTTGCATCCTGGAAAGCAACTTCGTTTACTTCAACGCCGTTTTCTTCAAGAGTTTTTACAGAGAATTCTGTACGAGCTTTAGCTTCTGGGTTATCAAGACCACCATTTAACATAACATAATCAAGTTTGCCATTGCCATTTCTGTCCATGTCGCCAGCATTCCACAATTCTGTAAGTATTTCACCTTGCATAACACCTGCTTCTGGAGCATTTGTTCCTACAAAGAAGAAATTGTCTAGGTCTTCATCTGTTAGAGACTCTGTCATATCTCTGTTAAAGAAGATTGTTGGTATACCTGCTGCTTTGATAGTTTCCATAGCTGTTGGTGCAGCAGAAATGTCTACTATGTTTAGCAAAATACCATCAACGCCTTGAGCTACTACGTTGTTGATTTGGTCAGTTTGTGTACCTTGGTTGTTTTGACCATCTTGGAAAACAAATTCTATAGAATCGTCAGCTTCATCAAGTTTTTCTAATTGTTGACGAACTGATGCGATGTATGTATCAGAACCATTGTAGAGTAAAACTGCGATTTTCTTAGTTTCGCCGTTTGTAGTTTCTTCTTTATTTTCTTCTTCTGCTGGCGATTCAGCTTCTTTTGAATCTTCTTTAGATTCTTCTGCTTTTTCTTCTGCTGGAGCTTCTGTAGCTGCCTTGTTATCTTCTGCTGGTGCTTGGTTTGAATTACCACCACAAGCAGTTAGACCTAATGATAAAGCCATAACTAAGGCAAAGTTTGCAAATTTTTTAATATTCATAAAACCCTCCTGTTGAATATTAATATAAGCACTAAAATATAGGATAGTACTTTATTTGAAGCATAAATAATGAAAACATTTGCTTCTTTAGTACATATGATATAACTTTATTAAATTATTGTCAATATAAAGATGATAAGCTTTAGCTAAAATGGTTTAATGTATGTATGTAAAACTTTGGAGGTAATCATGAAAATAATACTAGCCGTTGACCAAAATTGGGGAATCGGCAAAGATAACGAAATGCTTTTTCATCTAAAAAAAGACCTAAAGCATTTTAAGGACCTCACTATTGGAAATATTGTAGTAATGGGTAGAAGTACTTATGTGTCTATAGGAAAAGCTTTGGAAGGTAGAGAAAATCTGGTTTTGACTAGAAATAGCAATTACAAATTGGAGGACGCCTTGGTTTTTCATAATATCGATGAAATCTTAGCTTACGTGAAGGAAAAGAAAGAAGAAGTATTTGTGATAGGTGGTTCTCAGATAGTCGACCTGTTTTTGCCTTATTGTGATGAGGCTATCATAACTAAAATATTAGAACATAGACCGGCGGATACCTACCTTCACAATTTTGATTGTGATGATAATTTTGAAATCAAAAACGAATCCGAAATTTTTGAAGAAAATAAAATCAAATTCAAATATGTAATATATAGGAGGAAATAATGGACTTATATAAACTAGCAATGGATAAGATTAATGATCTTGGCATTGAATATGAGTTGGTAGAACATCCACCAGCACTGACAACAGAACAAGCAGATGAATTCATCGAGGGAATCGAGGGTGTTCGTACCAAGACCATGTTTTTGACCGATAGGAAGAAAAGAGAATTTTATTTGGTCATCATGGATGATGTAAAACGCATGGATATGGACTTGTTCAAAGAAATAGTAGGCAAAAAAGTAAAGATGGCATCAGAAAACTCTTTGATGGAAAAGATGGGACTGCCAGCAGGAGTTGTATCTCCATTCGGGCTTATAAACAACGAAGACCACGACATAACAGTTTACTTTGATAAGGAAATTATGGATGAAGAAAGAATGAGCTTTCATCCAAATACCAACGAAAAGACAATATTCATAAGCACTAAAGACTTATTAAGATACCTAGATGATATAGGGTATGAATATCATATAGAAGAATTATAAAGGAGAATACATGGAAAAAGTTAAAACAACAGAAATATTTGTAAGTGACAAATGTCCATTTTGCGCACCACTAATCGAAGATTATGAGAATAATCCAGAAAAATACGAGGGACAAGAACTAATAAACATCAATGAATCTATGGCAAACCTAAAAAGATTTTTAAAATACCGTGACGATTTGAAAGGTTATGAACAAGCTAAAGCAGAAGGCAAAGTAGGAGTTCCATCAAAGGTGCTTGACGGTGTCGAGGTAGTATTTATCAAACAAGAAGATATATAAATATTAAGAGGGCCGAGGTTCTCTTTTTTTGTTGTAATTACCCTTTCGAGATCCTTCGGCCTGCGGCCTCAAGGATGACAAGGGATTCAGTGCTTTACAAGTACAGGACAGCCCTTCTGCATTTCTAAAAAATCTCCTAAGTAATTTGTTTTTTGAAGAACCTTCATGCTGTATGCATATTGTAAATAAGGATAATTACGTCCCACGCCACGCTGTCATTCTGAGCTTTAGCGAAGAATCTCGTGAGGAATAGGCCTATGGGATCCTTCTTTCGCTTACGCTCAATCAGGATGACAGGCGGAGAAATGGGGATTCTTTTTTCTCTATTGGTAAATCAAAATTATAAGACAGGGATCGGGAATTATTCGGGTAGTAAACTTAGCTTAGTATAAGTGGAATAGAAATCCTTACACCGTTTCGGTTATTAGAACCCTGTCATTCTGAGCTTTAGCGAAGAATCTCGTGAGAGACGTATGCCTATGGGATCCTTCTTTCGCTTGCGCTCAATCAGGATGACAGGCGGTAAATTGCGGACTATTCGTGTATTTCGTCAATTATATTTTTATACAAAAAAACTGAAACCAGTACGGTCTCAGTTTTTTTCTTTTATATTCTTGTATTTTACATAAGCATTTGCCGTCATAAGTATTGATACTATCAGTATAAACCACCAGTAAGACCTTCCCTTGCTGTATTGGAGGTAGGTTAGCAAATACAACAAAAAAGCTGTAAATGCGCTTGTTAGAAACTCCAAATTTTCTAGGTTTTTCTTGTTCATCTTATATTATTTCGTCCAAGGTCTTCCATGATAGGAGGGCGCATTTTACCCTTTGCGGCATATTTTGGATGTTGATAAAGGCAACTGCATCGCCTAGTTTGTCTAGCTCTTCGTCAGATATTTCTTCTCTTTTTATCATGCGAATATAAATATCGGCGAGTTCTTTGGCTTCTTCTTTGCTTTTGCCAATGATTGTATCACACATAACACTAGTTGCTGCTTGGCTTATGGCACAGCCGTCTCCTGTAAAGGCCGCATCGACTATTTTATCTCCATCGTATTTTAGTTCCAAGACAATCTCATCTCCGCAGGATGGATTGTGGCCCGGTTCTTTGACATCGGCATCTGCTAGTTCGTGTTTGTTTGCTTGGTTTCTCGAATGATCTAGGATTATTTGAGAATAAATTTCTTCCATATTCATTTTATAAGCCCATCACCTTTCTTACATCTAAGAGTTCTTTGGCAAATATTTCTGCTTCTTCTTTTGTATTATAAAACGCAAAGCTTGCCCTTGCTGTTGAACTTACATTTAGGTACTTGTGAAGTGGCATAGCACAGTGGTGGCCACTTCTTACAGCGACACCCTTGCTATCAAGGACTGATGCAATGTCATGTGGGTGGATGTCATCAAAAGTAAAGGATAGGACAGCCCCTGTTTTGGCATTTGCTGGATAGAAGGTCTTGATATGAGGGTAATCTTTGATTAGCTCATAGGCGTATCTTGTAAGATCTGATTCGTATGAGTAAATCTCATCAAGGCCTATATTTTCCATGTATTTGATGGCTGCTGCAAGACCTACTACTCCACCTACATCTTGGGTGCCAGCTTCAAATTTGTATGGCAATTCTGCAAAGGTCACTTCTTGCTCATAGACATATTCTATCATATCTCCACCAGTTAAGAATGGATCCATATTCTCTAGCAAGTCTTTTTTCCCATAAAGGACACCAATTCCCATAGGTGCTAGTAGTTTATGGCCAGAGAAAACTAAAAAGTCACAGTTTAGGTCCGCCACATCTGTTTTTAAATGTGGGATTAACTGAGCACCGTCAACTATGGAAATGGCACCAGCATCGTGGGCCCAATCAACAATTTTTTTGACATCAATAATCTCACCTGTAACATTGGATGCTCCAGTGAAAGATACAATTTTTGTCTTTTCATTGATCTTATTTTTTAAATCATCATAGTCTAGGGAATGATCATCATTGAGGTAAGCATAGACTAATTTTGCTCCCGTTTTCCTTGCTACTATTTGCCATGGGACAAGGTTGGCATGGTGTTCTAATATGGTAATTAGAATCTCATCGCCTTCTTTTATATTTTCCATAGCATAGGAATAAGCCACTAAGTTTAGAGCTTCTGTAGCATTTCTAGTAAATATTACTTCTTCTCTGTGTTTTGCCCCTATGTATTTTTGTATATAGTCCCTACTTTCTTCATAAGCGGTTGTTGCCACATATGATAGGTAGTGGGCTCCCCTGTGAGGGTTGGCATTTTGATATTTGTAATAATTGTCGACAGCATCTATTACCTCTTTTGGTTTTTGACTAGTTGCTGCTGTGTCAAGGTAGATGACTTCCTTACCTACATTTTTGCTATCTAGGTAAGGAAAGTCAGCTCTAATTTTTTCTATATCCATCTTAATTCCTTGTGTTCATTTGACGAACTTCTTCTTTGAGTTCTTCTCTTAAACTTTCGTCTTCGATTTTATCAAGGGTTTTTGCAAAAGTTGCTTCTAGCATCATTGATTCTGCTTGTTTCTTGTCAAAACCACGACTCATAATGTAAAATAACATATCTTTGTTTAGTCTACCAACGCTTGCTGCGTGGTTTCCCGCTACTTCTTTTTCTGCACAAAGTAGGATTGGAGCTGTTTTGTTCTTGACATCATCTGAGAACATCATTGAGTAATCACCAATCTTACCATCAGCACTCACGCAACCTGGTCTTAGATCAACTACACCCTTCCAGTTCTTGTGGGCTCTGTCTTTCAAAGCACCGTTGAACATAGCATCAGAATCTGTTTCATTGCCCAAGTGTTCGTTTGTAGCAAGGATGTCTAGGAATTCGTCTCCTTCTTTGAAATAAACTCCATCTTCTATGACCATCGCCCTGTCGCCTTCTAGGATGTTTTTGATGTTTACTAGTGAATGGCTTGCTCCTATTTCAATGTATGAAATATCAAGCATAGCTTCTTCATCTAAGAGTGTTGCGACTGATTGTATGTTGGTAGATTCTGTTGGCAAGTTGGTTACTATTACTAATTTTACCTTGGCTCTTTTTTCTAGATTTACTCTGATTAGTGAGTTTAGGTAAAGCTTAGCGCCATCGCCATTTACATTTACCAAAAATGATGAAACAGAATCTTCTGCCGCGTTGATATCTATATTTGAAACTAGGATATTATTTTCTGCATTAAGTTTTAGATCAATAGCTTCAAAGTCACTTTTTCCCTTGATGTCTCTATATATGCTAAAGTTTCTAAAGTTTTTGTTCTCGTTTAAAACTTCTTCTGAAACTCCATAATTTTTACCAGCAAAGGCTTGGTTCAAAGATATGATTTCATCCTTATCACTTTCTTTGAAATATGGCTTCTTATCTGGTGTTTCTAGGCCCTCTTCTATGAAGTTTAGCCCTGTTGAGTTCCAGGTGTACATTCTCATTTCATTTAATTTGCTCATCAGCCATTTGCTCCTTCTAGTTCCATATCAATTAAACGGTTCATTTCAACTGCATACTCTAGTGGAAGCTCTCTACTTACTGGCTCTGCAAATCCACGAACTATCATTGATTTAGTCTCATCCTCTGGGATTCCTCGGCTCATTAGATAAAAGATTTGTGATTGGTCAAGGGAACCAATTTTGGCCTCGTGACCACAGTCCACATCGTCATTTCTAATATCAAGAACTGGGATTGTATCTGATTGAGCATTCTCACTTAGCATCAAGTTTTCACAGTCTACTGTAGAACGGCTTCCAGCTGAGTTTCTCTTCATTTGTACAAGAGATCTAGTCATTGATTTACCGCTTCCTGCTGTAATTGATTTTGTAAGAGCTGTTGAATATGTGTTAGGGGCAAGGTGGATCATAGAGCAACCATTGTCTATATATTGGCCATCAGATGCAAATGTGATTCCTGTGTATTCTGCACTTGCGTATTCTCCTGCAAGCACTGATGTTGGATAAAGCATAGAAACTTTTGATCCAAATGATCCAGATACCCAAATTACCTTGCCACCTTCGTCAACTATGGCACGTTTGGTGTTTAGGTTGTACATATTTCTTGACCAGTTTTCTATAGTTGAAAATCTTACTTCGGCGTTTTTTCCAACAAAAATTTCTACAGATCCTGCATGAAGGTTAACGACGTTATACTTAGGTGCTGAGCATCCTTCAATAAAGTGTACCTTTGCATTATCCTCTGCAATTATCATTGTATGTTCAAATTGGCCAGCTCCTGGAGCATTTAGCCTATAGTATGATTGGAGAGGGATATCTACCTTTACTCCTTCTGGAACATAAATTAGACTGCCACCACTCCATACAGCACCATGTAGGGCCGCATACTTGTGAAGTGTTGGTGGGATAGCTCTTTGGAAGTACTCTTTTACTAAATCTTCATGTTCCTTAAGGGCTGTTGCAAAGTCCATAAAGATAACCCCTTGGTCTTCAAGGTGTTTTTGGATAGAAAAATACACTTCCTCAGAGTCGTATTGGGCACCAACACCAGCTAGAGACTCTTGCTCAGCCTTTGGAATACCAAGTCTATCAAAGGTCGCCTTGATTTCTTCTGGCAAGGCATCCCAAGTTGACTTTTTGTCTGTTTTTGGCTTAACATAGGCAGTAATATCAGCCACATTAAGTTCTGATAGGTCTGGTCCCCAAGTTGGATTTTCCATTTGTTCAAATAATTCTAAGGATTTTAGTCGTCTAATCCTCATCCAGTCAGGTTCACCTTTTTCGCGGGAAATCTCGTTTACAATATCCGCATTGATGCCCTTTTCGGTTATTTTCTCATAAGTAAACTCGTCGATAAAATCGTAAAATCCACGATCGAGAGTTTTTAATTTTTCTTCTATATTGTTACTTGGCATAGTCTACACCCATTCATATCCACGTTTTTCAATCTCATCCATTAGTGATGCATCACCTTCGTGGGCAATCTTACCATCTTTGATGACATGAACGTAGTCAGCATCTATACTTTCTAAAAGTTCTCTGTGGTGGGTGATGATGATAACTGCATTGTCTTCGCTTAGGAAGTCTTTTATACCTGCTGATACAATTCTTACAGCATCCACATCAAGACCAGAGTCTGTTTCATCAAGCATAGCTAGTTTTGGATTTAACATTTTTAGTTGGAGGATCTCGCTTTTCTTGCGTTCACCACCAGAAAAACCAACATTTACATATCTACTTGCATAGTCTTCAGAAAGATTTAAGTTTTCCATTTCCTTGGCAAGTTTTTTGCTAAATGATAACATTTGCGGTTTCGTACCTGTGATTTGTTCTTCAGATATTCTCAAGAAATCATTTAGTTTTACCCCAGGAATCTCATCTGGGTGTTGGAAAGACATAAAGATACCGCGGCGAGCACGTTTGTCTACAGATTCTTCTGTGATATCTTCGCCTTCAAAATAAATCTTACCTTCTGTCACCTCGTAAACAGGATTTGCCATAATTGTATTCATAAGTGTTGACTTACCAGAACCATTTTGGCCCATTACAACATGAACTTCTCCTGCATTTACTCTTAGATCTATACCTTTTAAAATCTCTGTATCCTCAACTGATACATGAAGATTTTCTACTTTTAATAATTCAGACATATTTACCTCTTTTATTTCTAAAATAAATTCGTATAAAGTATACTACTTTACTAGGAATTATCAAACATTGTTCTTTACTCATTTTACCTCTTTTTTTCCAATAAAAAAACGAGCTTTTGCCCGTTAATTATTTCAAATTTTAATTATTTTGATTTATTTTATTATCTATAACATCAACTAAAGCTTTTACGGCATCTTCTTCATCATCACCACTTGCTTTAATGGTGAGCTCGTCGCCGTTAGAAGCACTCATGCTAAGAACTGACATGATAGACTTTGCATTGTAACTTCTACCATTCTTCTCTACAGTAATATCGCACGGAAATTTTACAGCAGCTCTGATGAAAATCGATGCAGGTCTGGCATGCAAGCCAATCTCATTAGTTAGTGTGACTTTTTGCTCGTACATAGCAGCTCCTTTCCTGATCTTCTTATAGAACTATAGTACAATATTTTTTTATAAAATGCAAACATTTTCCACGTTACCACTATAAAGAAAAAACTCACCATATTTCAGGCGAGTCTATAAGTTATATTCTTTTTAGTAATTCAACTAAGAATTTGTAGTTGTTTTCAACTGATTTGATGTGGACTTTTTCTGCTGGAGAGTGAGCTCCGTGGATTTCTGGTCCAAATGAAATCATTTCTACATCTTTTAGTGTTCCCTTTAGCAAACCACATTCTAGTCCGCCGTGGGTTGTGGCAATTATCATATCATCACCGTGTAGGTCTTTCCAAATATCATTTGAAAGATCTATTAGTGGAGTATCTTCTCTTTGCCAACCTGGATATTCGCTCTTAATTTCAGCAGATCCACCATAATTTTCTACTATCTTCATAACTTGGTCTGCTATAGAATGTTTGGCAGAATCAAATTGAGATCTTACCATGCAAGAAAGTCTTATTTCCTTGTCATCTTCTTCTAGGATTCCAATGTTTGATGAAGTTATAGTTTCACCCTCATGTCTCTTTACTAGACCATTTGGTAGGGTAAATAGGCAGTCGATAAATCTTTTTGATAAATCTTTGGTGAGAACTTCCCCATCAAAACTTGCTTCTTCCACTGCGATTGTACCCTTTGGATCTGTATCTTTAGATTCGTTTAGGATGTCATCTTTTCTTTGATTTATAATATCAATCGCTTCTGTCTTATCAGCAACAGAAACTATTGCATAGGCATTTGAAGCTATAGCATTTCTCTTTACTCCACCAGCAAGCTCAGCAATTTGAAGTCCATCTATGTCAAGAAGTAGACGAGATAAGGCTTTGATTGCATTTAGGCGGGCCTTGTGGATTTCCATACCTGAATGGCCACCTTCAAATCCTTGTAGGCTTACTTTTATGAAATCACCATTAGCTTTTTCGTATTCTTTGTCAAAGGAAATTGGCAGGTCAAGACCACCAGCACAGCCAATTGTGATATATCCCTCTTCTTCGGAGTCAATGTTTAAAAGATATTTGGCCTTAATATCTGATGTGTCGAGAGCTTGAGCACCAAGCATAGAAGTTTCTTCTTCTGTTGTGATGATCGCTTCAAGACCTGGATGATCGAGATTTTCATCATCTAGGATAGCTAGGATATAGGCAACTCCCATACCATCGTCAGCTCCTAGAGTTGTACCATCAGCTCTTACCCAATCACCATCAATTAATAATTTGATAGGGTCTGTGTCAAAATTGTGCTTAGAATCATCATCTTTTACACAAACCATATCCATGTGAGCTTGAAGGGCCACAATTGGCTTATCTTCAAAACCTTTTGATGCTTCTTTTCTAATAACTACATTATTTGCCTCATCTTGGCGCACATCTAAATTTCTTTCCTTGGCAAAATTTACCAAATAATTTGAAATAGCTTCTTCATCACCTGAACATCTAGGAATCTCACTTATTTCACTGAAAAATTTCCATACTTCTTTAGGGTTTAATTCTTTAATTTCCATTTACTTCTCCTTTTTTTACTTGGTCCTAGATAACTAATACCCAATTTTATTCCTTAGTTTATTAATTGTTAAGAAAAGTTTGATTGACCTTAGGCCAAAAGCATTTGTCCTGTTGTCAATAATGGCCCTGTTTTTCTCATAAATATCTCTAATTTCTTTCTTGTCATAGCCGAGGTCAAGACCTATAAGCAATTTACTTACAATATTTGCCACAAGTTTGTGATTTACAGCAGCCTTTTCTCTTGGACTTAAATTTAGCTTTTGATCATTTATTAGCCTATTAGAAAAATCTATGTCGGATTTAATTTTATCCAAAGAAAAGCTCGACAAGGTCGGTCTAGTCGAATCAATCCTATAGTAGGTCAAATATTCTGGGACTATTTCAATTTTTCTTGAATATTTTATGACACGTGTCATAAACTCTATATCTTCACCATAGGAAGAAGATTCATCAAAACGGATATTATTATCAAAAATCACTTCTCTTTTTATTAGAAAACTGCTAATATGAAGTTTATTTTTGCTGATTAGGTAATTTACCAGAAAATCTTTTTTGCTAAAGGCACTTTTCATAGGCCTAGTTTCTTGTCCAATCAACTTATAATATCCACATGTGCAAGTATCAGCATTTGTAGATTTAATTCGCCCATACATTTTTTGCAAAAAATCTTTATGATAAAGATCATCCGCATCCAAAAAACATATATAAGGGCTGGTAGATTTTTCTATAGCAAAATTTCTAGAGGAAGACACTCCAGCATTTTCTTTTTTATAATATGAAATGTTGTCATATTTTCTCATTAACGTAGAAATTACCAATTCCGTCCCGTCAATAGAGCCATCATCAACAATTATAATATTAATATCGGCAAAATTATTATCTTCTATCGATTTTATAGTTTGACCTATAAAATCCTCCCCATTGTAAACAGGAATTACAATATCTATCTTGGCCATAGCCTTACCCCTTATGAATTTTATATTTATTATTTTATATTCAAGATAAGTTTTGTCAATTTAAGATTAATTGATTTTATTTCTAACTAATATTCAAATAAATAAAAATCTTTTTACAATTATTAAATATATGATATAATATGTTTTAACATAAGCAATACAGGGGTTAATAATGAGAAAACGAGGAAAAAAGAAACTTAGTTTTTTTAGAACTTTAATTATCTTAGTTTTTATAGTTGTAATTTATAATTTTCTAAGAACTAGATACAATGAAACTAAATACTACGTCGATTCTCCCTTAGATTCCATTGGCAATATTTTTAGCCAAGTTTTTACAAGCGGTGATTACAAGACTGATAACAAGAGAACTTTAAAAAGAAATTTACAAAAAGAAGCTGATGGAGGAAATTACAAAGCGAGATGGATAGTAGATAATTTTGATTACTTGAATGATAGCTTGATATATCTAGCAGGCAATGATTCTGATGCCATTGACTTTGTCTATAATTATTCAAATGAGATTACAGATTTTGAGTATTATCCAGGAGAATCTGTAGATCTTGAAAGAAGTACCCCATATTTTCTCCAATGGGACAACAGGTGGGCCTATGACTACCTAGGAGATTCCGTAATTGGTCTTGCTGGCTGTGGCCCAACATCTATGGCCATGGTTCTAGCAAGATTAGAGGGAGATACTTCCATAGATCCAGCAAAAATCGCCATTGATGCCCAAAATTATATGACTGACGAAGGTATAGGATGGAAGTTTTTTAATGACGAAGCAAATATGTATGGATACACTACTTATGATATTGCCAATGATGAAAGTTCGATGATAGAGGCCTTGGAAAATGGTCCACTTATAGTTTCTGTAAACAAGGGAATATTTACTCTCTTTGGCCATATTCTTGTGATTGATTCCTATCAGGACGGCAAATTTGTCATAAACGATCCCAATAGTATGAAAAAAAGTGAAAAATCTTGGTCTTACGATGAAATCAAAGATCAAATAGCCCATATTTGGCTGGTTAATTGATTTTTTAAACAAAACACTAGAAAGCTACAGTCAGCTCTTTCTAGTGTTTTTATAATTCCTTTTAATTAAATTTTTTTCTTCAACAATCCTATCAATATTCTCCATATAATCCCTCAAGTTTCTGGGATTTCTGTATTTTTTTCCATCCATTAGCTTGGAATTGGCATTCATGCCAAGTCCTATAATATTCTCTAGCTCTTCATTAATTGCTATATTGTAGTGTTGGGCTGTATTATTTTTTTGGTATCCCACGTTTTCAAGATTAGAGATGATATTTTTTTGGCGGTATAGATAGTAGGGCTTGTAAGAATTATTTTCTGTGAATTTTTTTATGGCATCACTTATGATCAGAGCATCTTTAATAGATCCCATTTTATTATTTTCCCTGTATTTGCTGCCAACCTTGCTGGCTAGAGCATGGAAGGTAATATTATCTGGCTGGAGCTTTTCTAGGATTTCAAAATTTTTGGCAAAAGTTTCTGCATTCTCACCTACAAGACCAATAATAAAGTCCATATTTATTACAAAGCCTAATTCCCTAGCTACTTTATATATCTTAAGAAAGTGATTAAAGTCATAGGCCCTGCAAACTGATTTTATGACTCTTTCATTAAAGGTTTGTGGATTTAATGATATACCTGTTACACCATAATTGCTAAGTAATTTAAGTTTTTTATCATCAAGGGTATCTTCCCTGCCAGCTTCAAAAATATATTCAAAAGAGAAAAAATGTTCATTTATCTTATCTAAAAGTCTTTCAAGATCATAGTGGGACAAATCTGAGGGAGTCCCTCCCCCTACATAAATTGAAACCAAGTCACCTGTCTTATCAATATTATCAATTTCATAGCAAAGAGCATCTATATAGGCAGACCTATCATGATTCGGCCCAATTAGGGTTGGATAGGAGCAGTATGAACACCTGGATGGGCAAAATGGAATATTTATATAAAGATTATAGTTATTTTCGTCAAAAGATAATTTATCTTGCTCATTTTTTACATCTATAAGCAGATCCAGCTTCTCATCTGATATGAAGTATTTTTCTTTTAATTCATCTGCCTTATATTTTTGTAAGAGTTTAGAAGGCTTAGATCCTGTTAGCATCCCCCATGGCGACTCATATCCTCTTTCTTTTACTAGCATGTTATACAAGGTAGATTTGAGCTGGTAGTTATCTTCGTAATGATAAGACCTATCCTTAAAAACAATCTCGTCATCGAAAATATCGATATCTCCTTCTTCTACGAATTCTATATCACTATGGTCATAGAAAATATTTAGGATATCATATACAATTTTTCTCTTATTTTTATCAAGCAAGTTAATTTTCATGGAAATATTGTACCACTTATCGGCAAAAACCTACCAGTTGTCCTTAAATCATTGACGGATTTTTTATCTATTATAAAATAAAAGCAAGGAGATAGTAGATGAGAGTTGAGATAGTAGTTGATGAAAATTTAAAAGAAAAGGAAGTTATAATCAAAACTCCAAAAATAGACCAGGAAAGCCTTGATATCAAAGAAAAAATCTCGGCTAATGAAATAGAGGTCCTATCGGGCATCTATGACGATAAGCTTGAAATCATAGACCTTGATGACATCATAAGAATCTATGCCAATGACAAGAAAGTATTCACAGTAACTGAAAAAAAGACTTACCTTATGAAGCTTCCCCTTTATAAAATCGAAGACTACTTAAGTGGGAAAAATTTTGTAAGAATATCAAATTCTGAGATTATAAATTTGGATAAGACCAAAAATTTTGATTTTAAGTACCTTGGTACCATAAGCTGTGAAATGGACAATGGGGATATCTGCTTTGTATCTCGCAGGGCTATGAAAAAAGTAAGAGAAATACTTGGAGTCTAGGAGGATATATGTACGATTACGAAAAAGCTCTAGAAGATAAGAAATTTAAATTAAAAGACTATATACTTTTCCCATTTGCTGGACTTGGATTTATATTTTTCCTATCAATTATCTTTCATGATAAAGCTAGCCAAGAATATTCATTCATAACATCAGCTTTTATGGCAGGCAAAAGTCTAAAAGAAGCATATCTACTGCAAGCAAGCATAATATTAGGAACTTTCTTAATTGTTGGTTTATTATATACACATGTAATACTAAGGCTAGAAAAAAACGAAAAAATCCCCCTTGCCCTGGTAGATTTAATATTTCTTATATGCTGTGTTCTTCCTATCCACATAATGGTCTATGCCTTAGGAATAGAGCAAATACTAAGTTCTGACACAAAAAGGAAAGCTATAACGATAATACTAACAATGGTAATTTTAAGAATTAGAGAAATATATAGGCAAGTAAAGATAAACAAAAAAGTTAATCAAAGGCTCAAAAAGGGACCGTTGCAAAATAGATAAATCGTTCCTATATCATTCGAGCACTCTCCCAGAAAGTTTGGCCTCCCTAAGCCGGCGGGCTAATCCTCAAACTTTCTGGGAGTGCACTCCAATGATGGAACGTTAGATATCTATCAATTTGCAACAGCCTCTTCTTATTTTTTCAAAAATTCATAGGCCCAAGCCTTGTCAATCTTTTCTGCCTTGGACTCATCAAATAGGCCTTTGTATTGGTCAACTATTCTGTCATATACAGGTCTTACAAAGCCTAGGGTGTACTCCTGGCCACTTGTAGTCCTTAGCAAAAATGTATCTTGATCTATTAGCCTAAATGACTCTAGATCATCGTGGTTAAATTCTAATTCATCGCTTTCCAATAGCATATATTTTAGAATTTCTACTGCCTTATCAGACAAGTAATTTTCAAAAATTACGATTTTCTCGCGAACTTCTTCTATGTCGGTTGTCATCCTTGTTAAGTATTTTTCCTGCTCATCCTTGTGAAACTTATCAAGCATAGCAAGACTTGATACAAAGGCAAGTCTGTTTTTTACATCGGTAAATTTAGGATCATTTACTATCATAAACTTAGTATCTTCGTCTGTGTAAACAAATCTATAGTTTAAGATAAATTCGTGCCTGCAATTAGGACAAGTTATTTTCCCAAATTCATTTGTAAGTATGGCCTTTCTATCATCTGTTGTTGCAAATGCTGCTGTATTTAGGTCTTTCTCAAAAGAATATCCACATGACGGGCATGTTATTCCAAAAGTCTTTTCTCTAGTTTGCATATTATCCACCTTAAAACTCTATGGTATTAATCTTTAGTTCAGGGTCGTGCTTTTTGACAAGTTCACCATCTAGGATATCTACAAATAGCTCCACTGTCAAAGAACATGTGCCTTCTCCTAGGTGGCCACCGATTATAGAAAAGTCTTCTCTACCACAAGTAATGTGAGCATGAACCATTGGTTCTCCCTCAAATCTTGTGACATTGCCAACTAGGCTTGTGATTTCCATATCTTCACTAAAAGTTTCCCAGTCATACTGACTGTCTCCTGGGTGAAGCAGACCAAGTTTTATCTCATTTGCTGCTCCAATTCCTGCAAAATGACAAGCTTTTATATCTTCTTCTCTTGCCATTTTCTCGATTGATTCTATAATCTTGTCACCTTTTTTTAGTCTAAGTACAATTTTATTTCCAAATTTTTTATAATCCATAATCCACCTCTTAATGGATTTTTACCCAATCTTAAAGCTTATTATTCAAACTTTATGGCTTTTAATAGTGGTATTGTAAGAATTGAGGCAAATATTACAGAAATGACACCATTGGTAAATGAAACCCCAGCTTTTTGTACAATTTCAACCATACTAGCTTGGCGAGTCAATCCTAGGATGTAAACATTCTTTATATAAGATTTGCCAAGATATAGGATAATATATGTAAGTTGACCAAGTATAGATGCTAATACTATGCGAGATT
Organism: Anaerococcus urinomassiliensis; assembly: GCF_900128425.1. Taxonomy (NCBI): domain Bacteria; kingdom Bacillati; phylum Bacillota; class Tissierellia; order Tissierellales; family Peptoniphilaceae; genus Anaerococcus; species Anaerococcus urinomassiliensis. The sequence goes on from NZ_LT635782.1 coordinate 1,722,236, forward strand.
TTTTAATCTCAACTTCCTTACCCTTTTTATAGAAAAACCAACCTGCTACAGCAGCCAATAAAAATTTATTTAAAAATGTTGTCGGTGCTGATGTAAAATAAACTGGATCAAACAAATCAAAAATCGCTGAACCAAGCCCTGCGGCAAGCCCTCCAAACCCTGGTCCTAGGATAAGGCCTGATAAAAGGCAAAATACATTACCCAAGTGAAATCGAGTGTTGCCAAAAGGTGTTACAAATGGAATTTGCAAGTAATTTGATACAAAAACCAAGGCTGTAAACAGTCCTATGTAAGCAAGTTTTTTTGTAGTTAAATTTTTCATAATATCCTCCTCCCTAGCTAATAGTATACCATATAAAAAAACAGTATGATAAAAAGGAGGTGATAAAATGAGTGAAAATTTAGGCCCAATACATTATATGATGTATGACAAAATAAAATTTCAAGATAAAATAACAGCTTACTTGCTAGATAATGACACAAGCGAGCTTGATAAAATAGCTAAAGCTGTTTCAAAAAATCCGCTAGAAGAGTTAATCGACCAGGATAATATACACGGATGGTTGGATTCAAAAATAGATGTAGTAGAAAAAAGATTAAATTATGCCCTAGGCCATAGTGATAATCCAAAGGAAAAAATTTTTGAATTTGGAAAGAAAATTGGTCATGATAAGAACTTTGACAACTTTAATCAAATTTTTTCTGACTTGAATATGTACCTACTTGATGGTATGCCTTGTGACAACGGACTATCTGCCCAAGTAGATGACAATGGTGATTTGTATTTGATTACCAACACCAACCTACATGCAAAATATGAAAATGAAAACATAAACCCAGAAGATTCCCTTGATAATGTCTGCGAAGGGGGCCATGACCACGACCACCACGAAAGTTTTGAAGTAAGTGAAGGTAATGGTATCAATTTGAAAAATGAATCAAAAAACGAAAAATCCACCTACCATGACTTTAGATATGAATTTTTGAAAGGATATTTTTCAGATAGCCCATATGATGTTGAAATGGTAAATGGAATTAATTTTAGGATTTTTGGTAGATAAAAGGGGCTGTTGCAAATCAATAGATATTTATCGTTCCATCATTGGGTTGCACTTTGAGAAAATTTGAGATTTAGCCCGCCGGCTCATGGAGGCACTTAGCCCGTCGGCTGACTGAGACATTTTCTTGGAGGGTGCCAGAATGATTTTGGAACGATTTATCTTTTTTCAACAGCTCCCTTTATCTATGTATTTTTTATTTAAAATTATAAAGTTTCCAGTAATTCTTCTGCTTCTTTGATATATTCATTAGCCTCTGCCATTAATCTGATTAGTTTATCCTTAACTTTTTCAATAGTTTTTGGATAGTTTTCTATGATATCTTCACAAGCGTCGATTTGTATTTTGGCATTTTCTATAGATTTTTCTAGATTAGCCTTTATCTTCGCTATGTTTTCTAACTCTTCAACTTCCTTGAGAATATTTCCATTTTCTTCCTCTTCTGGAATATTTTCCTCCACCACTCCTGGAACGTACTCTTCAACTTCTCCTGTGTTTTCATTTGAAGATCCACTATTATTTCCCTTGAAATAATTCTCTCCAACTTCTCCATTCTTGTTTCTATCGAGCATAAATGGATATTGCCAATCTTTGCTTTCTACAATAGGTAAGCTATATCTATTACTCGCCAAGAGCTCATCAATAGTCAGTGGAGTTCTGTTATCTGTATTCATAGTATCTAATTCTGCTCTCTGACTATCTGTTAGTGCTAAATATGCATCTCTAGTCTTTGATGACCTATAAAAGGCTGAATTTTTATTAATAGATGACGCATATGACCTATCGATGTGTACCATTTGTCCGGCAAAGGCAAAACTTAGAGCAAGTCCTGTCGCTAGAAATTTTTTGTTTATTTTCATTTACCCCCCCAGTAGATAAGGATTTGTTAACGTTATAATTTATCCTTATTCAAGCAATTTATTTATATATATATTATTATAAATAATGTTTTTTATCAAATATTATAAGAAAACATTTAAATTTTTCAATAAAAAAGAGCTGCTAGATAACTAACAGCACCTTTATAATAATTTATTGTCCTATCAAGGCCCTAAGTTCTTTTATAAGCTCTTTACTTTCCTCGATTAGTCCAAGTAGTTTTCCCTTAACATTTTTTATAGTTTCTGGATAATTATTAATCAAATCTTCTGAGGCCTTTATTTGTATTTCAGCTTCTTCGATTGATTTATCAACATTTTTTCTTACTTCTTCTGAAATTTCTTCTTTGTATTTACCAGTGCTTAGGATGTATTCACCCATTATTTTACTTTGTTCTTCATTGTTATTTGCCACATCTTTGGCAAATTCTGCTGTAGCAAATGTTTCTTTTTGCTTTGGATCTTTCACTTCAGCAAATCCAACATACTTATATCCTGGATTTAGAAGATCGTGCATACTAGAATTCCAATCGCCTCTTACACCATTTTCCTTTAATAAAAAGTCATATTGGGACTTATTATCTGCTTTTTCTAATTTTCCATATGACCATTTGCCAATTGGGTCTGTAATTTTAGGGTCAATTGTATCTGCTGTAAGGACTTCTCTGTCTGAATGCCTTCCATTGACTGTGGCAGTGGTAAAATCTGAAAAGTCAGGTCTTTGGCTGCCTAAGCCTGTGTATGTTTGTTCAAAAGATCTTTGGATGGCGATTTTTTCCAAATCATTTGACCATTTTATTGCATTTACATATTCTTCTTTTGTTTCATAACCGAATTCCTTGGCAACATCTCGAATAGTGGTTCCTTTTTCGTTGTTTTCATCTAGGGTATATGGAACATTAGATTCCCATGATTTGTCACGAACTTCACGAATTCCCATTAGGAATTGTTCATAAACAATGTCATTAGGATTTACTATAACTGTTTTTTCTTTGTAAGTTCCACCAGCCTTTGCAACGCCTAGGTCTAAGTTTTTGTCTTTAGCTTCGCTTGTTGCAAGGCTAGTTGAAGGATTTGCAAGGCTATTTAAACCTAAAAATGAAAACGACAAAGCAAGTGTTGCTGCTGTCAATTTTTTAATCTTTTTCATAATTCTCTCCTTAAAAGCTTAGTAGCTTTACTAATTGTTTTGAAATCCTTACGTTATAAAAATACCCGCTGAGTTTGATTTTAATCATTTACATCATGAAATCCTTTTTTGTAAGATTTTATTGAAATATTAGCCAAAAATACTGTCAAAAGAATAATCATTAATAAATCTACTGCGCCTGCCAGATAGAAATTTCCCGATACATTTAATACAAATATAAATGCACCAATCAAAATCCCCGTAATAACCAGGGAAAGGAAGTAATATAGTATATTTTTTACATTACCCTTGCTGATTTCTTCTGGTCTTGTCCAATTAATTTTAATGTTTTTACTACCTACATATAGACCTTCAAAAGATGCTGTAAGACTTGCAAGCATCATTCCTAAAAATAAAAATATGCTGTTTACTAGTCCAAAATTAAAGACAAGTCCATATATTATGCAGAGTATGAGATTAAATGCCCCAGTTACTAGAAGGCCAGAAAACATCCTAGCCTTAAAATGGCTTACTGGATCTATTGGGAGAGTTTGGAATAGGTAAAAACTCTTGTGTTCCCTTGAAAGGGACGTGCTTGTAAGACCTCCATTTACCCACATTAATAGACCCAAGGCAAAGCCAATAAGAAATATTGCTAATTTTATCTCTCCTCCACCAAAATCTAGTGTTTGCAAATCTACTACTAATTTCTTACCTGTAGTGAATCCCAATATTCCAAAGATCATAATCATACTTGCAGCTGGATATATAAATATTACATTTGAAAATAAATTTTTGATATCCCTTCTAAAGATAGCCGCAAATTGAGACGAACTTTTGAAATCTTTATCAGATAGGCTATGTTCCTTTTTCTTACCCGCTGATCCTTCTTTTTCACTCAGACTATCATAGTAGAATTTATCTGCTAATTTGTAAGTTACAAACAAAAACAATGCTGATATACCAATTAAGATTATTGTGTAGATTAGCTTTTGCTTTATATCTCCACCAAGGCTTTGACCAAAGATTTTGGCATTAAAAAATACATTTGATATTCCACTTAGCTTATCAATAGTTCTATTTATAGTTCCTGAATCCACCTGTTCTATACTACTTCCACCATAAGCGTAAAAGTAAATAATGCCTGTGATAATTAGGAGTATAACATATCCAAGATTTTTAAAAAGTTTTCTGTGACTGCCTGCATTTGTAAATCTTATAATAAGTAAGATTATAATAGTTAAAATACAATTTGGAACTATAATCAAGCCAAAGAAATTAATTAATCCAAGGACTAACACTGGTAGAGAAAATCCTTTGTAAGAGAAATAAATTCCCAAGGCTATAAATAAAAATAAAATATAGTCTACAAAAGATCCTATTTCTCCAAGTAGTTTTCCTATAAATAATTCACCTTGTCCAATTGGCAGAGTCTTATATATCTTTATATTTTTATCTGAGAAAAAGCCTGATAAAATCTTTGGTATATAAAAAATCAAAATCATCAGCACTATAGCCATACCAAAAAATGTGAAATACATGGCTTCTCCGTTTTCCTTTACCAAGAACACATTTGCTAATATATTCATGATTGTAAAAAAAATAAAAAATAAAAACAAATAGGTGAATAAGAAAAACAAAATCCTTAAAAAATAATTATTTGGCAAATTTGGGGCTTTTTTGCTTGGAAAATATGGGAAAAATGCTTCTTTAAAATGATATTTTGCAACTGTCCATAAATTATTCATCTGTAAGCTCCAAGAATACTGATTCTAGATTTTCCTTATGAGTAGAAGAATTTCTAATCTCATCAAAAGTACCAATCGCAATAATTTTCCCCTTGTTTATTATTGCAATCCTATCACATAGTTCTTGAGCTACGCTCATTACGTGTGTTGAGAAAAACACGGATTTTCCCTTTGCAGTGCGGTCTCTTAGGATTTCTTTAAGGTTATAAGCACTTTTTGCATCAAGTCCTACCATTGGTTCATCTAGAATCAATACATCAGGGTCATTTATCAATGCTCCAATTAGTGCAAGTCTTTGGGCCATACCGTGAGAATATGTTTCTATTTGATCTGCCATGGCCATCCTTATATCAAAAAATTCCAAATAATAATCAAGTCTCTCTTTGCGAGTCTGCTCGTCTATGCCGTATATATCAGCCAGAAAATTTATGTATTCATAGCCAGAATAGTTTTCAAAAAGTTCTGGGTTATCAGGTACGTATGAGAATTGTTTCTTATAGGCTATTTGGTCTTCATCCATAGTGATTCCACCCATGGTAATACTTCCATTAGTGATGGAATTGATGCCAACAATAGACTTTATAGTAGTAGATTTACCTGCTCCATTTGGTCCTAGAAAACCAAATATTTCACCATTTCTTACATCAAAAGATATATCATCAACAGCAATTTTGCCGTTGGAATAAGCCTTTGTAAAATTTTTTACTTCAATCATATTCGCCTCCTCTAGCTAAATTGTATCATAGGGGCGAATATATTTAAAATATGAATCATAGTTTTAAAAATACAAGATTTAATTTCTTTCCAGTATAATAAATTTATCTAGTAAATTTAAGGATGGTAAAAATGAAAAATCATTTTGATGATAAAAGAAAACTAATATTTAGAATATTGGTTGATTCGATAATAGTTGGCATAATCGCAGGCTTATTTTCAGTCCTCTATAGATTTATTATTTCAAAGATGGATATCTACAGGGGATATTTGTATGCTGATTTTAACCTAAAATCTATACTAATACTATTAACTATTGCAATTATTTCTTCTTATGCAATATATAAGCTATTAAAATGGGCGCCTCTTTCTGGTGGAAGTGGTATTCCCCAAATCAGAGCGGAGATACTTGGTAAGTTTCAAATGGAGGAAGTTCCTACTATTGCTTCAAAAATCATAGGTGGAGGCCTGGGTAATCTCATGGGATTTTCACTAGGCCGTGAGGGCCCATCAATCCAAATAGGTGGGGCAAGTGCCAAACTTGTTGGCAAGTTTCTTAAAAGAGAACCTGACGAAATAAAATATTTAATCACTGCAGGAGCTGCCGCAGGCCTTGCTGCAGCCTTCAATGCCCCTCTAGCTGGTTGTATATTCGCTATTGAGGAGTTGCACAAATCTTATTCCAAATATGTGCTTTTGCCAGCACTTATTGCATCAATTACAGCAAATTTCATATCCTTTGTCTTGATGGGACCTGAAACTGCCTTTTCTTTTGCAGTAGCCGAGTCTTTGCCAATGAAACTAATCTGGGTTGCAATACTTATAGGAATTCTCACAGGAGTTATTGGAGTTTTTTATAATACTTTAATTGTAAAATTTCAAGATATGTTCAAGAAATTAAGCTCACCTATAGCAAAATATGGCCTATTGATGGCTGTTACAACATTTATTGGCTTTACATTTTTTAAGGCTACTGGCGGTGGCCACGGACTTTTGGAAGAAATGTCTTTGAACAAATTTTCTGTAGCTTACATACTGATAATCCTATTAGCTAAACTTTTTTATACAACTTTTTGTTATGGATCTGGAGTCCAAGGTGGTATTTTCTTGCCAGTCCTTGTCATAGGAGGTTGTTGTGGATCACTGATATTTTTGATGCTTAGAAATGCTGTACCTATAGAACAATTTTATATAAACTTCCTAATACTAGGCATGAGTGGCATACTTGCTTCTGTTGTAAGAAGTCCTATCCTTTCAATAATCCTAGTGTCAGAAATGACAAAGACCTTTGAACATCTCATAGCCTTATCAATTGTTGTAATGGTCTCATATTATATAGCAGAAGCCTTCAAGATAGCTCCAATCTATGACACACTTTTAGAAAGACAATTAAAAGATAAGAATTTGCTAAGTCCTGTCGAAAGAGAACTTGGAAATTATTCTATTTTTGAATACACCATGGCAGAAAATCTTGAAGTTGTTGGCAAAAGACTAAGAGAAATCGACTTTCCAAAACATGTCATCGTCCTAACCATAGAAAGAGACGGCCATGAATTTATTCCAAATGCTGACGACTATATCTTAGCAGCTGACAAATTGACAGTCCTTGAGGATGCTACAGATGCCCTAGATATAGACAAATTTTTGAAATATGAATAGCAAAAAACTCCTTGCCCTTAGCATTATCAAAGCTAAGGTAAGGAGTTTTCTTTTATTAATGTTTATGATTATAGTTTTCCCTTATTTCAAAATCCGTCCAGTTAACAACAATGGCAGAAATTACTCCAACCATAGTATCAAAGGTCCTATTAAAGGCAAAGAGAAAGGGCAAGTTCCCCTCGTTGCCGTGGTTTATGGTAATTGACAAAAATACAATTGCCATAATAGATACAGCCTTAGGTTTGCCAGCCATAGCCATTACCCAAATTATAATTGACGCTATTAAACTGATCAAAATAAGCTCTACTTCTTTAGGCAGATAATTTGCAGGCACTATCAAAAGAAAGATCAAACCACACAAACCACCAAGTATAGTACCAATTACTCTATTTATACCAATCTCACGAGAACCTTCCACGTCCGATTTCAGGCAAATTATGGCGGCAATGGCACTATAAAAAGGCAAGCCCTCTCCTGGTCTGAAAGATGAAATCAGCATAGCAAGACTTACAGCAATGAAAGTTTTAACTATTCTAAGGCCAGGTTTCTTAAATTTCACTTTAGACTCCCCATAAGAAAGTCGTAGAAAGTTTCCTCATTTACCCTAGTCGCCCTGTAGTTTTTCTTCCTTGTATCAGTCCTATAAAGACTTCCTAGCTCACCATCAGAATCGTCAACATGAATGCCAAAACCTGATTCCTCAAAGATAAAAGCCTCTGGCATAAGCATTAGATACATCAAAAGATTGGCCTTAAGAAGTCTATAATTATCTTTCTTAAATTCATCTAAAATTATATCCAAATTTTTATCATGGCCTGACAATTTGTCAATCATTTCATCTGAAAGATTGACTTGATTAGCAATGCCTATTGGCAACAAAAATAAATCAATACTAGAATTTAAAATCTTATCAACAGATCTTGGGTCTTCTATAAAAGTCTCAGAAACTTCGCCATCACTTTCCCCTCCAAGGATAAAAATATGGGATATATAATCCTCTATCTCTGGGGCTTCCTCTAACGCCCTGGCAATATTTGTAAGACCAGCTGTAGCAATTATATCAAGTTTGCCACAATCACTAGCCTTATCAATTATATTTTCATAGGCAGGCATTTCTTCTATGTAATCTTTTGTAGTAGTAAAAATTTCCTTGTCCAAATGGTTGTATTCTGAGAAATTCTCTCCAGCTGCCACTGATAAGTATAGGCCATCATCAGCCATAAGGCCTACAATATTTTCTGCCGCAAGCTTTGTATTCATCATTCCTGATCCAGTAGACAAGCCCACAAGCTCAAAATCATAAGACTTTGTAGCCATATAAGCCATCAACGCCTCATCTGGCGCAAAATTTGTATCTATATATAAAAATGGTTTTTCGTAATCCATAATACCTCACTTTTTTCTACTATACTAAGATAAGGCATTTTTACCATAAAAAAGGACAGCTTAGCTGCCCTGTGATTGTACAGTTACAAATCCTCATCTATAGATTTCTCTCCTGTGGCCTAGGCTTAAAGCTAGGATTAGAAGCTTATCATCCTCTATTTTGCAAATAAGTCTATAATCACCAATCCTATATCTCCAAAGCCCTTGTTTATCTCCAACAAGAGCTTTGCCCCTAAGCCTTGGATTTTCCAAAGTAATTATATTATTTTTAATATATTTTAGGATTAACCTAGCATTTGACTTATCCATCTTGCGTAACTGTTTATCAAATCTATCAGTTGTTTCAAAACTATACATCAAATTCCTCAAATAATTCTTCTATTGGATGAGAAACTGGATCTTTTAAATATTCTTCGTAAGCCTCTTCGCCAACTTTTATGTCGTAATCATCTTCCAGCTTATCAAGTATAGCGGATTTCACTACATCAGAAAAACTCCTATTGGCAAAATCAGCGTATTCATTAATAGCTCTCTCTTCTTCCCTAGTAAATCTAATTGATTTTACAACTGTATCCATAAAATCCCCCCCTTGTTTCGTAATACAATTGTACTACTAATCCATGATTTTTCAATAAAGCTATTAATTAAACTAAAGTTCTTTATTCTCATATATTTTAATAGAAATAACTAAGGATATAATATTTAAAGCAAGAGCTAGAAATAAAATTACTAATCCAGCATGACTTTTGCCAATTATTATATTTTCTTGTAAAAAGTTAATTACTAAGTCTTCATTTTCCCACAAATAATTCACTATCATAAAGATAAAAATATATATAAATATAAAAAATGTTCTAGCTTTTTGACTTCCAAATTTATACATTAGAGGCATTTGGATTAGTGGTATTAAGCTTGACGATAAGATTATAATTGGTATTAGAAGATTTATCGAAAATAAGTTAGGATTGTTTACCTTTAATCTTCCCAGAAGTCCTATTAATACTGCTAATCCAGCAAATATCCATATAATAAGGTATCTAGAAAAAACAATTTTCCTTTTATTTATCCCCATACCTACTATATATTTATCTGCATTTGATTTTATATCTACATCAAATAAAGCATTTAAAAGAGCTATTGGTATTAATATAAAAAATCCTGATGATAACATTAGCTGACCTTCTCTGTATTCATATCCTGCTATTAATACAATCAACATGGCTATAAACAAAAAGTATTTTTTTATCGAAATCAAATCTTTATATATCAAGGCTTTCATTGTAGGCCTCCTTTATCATATATACCATAATGTCTTCGATACTAGGATTTTCTAGCTCTATTCCTTCTGGCATTTCTTCTCTTATCACCAAACATTCATGGCCAAATTTGTGTTTCCTGACTGCAATAATTGCATTTTTATCCAAACTTTCATATTCTTCATCATTTAATGAAACTAAGCCATAAATCTCTATTAGTTTATCTTTTTCCTCGTTAAATAATAAATCCCCTTTGTGGATAAAGGCAATATAGTCAGCTATTTTTTCTAAGTCAGACAAAATATGAGAAGATATTAAGACTGTGTGTTTCTCATCTTGGATAAAATCAAGTAGAATATCCAAAAAATCATCTCTTGCAACTGGATCAAGTCCACTTGTTGCCTCATCTAATATTAATAGTTCAGCATTGTGAGATAGGGCCAAAGCAAAAGATAATTTCATTTTCATACCACGAGAAAAAGATTTTATTGCTTGTTTTTCTGGCAAATCGAATCTATTCACCAAACCATAAAATACATCTTCTTGCCAATAGTCCCTATAAAGCTTTTCATGAAATGTTTCAATTTCACCAATATCCATATTATCTGGCAAATACAAGTCATCATAAACAAATCCAATTTTATATTTTTCCTCTTCAGTAAGATTATTTATATCTTTGCCAAATACTTCAATTGTTCCTCTATCTTTCTTTAAGGCATTCAACAGTAATTTTAATGTTGTTGATTTGCCCGCCCCATTTTCTCCAATAAGACCTGTTACAGTTCCCTTTTTGATATTAAGGTCTAATGGTCCTAACTTAAAGCCTAAGAATTCTTTTTCAACATTTTTTAGCTTGATTATATCATCCATCATAATCCTCCAATATATCGAATAAGGATACTATTTCCTCTTTTGAGATGTCGGCAATCTTGGCTAAATCATTAATTTCTTTTACATATTCCTCTATCTTAATCATAAGTTTTTCCCTAACAATCTTGGGATCTTGGCTTTTGATAAAAGAACCCTTGCCAGCAACAGTGTTAATTAGTCCTTCTTTTTCAAGCTCGTCATAGGCTCTTTTTGTAGTAATAACACTGACCTTAAGCTCTTTTGCCAAAAATCTTATAGAGGGTAAAGGTTCGTTAATGTCTAATTCATCATTTAAAATAGCATCTCTTATCTGGTTTTTGATTTGTAAATATATCGGATCTTTACTCGAGTACTTTATTTTTATATCCATATATCCTCCATCTGTATATAGTGTATATTAACAGTTATAATCTGTCAATGCCTATTATAAAATACCACACAAAAAAAGATGCGATTTCTCGCATCTTTTAGTTTTCGCTATCAGAAAACTCTTTTAATTTTCCTAAGGCTTGGTTTTCTATTTGTCTGATTCTCTCTCTTGATAGGTCGTAGATTGTGCCTATTTCTTCTAGAGTTTTTGGTTTTTCGTTGTCTAGACCATAACGGTAGATTATGATTTGTTTTTCTCTATCTGTAAGTTGGTCTAGGGCTTTCATTAGGAAGTTTTCCATGTCACGTTCTAGTATTAGCATGTCAACTGGGGTTGACTCGTCTCCTACCATGTCCATCAGCTCATCACCTGTGGAGTCCTCAGAGTCCAGATTGATGTTTAGGGATGTTGAGTTTACTTGGTTACGGTTGATTAAAAATAGGTCATCAGCTTGTTTTTTGTCTATGCCCTCTTTTTCCAAGATTTTGTATAATTCTTCATCGCTAGCTTCTGGATTTGCCTTTAGGATTTGCTTTAGTTTGTTTAGTTTCAAGTACTTGCCAGCAGGTATCCTTATGGTGTGACCTTCTTTGTTGATAGCTTTCCTTATTGCCTTGTCTATCCATTTGTAAGCATAGGTTGTAAATTTGTAGCCTAGACTTAGGTCAAATTTTTCTGCTGCTCTTATCATACCAAGCATACCTGATTGGACTAGGTCTTCAAGATCAAGGTCATTACCGTGCGATCTATAGAAGTATGATGCACGACTTCTTACAAGACCTTGGTTTTTTTCTACTAGGGCTGCTAGGGCATTTTGGTTGCCTGCCTGGAATTGTTCTACTATCTCTTCATTGGTCATGTCGGATAGTTTCATCATATCTTTTCTAGAAAGTGGAGTGATGGCTGTGGATTCGCTCCTTTTTATAGGGGCGTCGTCCTCTTCATCATCGACTTCATCTATTGCTTCATCTTCGATGTCGCTATCTTCGTCGATTTCCTCTACCTCTACTATTATTTCTTCTTCTAGTAGATATTCTTCTAGTTCTTCTTTTTCTTCATCTGATAATTCTTCTAGGACACTTGAGATTTCTTCTTCGCTCATATCTTCGGAGTTGAAGAATGAACGAATTTTCTCAAGTGTCACATCTTCTTTTAAATTTATTTTATCCATATCTTACCTTTTAGTGAATTTATTTTACCTTGTATCGCTAATTAGATTCCAAGTCTTTTTTCATTTGGTCAATTTTTTCTATCAATTCATTTGATAGAGGAAATGACTTAAAATTACGGTTGAAATCCGCTTTTCTTTTACGTTTTATCTTTGAATTATTGTTAAAAATATCAGCTTTTAGCTCAGTTGAAGTCATCCTGCTTGCTCCCTTGCTTGTGGCAAGGATTTGTATTTGCCCATCATCTGTGACCACCTTTAGATTGTGCCTACGACCTATATCTAAAATTTGTTTTTCTATGTAGGTGTCGGCCGTTTGAAATCTTTTTGTGTAGACAATTTCCATACCATATTTTTCTTCGATTGTCTCTTTGGGTCTATCAAGATTGTAGGCATCAAAGACTATTATGACTTCCTCCCCACTCATGGACATATATTCTGCTAATTCTTCTACGAGAGCAAGCCTTGCATCTTCTAAATTTTGCTTGGCTAGTTCTTTTAGTTCTGGCCAAGCATTTATCACATTATATCCATCTATAATGGTGATATTTCTTTTAGTTAAAGCCATTTTGCCTTACAACCTCGTACATAGAAATAGCACTTGCAACTGACGCATTTAGGCTATTGACCAAACCTTGCATAGGAATTTTGACTAGCATGTCACAGTGCTCTCTTACCATCCTGCTAAGGCCATCGCCCTCGTTGCCAACAACAAGAGCAACTTTTCCCTTAAGGTCAGTTTGGTCGATAGAACTTTCTGCTTCGCCTGCTAGGCCATAGATCCAAAAGCCTCGCTCTTTCAATTCTTCCATAGTACGGTTGAGGTTTTTTACCATGACAATCTTGATATTATTTATTGCTCCAGCACTTGTCTTATATACTGTTGGTGTGACCTTGGCTGAGCGGCGTTCTGGTATGATTACTCCATCAAAACCAAAGCTTTCAGCAGATCTAATGATGGCTCCAAGGTTGTGGGGGTCTTCTATTTTGTCAAGCAATATAAGTTTTTCTGAGTCTGATAAGTCATCCAAGGATCCATATTTGAATGATTCAACTTCGATCATCACACCTTGGTGATTGCCTTCTACATCTTTAAAAAAGTTTTTGTCTACAAATTTGATCTCTACCTTTGCTCTAGTAAGCTTATCTATGATTTTTCCTACTATGGGTGTTTTTTGATCTATGATATAGGCCTTATTGATTGCAACTCCTGCATCAATAGTTTCAAGAACTGGCTTTCTGCCATAAATCTTATCCATTACTTAAGCTCCCATTTGACGCCCTCGCGCGTATCTTTTATGGCTACACCCATTTGGTCAAGTTCATCGCGAATAGCATCTGCTCTTTGGTAGTCTTTGCTTTTCTTTGCAGCAGTTCTTTCTTCTATTAGAGCTAGGATCTTGTCCTCATCAATTCCTTCGTGAGATTTTTTGATATTTTTGATACCCAAGACTTCTTCAAGTTCTAAGAATTTGTCCAATACTGTTTTGATTAATGCCTTTGTATTATCACCACTTACTTTTGTATTGGCAAATTTTACCAAATCAAAAATCACTGTTATACCATCAGCTGTGTTTAGGTCATTGTCCATAACTTGGATAAATTTATTTTCAAAGTCATAAAGTTCATCTAATAGAACTTTTTCACCTTCTGCTATTTCATCTCCGCTTGCCCCTGCTAGTAAATCCTCAAGTCTAAATACAGCATTGTTTATCCTATCTAGGGACTTTGATGCACCTTCTATAATCTCACGTGTGAAGTTGATTGGTTGACGGTAATTGGTTGTTAATAGCCAAAAGCGGATTACCATAAGATCATATTCTTTTTTGATATCGTGAAGGGTGAAGAAGTTGCCTAAAGACTTACTCATCTTTGTTCCGTCTACTTGGATCATTCCATTGTGCATCCAGTAGTTGGCAAAGGTCTTTTCATTTAATGTTTCTGACTGGGCAATCTCGTTTTCGTGGTGAGGGAATTCCAAATCTTCCCCACCAGCGTGTATATCTATGGTTTCTCCAAGGATTTTCTTGCTCATAGTTGAGCATTCTATATGCCAACCTGGACGGCCCTTACCCCATGGAGAGTCCCAAGCAACTTCGCCTTCTTTTTTGGTCTTCTTCCAAAGGGCAAAGTCTAGTGGGCTTTCTTTCTTGCTTGTGTCAGTATCTTCAAGCCTATTGCTTGCTCCGTGGAGCAAGTCCTCTACATTTTTGCCAGAAAGTTTGCCGTAGTCCTTAGCTTTTGCTACTCTAAAGTAAACATCTCCATCAGATTCGTAGGCTGCACCTTTTTCTACTAGGTCAGCTACAAAGTCTATGATATCATCCATTACCTCAGTCGCTCTTGGGTGGATGGTATCTTCTTCGTCGATGTTTAGGTCATTAGTATCTTCCATGTAGGCCTTAATATATCTATCAGTTACTTCTTTTGTAGTAATCCCTTCTTCGATAGATTTATTGATAATCTTATCGTCAACATCTGTGAAGTTTACTACATAAGTCACATCGTAACCCCTGTATTTTAAATACCTTCTAAAGGTATCAAATACTACCAAAGGCCTTGCATTTCCTATGTGCATATAGTCATAAACAGTAGGCCCACAGACATACATTCTTACTTTGTTTTCTTCTATTGGTATAAATTCTTCTGTCTTTCTTGTGAGCGTGTTATGAATTTTCATTTCTATAAGTTTTCCTTTACGTAGTTTAATCTCTTGGCAATTTTTTCCTTGCCCATTATTAGCATTACACTTGTAAGATCTGGTCCGTGAACTGATCCTGTGATGGCTGCCCTAATTGGGAACCACAAGTTTTTGCCTTTGATACCTGTTTCTTTTTGTAGGGTTTTCATAATTGTTGATGCAAATTCTTGGTCTAATTCGTCAACTTCAGCAAGTTTTGCTAAGAAAGCATCAACTAATTTTCTTGAGTCTTCTTCTTTTAGTACTTCTTTTGCTTCTTCATCAAAGTCAACTTCGCTATCTTCTATATAATAATTTTTTGATAAGTTTGGAGCATCTGAGAATTTATCAATGGCTGATTGCCAGGTGCTTGCAAGTAGGTTCATCTTTTCATCAGAATAATCTTCACTAATTAGACCAGCTTTTACCATGAATGGTTTGATTGCTTTTGCCAAATCTTCTACGCTCATTTCACGAACATAGTGGCCATTTACCCAGTCTAGTTTTCTCTTATCAAATACAGCTCCAGTTTTGTTTACTCTATCAAAGTCGAATTGCCTAGCAAGTTCTTCCATAGAGAAGATTTCTTCTTCACTATCTGGTGACCAACCTAGAAGTGCTAGGAAGTTGATCAAACCTTCTGCTGTGTAGCCTTCTTCTATGAAGTCTTCTACCATTCCATCGCCATTACGTTTTGAATATTTTTTGTGGTTTTCATTTAGTACGGTTGGTAGGTGGATATATTCTGGTGCTTCCCAGCCAAAGGCTTCGTATAGGTAAACGTGTTTTGGTGTTGATGATATCCACTCATCTCCACGAACAACGTGGGTAATCTTCATCAAGTGGTCGTCTACTACTACTGCAAAGTGGTAGGTTGGGTAGCCATCACGTTTGATAAGAACTTGGTCGTCCATATCATTTGTATTGAAAGTAATCTTTCCCTTGATTCTATCCTCAAAAGAAATCTCACGATCATGTGGAAGTTTTAGTCTAACTGTATATTCTTCACCATTTGCTACTCTTTGTTTAGCTTCTTCCTTTGGTATAGAACGGCACAAACCGTCGTATTTTGGTGTAAGACCATCGGCTTTTTGTTGGTCACGAACTGCATCAACTCTCTCTTGTGAGCAGAAGCAATAGTAAGCCTTGTCTTCATCAATTAATTTTTCTATATATTTATCATAGATACCAGCTTTTACTCTGTCAGATTGGATGTATGGGCCGTATTCACCTTTTTCTGTAACTTGACCATTTTCATCAAGCACAACCCCTTCATCAATCTCAACACCAGACCAAGCCAAAGCTTTCAATAAGTTTTCCAAAGCTCCTTCTACAAATCTGGTTCTGTCGGTATCTTCTATTCTTAATATCATTGTTCCATCTGTATGTCTTGCATAAAGATAGTTAAACAATGCTGTCCTAAGTCCACCGATGTGTAGGTAACCGGTTGGAGATGGGGCAAATCTTACTCTAACGTCACTCATCATTACTCCTTTGTTACTAACTTCAATTATTATTACTTTATTATCACTGTTATTTATTAATTATAATATATTTTGTCGTTTTTGATAATAAATTTTTGATACTTTAAAGATAATGAAAGGGAGTGCATAACACTCCCTCCACATCTTAACTTATTTAAGTATAACATTGTATACTCCAAAAATCAACTTTGTCAATAAGTTTTTTAATATTTAATTATATTTTGTCCTACAAAGTCTCTAAGTATTATTTATACATGCCTAGTTTTTCGCAAAGTTCATCAATTTGATCTATGATTGAACCAATGAATGCAACAGTTTCTGAAATTGGTTTTGTACTTGTCATGTCAACTCCAGCTTTTTCAGCTAGTTCGATTGGTCCCATTGATCCACCAGATTTTAGTACTTCTAACCATCTATCTCTGTCTTCTTCTGTGCCATTTACGATTTTGTCAGAAATAACTGTGCCTACAGATAATCCTGCAGAATATGTGTATGGATATAAGCCCATATAATAGTGAGGTTGTCTCATCCATGTTAGCTCTGCACCTTCAGTTAATACAACTGCATCACCCCAGAATTCTTCCAATTTTTCTTTAAAAATTCGGTCCAAATCTGCTGCTGTTAAACTTTCATTATCTTCAACTTTTCTATAAACTTCCCTTTGGAAAGCAGCTTCGATAAAGTGAGTTACAAAGTTGTGGTAGTAGGTTTTTGAAATCATAGTTGATAGAACCCAAAGTTTCTCTCTGTCATCTTCTGCTTTGTTTAGCAAAAATCTTTCCATGGTGATTTCATTTGCAGTAGATGGTGATTCCACAAAGTACATGGACATATCAGAATTTATGGCGTTTTGATTGTTGTTTGTATAGTAGAATTGTCCAGCGTGGCCCAATTCATGAGCAAGAGTCATAACTTGGCTCATCTTGTTGTTGTAAGTTGTCATGATAAATGGATGTGAACCATAAGGGCCAGAAGCAAAGGCACCTGTTCTCTTGCCAATATTTTGTGCATAGTCAATCCATCTCTCATCAAAAGCTCGTTTTAAAACAGTAGAGTATTCTTCACCAAGATTTGAAAGGCCTTCGACAATGTAATCACGAGCTTGGTCTATTGTTACTTCAGGTTCAAAATCTGGATTAATATCTAGTTTTAGATCAGCATAGGTCATTTGGTCAAGACCGTAAACTTTCTTGATAATTCCTGCATATTTTCTCATATGAGGAGCAAGTTCTTTCATAATAGTGTCTATATGATTTTCATAAATATCAAAATCTACATCTTGCATACTCAAAAGATAATGAAATACTGATTCGTAGCCACGGATATCAGAAATTCTCTTTTCATTTTCTACATGAGTCATATAAACAGAAGCATCTGCATTTTCATATTTTCTCAAAACATCGTGGTATCTCTTGAAAGCATCTCTACGCAAATCATCGCGTGGATCAGATTCCAAAAATTCCTCAAAAGTATTGTGATTTAGAACAATTTTTTCTCCATCGTATTCAAAATCTTCAAAGTCCATATCCCCATAACGCATATCGTTGTAGTTTTTGTAAGGGGCGTCAAATGTTGGCATGAGATTTGCCAAAACTTTTTCTGTTTCATCAGATAATAAATACTTGGAATTTTTGATAATTTGATCCAAGTAATATGTGTATTCCGGATATTTTTCCTTAGTCTCTTCCAAAAGTTTATTATCAGTTTTAGCAAGCATTGATGTGAAAAAGCTCAAAGAAGCATCAACCTTACTCATTTCATTGGCAAAATTCGCATATCTCTTTGCCATGGATGCATCGGTAGTATCAGTTTCCATAGTAATTCCAGCAAAAGTTCCAAGCCTATCAGCAAGGGCATGGATATTAGAATATTCATTCAATGCATTGTAGATATCCTCAGAGCTTGTAAAAGACTGGTGATTTTTAGCAAAATCAGCCGCCATATTTTTAATCTCTTCGATACTAGCTAGAAAAACCTCATCACTTTCAAAAAGGTCTTCAATAGCCCAAGTTTCCTTAACATCAACTTCATTTCTTTTTTTCATATATTCCTCCATTCATATTTCTATAAAAACCTTTATTAATATCTATTTTACCCTAATGAGTATAGAAGTTAATGCTAATAAACTTTAATAAATAAATCAAATCATTAAGGAAATCATATTGATTAAAATTTGTGAAAATATTTTTTTAAAATACAATCTATATAAAAGAACTTTTAATTAAGGAAAGAGGAATTTATGGACAAAAGAATTGAAAATTTTGCCAAACTTGCTGTTGAGTTTGGTGTTAATGTTAAAGATGGTGAAGATGTTTTAATCACTTCTCCTGTTGAAAACCCAGATCTTGCTAGGCTTATTACAAGGGCCGCTTATGAAAAAGGTGCTAGGAATGTTTCTATTGATTGGAGAGATGATGCTATTACAAGACTCACTTACGAAAACCAAGATCAAGAAACGCTAAATGAAGTTCCTGCTTGGAAGATTGAAAAGTTAAAATATCAAATAGCTGACAAAAAATCAAACAGAATTTCAATCTATGCCGAAGACCCAGATCTATTAAACGGTCTTGATGAAGCTAAGATTTCCGAAGCAGTTCGTGAAAATTCAAAAGCTACCAAAGAATTTGTAAAATATACTATGAATGATATTGTAAGCTGGCTTGTAATATCAGTTCCAACCAAAAAATGGGCAAAAAAAGTATTCCCAGACCTTAGCGAGGATGAAGCTTATGACAAACTTTGGGAGACAATTCTTACAGTATCAAGAGTCGAAGAATCTTGGGAAGATACAAAAGCAAATTGGTCAAAACACATTGAAACACTCGAAGAAAAGGCAACATACCTAAACGACCACCAATTTGACAAGGTTCACTACGAATCATCAAATGGAACAGACCTTTGGGTCAAACTTCCAAAAGATCATATTTGGATGTCAGCTGGCTCAAAAAATGCCAAAGGCGACCTATTCATACCAAATATGCCAACAGAAGAAGTTTTCACAGCTCCACAATATGATGGAGTAGACGGCAGACTAGTTGCTTCAAAGCCACTTGTTTACAATGGTGTCGTAATCAACGACTTTGAATTTACCTTTGAAGGTGGAAAAGTAGTAGATTTTGATGCAAAAGAAGGTAAAGAAACTTTAGAAAAAATGTTAGATTCTGATGAAGGTAGCAAATACCTAGGAGAAATAGCCCTAGTTCCTTACGACAGCCCTATCTCAAAGTCAAACATTCTATTTTACAACACCCTATTTGACGAAAACGCATCATGCCACTTCGCCCTTGGCAAAGCATATCCAACATGTGTAGTAGGCGGAGCAGACCTAGATGACAGTGAGCTTAACGGCAGAGGAATAAACGACTCCTTAATCCACGAAGACTTCATGGTAGGAACAAGCGATCTAAAAATAACTGGCTACAAAAACGAAGAAGAATATCCAATATTTGTTGATGGTAACTGGGCAATTTAATTGATACTAGAAAAGGGATATCTTGTATAATAGACAAATCTATCTTACAAGGTCTCCCTTTTTTCTAATTACTATTGCTATCTAGTTATTTATAAATCCAGAGGATTGTTATCTGCTTGCAATTATTCCTATTATAGAAGAAATAGCTATAAGAATTGGAGCTAGGATTCCTACGTCTGTATAATAAGAAAGACCAGCCAAGACTACTAGCATTATGAAATTTGTAAGTATTATAGCCTGGTATCCCTTGTAGCCTTTTTCGTAATACTCGCTTTTTTTCATTTCGTCAGATTCTTCTATAAATTTTTTATTAAATTTTAAATCAAGGGTATCTGTTTTTCTATTTGGCTCTATCTTTTGTATAAACTCATAATTTTTTTGAAAAATCACTGATATTAGGATTATGTAAACTATAAGAGAAGCTATGAGAATCACCATTTCTCTTAGATTAATCCAAGATTCTGGAGAATAGACACCCATTGACATGCCCCACATAGACCCTAGACCAAAGATTATAAATATACTTATATCCCTTACCATCAAGCTTATATTAGTATACTTAGTAGGTATTGGATCTTCGCCCTCAAGTCCTTTTTCTATCTCTATCTTAGATTTTCTATAGAAAACATATGAAATTAAAATACTAACTATCATAACTGAAATAACTATAGCAAATACATTTTTGATTAGGAAAAATTTAATACTTTTTCCCAATTCTGTTAGACCTACATTTTCAAATAGCATTCCAGAAAATGCACCCACTAAAAGTCCAGCTATTAATAATAACACAAATTTTTTCTTATTCATTATCTTCCTCCAAAGTAAAAATATCCTCAACACTCACATCAAAAACTTTAGCAAGACTTAGAGCAACCATTACAGAAGGATTGTAATCTCCTCTTTCTATAAGGCTTATGGTCTGCCTAGACACTCCTACCAGCCTTCCTAAATCTGTTTGATTAATTCCTTTTTCCTTTCTCAAAAAGGAAAGATTATTAATTAGTTTCAACTAACCCTCCTATTTTTGACAAGTATCTTTGTCATTATTATATATTTGACAACTTTATTTGTCAAATCAAAATAAAAAAATCGACATGAATATATCATGCCGAAATTTATTTATATCTTAGCCTTGGTAAGCATCTTCATCTACAAACAAATATACATTTGGGTGTAGGTGTAAGAAGCTTGCTGGGAATTCTGGATAAATGGTGTCTTCTTCTATGATTCTTTTTACAACTTCATGTTTATTTTTGCCACTTGCAAGAACAACTAACATTTTTGCATTGAAAACATCTGCCATACCCATTGATATAGCATATTTTGGCACATCATCTTCGCTTTCAAAGAATCTTGAGTTTGCCTTTATTGTTTCATCTGATAGCTTGATGATTGATGTTCTTTGATTTAGTTTTTCTGCTGGTTCGTTAAATGCTAAGTGACCGTTTGGTCCAAGGCCTAGGATTTGTACATCTCTTTGACCGAATTCATCTAAGAGTTTGTCATATTCCTTGGCATATTTTTCGTCTGCTTCTGGTGCATATGGCAAGTGAGTTGCACCTTCCTTGAAACTTACTTTGTTAAATAAGTTTTCGTTCATAAAGTATTGGTAAGATTGGTCGTTTTCCTTGTCAATGCCAATATATTCGTCTAGGTTTACGCTTTTTGAATATTTGAAGGAAATCTCACCCTCTTTTTCAGCCTTAGCTAAGTTCTCATATAAACCGATTGGTGTTGATCCAGTAGCAAAACCAAATTTTGCTTGAGGTTTGTCAATCAACATATTGACGATAAGATCAGCAGCTTTTTTGCTCATTTCGTCATAATCTTTTGATACTATTACTTTCATTTCTTATCCTTTCATCACTTTTTGCTTATATTATACTTCATCGACCAAACAATTAATATGAAAGTACTTTTACTTTCTATCTTTCTAATAAATAGGCACAAAAATAGAGCAAGGATTTTGATATGTACCCTCTTTACTGGACAAACCAGTAAGGAGGGTATTTTTATGAAATATAGTTATGAATTCAAAAAAGAATGCGTACAATTGTATAGAGAAGGTAAATGGCCTGATACACCTGAAGGAGCTAAAGAAAAAAACTTTCATGATTCAATTAGAACATGGTTTAAGTTAGAAGAACTTCATGGACCAGAAATTTTAAAACACGGAAATAATATTAATTGGACTGCTGATGAGAAATTAGAAATGATATCTAAAGTGTTAGCTGGAAATTCCATAAAATCTATAGCAATCGAAAATGGAATCAATGATGGACAACTTTATTCATGGGTTAACAAGTATAAAAATTATGGATATAATGGTCTTGTGAATAAAAAGAAAGGCCGTAAATCTAAAAATACNTTTCTCCCTGCTCTTTTGTTATTAATAGTTAAATCTAGCTACTTCAAAGTATTCTTGACCGTGAGCACATGCTGGACAAATCTTTGGAGCTTCGTATGCTTCGATTAGATAACCACAGTTACCGCACATCCAAACAACTTTTTCATCTTTTTTGAATACTTTACCTTCATCAATATTGTCTTTTAATTTTTGATATCTATTTCTGTGAGCTTCTTCAGCTTTTGCAATGTGTCTATATGCTCTAGCTATTTCTGGGAAGCCTTCTTCTTCAGCAACGTCTGCAAATGATGGATACATATTTTCTGCTTCGTCGTTTTCTCCATCGATAGCACCTTGTAGGTTTGTTGATGTATCATGCCAAACTACTGGCCATTTTGTGTAGTTTTCATTTAGTTCGATATCTTCAAGTTTGTATTCTTCTTTTAGGAATTTGTAGAATCTAGCTGCGTGTTCTCTTTCGTTCATAGCTGTTTCTTCAAATATACGAGAAATTTGAACATATCCTTCTTTTTTAGCAGTTTTTGCTGCATAAGTATATCTCATGTTTGCTTGGCATTCACCAACAAAAGAAGTAATTAAGTTTTGTGCAGTTTTTGTACCTTTTAATGTCATATGTAAACTCCTTTTTTTATTATTTTATGTATATTAATATTATAAGAGTTATTCTAGTATTTGTCAAATTATAAACTAATTTCTTTATTACGATATATAATGATTATCAAAATCAATTACTTTAGATTAAAAAAGCAAGATCTAATGAGCTTCACTCTTCAATCTTTGCTCAAGATTTAGGAGTGCAGCTCATAATTATTCCACCATATTTTATATCTACATTCCCGTCCAACCAATAGAATTTAGTACGTAAACTACAATACACGAAAGTAATATAAAGACTAATACGGGTTTTACAACCCACTTAACCCATTTACTATATGGTACTCCTGCAATTGCCAACGCACCCATAGTCCAACCTAAAGCAGGAGATATTATATTTGTAAAACTATCCCCAAATAGAAATGCTTGAAGTGCTACTTGATTATGTATATCTAGGGCGCTGGCAATAGGGCTTACAATAGGTATTAGTGCAGCTGCTTTTGCCATAGCTGATGGGATTATTGGATTCAATATTGTAATTATAATCGTTATACCTACTGCAGAAAGTGATCTATTCAATCCCATCAATGGTCTAGTCACATTGTACACAATTGAATCAATAATATTACCTTGCACCATTATAGTTTGCATTGAAGTTGCAAAACCTATTATTAAACCAACAAGTGCCATTTTCGATATCCCTTTGGTCATGGAAACTGCAATTTCATTGAGTTTCATTCCTCCTACTAAACCCAAGATAAAAGTATAGACTAAGAAAAATGATAGCATAAAGTCCATAGGTCTATCACCAACTTTTAATATATAAACTACTAATAAAAGATATTGGATGATAAGTAAAGCTAATACTACGAAACTTCTAACTGGAGCTTCTACATTTACGTTTACTTCCTCTTCAATAATTTCTTCTGATTCAGGACTCCATCCTGTATCGTACATCAATGATTTAGTAGGATCTTTAGTAATTTTATTTACATATGATCTTGTAAATAAATATCCAACAATACCAAATATTAATAATATTACAAATCTCATTCCAAATCCGGATAACATTGGCAAATCAAATAATGCTTGAACTGGAATTACTCTTATTGTTATTCCTAATCCAAAACCAATTACAGATGGAAAAAATGATACAGATAGAGCAGCTATTGGATCTAACTTTAATTTCTTTGCAAATAATACTCCTATAGGGACAACAGCTATTAATGCATCAGTCGAGGCAAATGATGCTAAAATTAATATTAAAAAATATAATGCTGGGATTAAAACTTTTGTGGATTTATCTCTTAATTTTATCGTTGCATAGTTAAGCGTATTATCTATTGCACCAGTATCTAATACTACCTCCATATTAGCCCCCGATATCATTACCACCCAAATAGTAGCCGAAGCAGCAGCTAGCCCTCCTGCCAACATAAAGAATAAATCCTTAAAGCTTACTGGTGTTTGATGCCCTAAATAGTTGAAGTTACTTGCATCTATATTTCCGTTTCCATCAACTGCAAAATTACCTGCTGGTATTACATATGTCAATAAACTCATAAGTATTAACAGACCAAGAACGATATAAATTATGTGTGGCATGTTAAATTTCGTTTTTTTTCTTCTCTACAACCATTTTTTTCTCCTAAGTTCTTATTTTGTTAAATAGTCTATTGTAAACTTAACCATAGTTGTGACACCGACTCCAAGAGATGCCTCATCTAAGTCAAAATACTCATTATGATGCTCAGCACCTGACCCCAATTCCTCATTTCTTGTACCGATAAAAGCAAATAAGATATCAGCAATTGATCTGTATTTCGCAAAAGACTCTGAAGCAAACCATGTAACATCGGAAACTAAATTTTCGGGCATTACTTCATTAATAGATGATTTTGCGATTTCAGATAGTCTATCATCGTTTATTAAAGGATAAGTAACTAAAGAAATCGTATTCTCAATAAATTCACATTCGTGCGCTTGAGCTGTTAATTTACCAACTTTTTTAACTTGATCAACTGCTTTTTTACCTTCTTCTGTGTCAAAATATCTCAACGTACCAGTGATCCTTACTTCATCAGGTATAACATTAGCGATTGTACCGCCATTAATAGTTCCTAAACCTAAAGTTACTGTTTTAGTCACATCTATTCTATTTGCCCATGCCGAAGTTAGTCCATTTAAAATATTAGAAGCTGCAAAAATTGGATTTATAGATAAATCTGGTCTTGATCCATGACCGCCCTTACCTCTTATAGTAAAATCTACTAATGCAGCGCCCGCCATAACCGGTCCACTATCTACTGATACTTTTTTTGAATCTAAAAACGACGCAAGATGATTTCCATAAATAGCATCTATTTTTTCCAATTTTAAGGCCTCAATCATGCTATCAATTCCGGAACCAGTCTCTTCCCCCTCTTCAAAAATAAAAATAATTCTCCCTGTTAGCTCATCTTTTAGATCAGATAATATTTTCGCTGCACCTAATGATATTGCCATGTGTCCATCGTGACCGCAAGCATGAAATACTCCTTCAGATTTAGATCGACATACTCTATCGATAGCTAAGTTTCTTTCATTTTCTAATACTGGCAATGCATCTATATCTGTTCTAAGAGCGATTGTTTTTCCTTTTCTTCCTGTATCAAGTACCGCGTAGAATCCTGTACCTTTTACTTCTACAATATCAAGGCCTAATTTTTGAACTTCATTCTTTAAAAATTTACTAGTCTCAAATTCTTTCCCTGATAATTCTGGGTTTTCATGCAAATACCTTCTAGTTTCTATTAAGTAATTTTCTATATCATTAACTTTAGTTAGCAATTCTTTAGTTTTTATAGCCATAACATTTAATCCCCTTAATTATATAATATTTATTATAAAGCTTTTAAGAATGGCTCATCGTGTTTATTTTTAATTGCATCCACCATTCTTTCTAGACCTTCTTTTAAATAGTCTCTAGGGCAAGCAAGGTTAATTCTAACCATCCTATTAGCGTTGTCTACAAATGCTTTGTCCGCTTCTATGAGAACCCCTGATTTTTCTGCAAAGAATAATTCTACATCTTCGTTTTCTTCAAAATAATTTGTAAAATCAACCCATGCTAGATATGTGGTTTGAGCTGGTGTCATAATTATTTTAGGTAGCTCTTTTCTTAGATATCTATATAAATACGAAAAATTACCATCTAAGTAATCATTACATTCTTTTAACCAATCTCCACCCTTTGTATAAGCAGCTATTGTTCCCTCGTGGCTTAATGGATTTACGAGACCATCACTATCAAATAGCCATTGTTTCTTTACTTTTTCATCTCTTATAATAATTGATGACTCAGATAGACCGGCGATATTGAATGATTTACTTGCTGCCATACATGTTATTAATTTATTGTAGTCTGGCATTATTTTTCCTAATGGAATATGTTTTGGAGCATCAGCCCTTCTCAAATCACAATGTATTTCATCTGATATGACCCACATGTCGTGTTTTTCGATTAATTCTGCTATTTTTTCTAGCTCTTCTTTGCTCCACGCTCTACCTGTTGGATTATGAGGATTACAAAGAATAAACAATGGAACATCTGCTTGAGCCATCTTTTTATCCATATCTTCAAAATCAATATAGTAGTTACCATCCTCATCTTTGATTAGATCACTAGTAACATATTCTCTACCGTTTTTGAAGCAAGCGTTTGCAAATTGACCATAAGCTGGTGTGTTGAATAGCACTTTCTCATCTTCTTTTACAATATATCTAATAAGACGGATTATAGCAGGTACTACCCCATTAGATATAACCAGTTCTTCTCTTTTAAACTCGAAATCATATCTTTCCTTACACCATGCACTCAAGGCATCATATAATCTAGTGTCAGTATTTCCTGTGTATCCTAATATTTGCCTATCCAGCCTATCTCTGATTGCATCTAGTATTTCAGGTGCTACTCCAAACTCCATATCTGCGACCCATAGATGAATAAATTCTTCATCTGCAAAAGGTAGTACCATTGAATCATCAGCGTGGAATATATAGCCTTTGTATCCTTCTAATTTCATGGCATTTGTACCAGATCTATCAATTTTTTCGTCAAAATTGTATTTCATAAAACCTCCTAATGAATGTGTTATACCTTAAATAGTTAAGGTCCTTAACTATTTTGCCTACATTATATTACATTTTTAAAAATTTATCAATTCTTTTTTCAAAAAAAATACTAACTGAGTATAATTTCTCAATTAGTATTGTTTCTTAGTATATCAGTGTAGGCTTTGCATACTTTATCGAAGGCTACCAAGTCTTCTAGCGTAAATTCATTCAAAAGTTTTTTTCTTGTTTTTAAAATATCTATATTATCATATTTCTTATGTCTAAAAGCTAGTTCGTTTCCAAAGTCACTTGCGTATAGGTTGAAAATTTTTCCATTTTCTTTAGAATTTTCTCTATAAACTAAATCTTGTTTCATTAGTTTTCTAACTGTTTGCGATATAGCCGATGTTGATCTGTGCCATCTTTTCGCAAGTTCTGTTACAGTTATGCCTGGATTGTCAGAAATTTGGGTTAGTATGTGTACTTCTATCATAGTTAGGTCTGGACCTATACCATAGTTTCTTCTAGTATTATAATAATTTGAAAAGGCTAATACAAAATCATACATTGGGTCAAGGAGTTTGCTAAGCTCTTCGTATTTTCTATCTGTTTCTACTTTGCCTTCTTCAATGTCAAACCAACTATCTATAACTTCTTTTTCATATATATCTTTTTTCATTTTTTACCTCAATATTTATAATACACCAAAATATCATTTAATAAAAGGTTAATAATTAAGGCTTTTAACTATAAAGCTATATAAAAAACCTAGCTAAGAATCACTAAATCTTAGCTAGGTTTAAATTTTAATTCCTAAATCCCATCCAAGTCATCATCTTCTTGGCTTACTTCCAAGTCGAATTTTGTGATTGATTCTTTTGATGTTTCTAGGACTTCTTCTATGAATTCATCTAGGTTTTCCGTTTCTGAGCTTAGGGCTTGGTAGAGCATGGCAAAGTTTACTCCTGCCAAAAATCCTACATTGCCCTTATCTGATAGGCTCATTACAGATCTATTAAATGGTGTTCCACCTGCTAGGTCTGTAAGTACAACTACTTGGTCGTAGTCTAGACTATCATAGGCTTCTACTAATCTTTTGTCTAAGTCTTCTAAATTGTCTCCTTCATGAAATTCTACAATTTTTATATTTTCAAATTCTCCGGCTATCATTTTTATTGTCGAATATAAGCCAGATGCAAAATTTCCGTGAGTCGTTAATATAATACCTTTCATTAGAATATACCTATATATGAACCAACAATTCCTAGTAATAGTAGGAAACCAATACACATAATTGGGGTCCATCCTTTCTTTGATAGTAGGAAGTATAAGAGTAGTGTAAGGGCAAGCGGTACTAGGCTTGGAATTATACCATCTAGTACTTCTTGAATATTAACTGTTACTGGAACTTCTTCGTAAGTGTTAAATTTAACTTGGCTTGTTCCATTCCCTAGGTCTCTAATCTCTGCACCTTCTTGTAGGTCAGTAGTTAGTGCACCATTGTCATCTTTTACATACAAGTATTCTTCATATGTTTTGATTGAGTCATTTGGAAGAACAGTTTGTACTTCTCTTGCTTCGTTTGTACTACCATTCGGTATTTCAAGGGCAAGTTTTGTTCCACCATACACTGAAATTAATGCGCCTACTACCATTACACCAAGGATTGATGCAGCTCTTGTAAATTCTTTGGCATTGGCTGTAAAGACATCAATGGCTTCAGATCCCATTTTGTATGACCAGTTCATTAACCAGTAACGGATAATAAATTGGAATACATTAAATATTACTAAAAATAGGATAGGTCCAGCGATTGATCCTTGTAGGGCAAGGTTTGATGCTATACCAGCTGAAATTGGTACTAGTGTAAACCAAAATAGGGCATCACCAATACCACCAAGTGGTCCCATAGCAGCAACTCTTACGGCTCTGATTGTTGGAATCTCTACCTTGTTTTGTTCAAGAGATAGGATAATTCCCATTACAAATGTTACCAAGAATGGGTGGGTATTGAAAAATTCTAGGTTGTGGGTCATAGACCTTGATAGGTCTTCATCATTTGTGTGGATTTTTTCTAGTCCAGGCAGGATTGAGTATAACCATCCTGCAGCTTGCATTCTTTCGTAGTTGAAGGATGCTTGTAGGAATAGTGATCTCCACACCATTTTGTTTAGTGTTTTCTTATCAAGAGTAGGAGCTGGATTTCTATCTTGATATTCATAAATTTGATTAGATTCCATCTTCATAGTCTCCTTCACTTACGCTTGTTGCTTGAACTTGTTTAAGTTTTGTGTGGATTTGGTAATCCCAAAATGCAATTGCAAAACCAATTAATGAAATTAATAGTAGTGCTGCACCGCTTAAATCAGGATTAGCCATGATAATTACTGCAAAGGCAAAACCTGCAAGGAAGAATCCCCATAGGTCACGGCTAAGCATTAGTCTTAATAGAACAGCAAAACCTACGTATTTCATCATTCCACCTGCTACACCTAGTCCATGCATAAGGGTATCAGGGATTTCTTTTACAAGTCTAGTTCCAAAAGCAGAACCAGCTAGGAAAAATAGAACAACTATTATACCAAAAATTGTTCCAAGAGCAGCCATAGCCCCGTAGTTGATTTTTTCAATACCGCGTGGGTTTGCATCAGCAGCATATTGGTCCGCCTTTGTCATGATTGGCGCCATAGCTGTAAAAAGTAAGGTCACCCCATATTGGCCAAGAAGTGCAAACGGAATAGCCGCAGCTACAGCTGCATTTGGTTCAAGACCTGATGTTACCGCAAAGATTACTGACATAATACCACCGATAACAGCATTTGGTGGTTGTGCCCCACCTACTGGCATGTTACCAATAGTCATAAGTTGGTAAGTTGCGCCTACAATAAGACCAGTGTGTAAGTCCCCAAGAATAGCCCCAATAACTGGACCCATAACAATAGGTTGGTATAGGGATTCTAGGAATGAGAATTGGTCTATAGCCGCAAAAAATGTTACCACAAATATCAATAGTATTTGTAAAGCATTAAATTGCATATAAATCTCCTAAAAATTATGAAAATAATTTATCAATATTATCTTTTGATTCAGTAGGAACTTTTCTAATCTCAATATCAACGCCCTTATCACGAAGAGCTTTGAAAGCTTCTACATCTTTATCATCAACAGCAACTGTTCCAGCCACTTGGCGTTTACCCTCAGCCATGTGCATATTTCCAACATTTAACTTATCTATTGGTACTCCACCTTCTACAAGTTTTAAAACATCCTCTGGTGTTTCGCAGATGATAAATATATGTTGCCTATCAGCAGCCTTGTGGATAGTATCAATTGTCTTTTGAATAGTCCAATATCTGGTTGCAACACCTGTTGGAGCTGCCATATCCATAAGACCTTGCCTCATTTTGTTAGAAGCCACTTCATCATTAGCCACCAAAATTAGATTTGCACCAATAGCCTTGGTCCATTGAGTTGCAACTTGACCATGCAATAGACGGTTATCAATTCTGGTTAATACAATATTTGGCATAAATTCCTCCTTATAAAATTATTTAATAACGGATTGAATAGAAGAACGATCTACTTTAATTTCAACATTTTCTGCAATCTTTACAATAGCCGTTTCTTTATTAAGCTTAACAAGAGTTCCATAAATCCCTCCTAAAAGCATAACCTTTACCCCCGGCTTTAAACTTTCTTGTAAAATTCTCATATTCTCCCTAGACTTTTTCATGTTTTTTGCACTTATAATTTGCATAATAACAAAAAAAACGGACAAAAAAGCTAAAAGAACAAGAGAAATTTGCCCTATATTATCAAGCATACATCCTCCTATAATCTCTTATTTCAGTTTTAATTATAGATATATTTGATAACCTTGTCAAATATAACGAGTTATAAACATTGAAATTTTAATGTTTTGATAAAGGGGCTGTTGCAAAATAGATAAATCGTTCCTATATCATTCGAGCACCCTCCCAGAAAGGTCTCTGTCAGCCGACGGGCTAGTTACCTCCCTGAGCCGGCGGGCTAAACCTCAAACTTTCTGGGAGTGCACTCCAATGATGGAACGTTAGATATCTATCAATTTGCAACAGCCCCACTCCAAGGTATCCCTGACTTCACATCCGACTTGCAAATTACCTTCTTTGATGTATCTCTCTGGTCTGTTTTTTAGTTCTTTCACTACTTTGCCTCTGTAGTCTTTTATTAGACTAGCTTTTGTTTGATCGTCCTTGAGGTCATTTACTTCTTTTGGATCATTTTTTATATCGAAAATTTGTTCTTTGCCACTTTGGCTATACCAAACATATTTATAATCCTTATCTAGAATGTAGTGGTTTGACAAGTCCTCATAGGCGTGTTCGCCGTTAAGGTAATCTCTTTGACTTTCTTTTGTGCCGTTGATTAAATCTTTTATTGATTTGCCTTCTACACTTTCCGGTATTTCTATGTCACAGAAATCTAGCAAACTAGGCATTATATCTCTTAGTTCAACTATTTCATCTAGCTTGCTATCCTTATTGTCTCCCAAGTTCTTGCCTGGATCATATACTATTAGAGGTATGTGAATTGATCCTTGGTATGGGACGGATTTTCTTAGGAAATTGTGGTCTCCTATCATATCGCCGTGGTCTGAATCAAAGACTATGATGGTATCTTCTAAGAGACCATATTCACTAAGTTTCATTAAAAATCTTCCAACTTGGTGGTCAATTTGTTCTACTAGGCAGCTATAGGCTCTTTTCGCATTTTTGATTTTTTCTTGGCCTATATCTCCATAAATAGCATTTATATCGTAATTTTTGCCCTTAAAGAAATCCCAATCACTATAGATGGTAGGCAGAACTTCCTTGTTCTTGTATTTGTCAAAATAATATGATGCCGGAGGTAGCAGCTAGTGTGGGCAACAATAGACTATGTTTGTTTTTGTTCATCTTATTTGACCCAAATATCTGATGGGTAAACTCCTTTTTCAAACATTGCTTTAAAGGCTTCTTGGGCTTGTTTTAAGTCTTCTTTATAGGTTATACCTATCCACTTTTCATTGGTTGGAAGAATAGTTATTTCTGCCTTGTCTTCTTTTAACAGTTCATCGATCATTTCTGGAAGGACGTATTCTGCTTTTTCTAGATTATCTTTATTTCTTTGAAGATATTTCTCAAAGTATTCTTCGCATAAATCTATGAATTCTGGGTAACTTGCCCACATATTCATTGAAACTAGACTTTCTAGGTTAAGTAAGTCAGAATCGAGATTTTCCTTGCTGGAAAGAGAACCATCTTTTTCTAGTTTTATTTCATGAGTTTCTAGGATTTTTACTAGTTTATTGTTCTCATCTCCTACAGAAACTCCACGCGTCACTGTTCCGTTGTCTGATAGGGTGTTTTTTAGTTTGTAGCCTGCCATGGCGATTTGCAATTTATCTTTATCTCTATTTGCTGGATCTACTAGGAAGTCATGCAAGTCTTTGAAAACTTTCTTGCCATAGTAATCATCAGCATTTATTACTAAAAATGGTTCGTTTACAAATTTTTTGGTCGGTATAATTGCTTGGACTGTTCCCCAAGGTTTGGTTCTGCTCTCTGGATTTTTGAATCCGCCTGGAAGTTCTGGCCTTTGATAAGCATATTCAACTTCCATAATTTCAGAAATTCTATCGCCAATTATTTCTTTGAAGTCATCTTCTATCTCATCTCTTATGATAAATACAACTTTGTCAAATCCAGCTTCTTTGGCATCAAATATTGAATAGTCTATGATGGTATAGCCATTGTCGTCCATTTTGGCTAGTTGTTTGATGCCCGCCCCATATCTGCTGCCTATTCCTGCTGCTAATACTACTAATGTCGTCTTCATTTTTCCTCCGATTTGTATCCATTTGGATTCATTTTTTGCCATTTCCATGCATCTTGGCACATTTGATCTATACCATTATCAGCAACCCATCCTAGTACTTCCTTGGCCTTACTAGCATCTGCAAATGACTTATCTATATCTCCTTCTCTTCTTGCCTCAATTTGGTATGGGATTTCTTTACCACATGCTTTTTCAAAAGCATGAAGGACATCGAGAACCGAATAACCATTACCTGTTGCTAGGTTAAATACACTTACTCCATCAAGCTCATCTATCTTATCAACTGCCAAGACATGGCCCTTGGCCAAATCTACTACGTGTATATAGTCCCTGACTCCTGTACCATCGTGAGTGTCGTAGTCGTCACCATAAACGTGTAAGTACGGGAGCTTGCCAACAGCAACTTGAGAGATATATGGCAATAGATTGTTTGGAATGCCTTGTGGGTCTTCGCCAATAAGTCCAGATTTGTGAGCTCCAATTGGGTTAAAATACCTTAGCAAAACCACTTTAAAGTCTGGGTCAGCCGTGTTTAGGTCAGTCATAATTTGCTCCATAAAGGACTTGGACCAGCCGTATGGATTGGTGCAAGTGCCCTTTGGAAAATCTTCAGTAATAGGCGTTGTTTCTGGATCACCATAAACTGTAGCTGATGATGAGAAAATGATGTTTTTAACACCAACTTCCTCCATAGCTTCAAGCAGGCTTAGGGTTCCTGTAAGGTTGTTATGGTAATATTTGAGTGGTTTTTTGACTGATTCACCGACAGCCTTGAGAGCTGCAAAGTGTATGACTACATCTATTTTCTCTTTGATTAAAACTTCTTTTAAAAATTCCGTATCTAGGATATCAGCCTCATAAAAAGTAAGTTTCTTGCCTGTAATCTCTTCCACCCTATCTAAAGCTATCTTTGATGAATTTACAAGATTATCGTAAATTACAACATCATATCCTCTTTCTAAAAGTTCTACAGCTGTGTGGCTACCAATATATCCTGCCCCACCGGTCAATAATACTCGTGTCATTTTTATCCTTTCATTTTAAGTCAAAAAGTATATTTTCTTGGCTTAGCAAAGCCATATGATTTTTTCTTCTTTAAGTATAGTATACGCCAAGTTTATTATAAAAAATAGCTATTTTCTTGTCAAATGAATTATAAAACCTTTTCATCAATATATAAATGTATTTATATTACGAAATTACTTGTTATTAGCTCTACAATATACTATCAGGCTAAATTTTTAAGATAACATTTTCTCCAAAACTTTCCCCATAAAACTAGCTATTTACCAAAGTTTGGGTATAAATTAAGTAGTTTATGAAGGAGGCTATGATGAGATTAGATTTTACAAATGTTGACTTGAAAAACATCAACAATTATGAAGAAAAAGCCATGGATGCCTTTAAAACTTTGATTGATGGATCAGGTGAAGGTAATGACTTTTTGGGTTGGATTGATAGACCAAATAACTACGACAAAGAAGAATTTGAGAGAATCAAAAAGACTGCAGCAAAAATCCAATCTGACAGTGAGGTTTTAGTTTCTGTTGGTATTGGTGGTTCCTACCTAGGTATCAAAGCTACAGAATTTGCCTTGGATAAGTATTTTAACTCTGATAGAAAAGTTAAAATTGTTTACGCTGGCAATAATATTTCTGGCGAATACATGGCTGATTTGCTTGATTACCTCAAGGATAAGGACTTTTCAGTAAATGTTATTTCAAAATCAGGTACAACAACAGAACCTGCTATTGCTTTTAGGTTCTTAAAAGAAGCTCTTGAGGAAAAATATGGTAAAGAAGAAGCTAAAGGCAGAATTTATGCTACAACAGATAAAAACAAGGGTGCATTGAAAGACTTGGCAAGTTCTGAAGGCTACCAAACTTTTGTTGTTCCAGATGATATAGGCGGACGTTTCTCTGTAATATCAGCAGTAGGTCTATTGCCACTTGCAGCTAGCGGCATCAATATAGACGAATTTATAGCAGGCTTTGCAGAGGGACGCGAAATCTATACTAAAGAAGATTTTGAAAATGAAGCTATCAAGTATGCAGCTGTTAGAAATATGTTATATGAAGATGACAAAGATATAGAAGTCTTTGTAAACTACGAACCAAAATTACAGTATATTGCAGAATGGTGGAAACAATTATTCGGAGAGTCTGAAGGTAAAGATGGCAAGGGAATCTTTCCAGTATCTATAAATAACTCTACAGACCTCCACTCACTTGGACAAATGATTCAAGATGGTAGGAGAAACCTATTTGAAACTGTAATAGAAATTGAAAATGCAAAAAAAGATATAGAAATCAAAGAAACAGCTGACAACCTAGATGGACTAAACTTCCTAGCTGGCAAAACAATGAATTATGTTAACAAGCAAGCCATGGAAGGTACTACAATTGCCCATGTAGGCGGAAATGTACCAAATATTCGTATAATCCTAGATGAAGTTAGCGCCAAATCAATAGGCAAACTATATTATTTCTTTGAAATAGCAGTTGGTGTATCAGGCTATATGCTTGGAGTTAATCCATTTAACCAACCAGGAGTAGAAGAATATAAGGCACAAATGTTTAAATTACTTGGAAAACCAGGATATTAAAATATAGTTAGTAAGAGTGCACTAAAAAGAGTCTGGCGTTACGGCTCTTTTTTTCACTTAGTATTGAATAAATTAATAAGAGGTGGATAATGAAAAAAATTTCTCTAATTGGCTTAGGAAATGTAGGGGCTACAGTTGCCTATACTTTGATAGAAAGACAACTTTGTGATACCCTTGCCCTATTTGACAAAAAAGAAGGACTAGCTCAAGCAGAAGTAAACGACATGTCTGATGGCATGGTCAAACGTGATGGAAATGTAAATTTAATAGCAGGAAAAACATCTGATCTAGATGATAGTGATATTATAATTTTTGCGCCTGGTGATATTAGTATCTTGCAAAAACATTCTGACCGCTTAGAAGAATTCAAATATACCAAAACTTGCGTAGAAGAATGGGCTCCAATAATCAAAAAATCAAAATTTGATGGAATTATAGTATCTATCACAAATCCTTGTGATGTTATAGCAGAATATATGCAAAAACTAACCGAGATCCCTCGCGAGAGAGTCATAGGAACAGGAACAATACTTGATACAGCAAGGATGAAAAATGCTGTAGCAAAATTTGTGGACCTAGACCCAAATTCTATAGACGGTTATGTCATAGGCGAACATGGCAACAGCCAATTTGTAGCTTGGTCAAATGTTTATATAGCAAATGAACCAATAACAAATCTTTTGGACCAAAAGACTATCGAAGATATAGAAGAATCAACCAGAATGAAAGCTTTTGAGACAATTAAGGCAAAAGGATACACATCTTACGGTATAGCAAATGCTACAGCAATAGTAGTAGAGACAATATTTAAAGATTCCAAAACTATCCTTGCAGTTTCTTCATATTCACCAGTTGATGGTTGCTACATAGGACACCCTGCCGTAGTTGGAAGAAATGGAGTAATCCGCGATTTTCGCCTAAAACTAGATGAAAAAGAACAAGCTAAATGGGAACATTCAGTAAAAACAATAAAGGAAACTGCTCCAATAAAATAAGGGCCCTTGCACTTGCAAAAGCCCCGATAATAGAATCCCATTGTGGATTCTTTTTTTATGCGATTTTACCCTTTTTTCTTAGTCTATTTGAGTTGATAATAGCTGCTGATGCGTCACCTGTGAAATCTAATACATTTTGTACTTTATGTTACCCTTATATTCTTCGTATAGTTTTCTATTAAGTTCATCCCCTCCATCAAGGTTAGCACTATAGAATATTGGTATATTAGTAAATCCTTCTTCTGTAAGTTCAATTATAGATTGAGTTATAATCTCCTGCGCTATATATATCGAAATAATAGAACTCGTAGGCGTTACTTTGCTTCCTAACGATTTAATATATACCGATGCATCACCTATATCTCCATGATTATCTAGCACCACATCTGCTATTTCATATAACTTCTTTCCTGAGCTATGTCTAGATGTTACAGACTTGCTGTATTCAAGATTAGTTATGCATACTACTGTTGCATTATTTTTTTTCGCTTCTAATGCAACTTCTATAGTTTGGGGATTTCTGCCCGACACAGAATGAACAAGTAATAAATCGCCTTTAGAAAAATTAACTTCTTTTCCGATTATCTCGCCATAACCTTCTAATCTCTCCATTTTTGACGTTCTTGTAATGGGAGTAGTATCGAGCATTGTTTCCTTAGGAAAAATTGGATTTATAGTCATTAACCCACCTGCTCTATAGTATAGTTCTTGAGTTAGGATACCAGCATGAGATGATCCGAAAACATAAATATTTTTCTTTTTTAATATAGCCTGCTTAAAAAGATCAACAGACTTTTCCATGCCTTTAATTTCTTCATTTTGTACTGTTTTTATTATAGATGAAATTCTATCATAATATTTAAAATTCATTAAATCTCCTAACTAAAATATTGATAAAACTAATTTTGCTAAGCTACCAAATATGGAAAAATCATTCCCACCGAAAATTAACATCCAGTTAGAAATAGTATTTGAGTAAATATCAGCTGAGATACCTAAAACAAAAATCATAACTATTGAAGATACAGCTGTTCCTATAATGCAACCTTTCATACCGCCTTGACCTTCAGCAATAACAGCAGCTGCACCACATTCAAAGAAACACGTAATAACTAAAGGTAATAAAAATGTGTTAAATATTCCTAATTTATTGACTACTATTAAGGTAATAGTGGATACGACCATTGAAGTTATGAATCCTATAATTACAGCATTAGGTTTATAATTAAATATTACTGGACAATCAAAAGCTGGTATTGCGTTTGGTACAATCTTTTCTGAGATACCTTGAAATGCTGGTACAATTTGATTAATTAGCATTCTAACACCTTGTAACATTATTAATAAACCTGCTCCAAACTTCAAACCTTGATTTAAAGATTCGAAAATTAGATTATTTTCAGTTAGAGATGGTATAATTAATCCAATAATAATCCAAATAAGCATCATAACAATACCACCTGTTATTGGAACTTCTCTAAAAAAAGATAAACTTTTCGGAAAATCTATATCTTCAGTAGATTTGTTCTTATCTCCTACAACTCTTGCTATAGATCCTGCTATAATTGATAATAGTCCTGTAGGATGTCCTAATGTGAAAGATTCGTCACCTGTTACATCAAATACATATTTTCTTAAAACCCAAGGCATTATAGACCAATACAATGCTGATAATATAGCTGCAGAAACAATTAAAGCTGTTCCTTTTAAACCTGCTTCAACGCCCGCGGCTACAAATATAAATGGAAACCACCAAATCATATGTCCAGTTAAAAATATTGTTTTAATAGGTGTGAATTTTGCAATTAGAAGATGTATAACCAATCCAATGAACATTGCTAATCCAACTTCTCCTCCAAAATTAGCAGTAAATGTAATATCATTTAACCCTTCCCCTACACTGCCATTAATTGCCTGCGAAAAAGCTTCGTTTATAGGAGAAATAGTTCCTACTAACATGCCTACACCAGTATCTAATATTATCATTCCAAAAGCAGCCATTAAACTGCCTTTAATAACATCAGATGCTGATTTCTTTTGTAATAACAATCCAATTAATGCAATGAGACCTAGCAATACTGGCGGATTTCTTAAAATATTCTGTGTAATAAAATTCATATTTACTCCTTGTCAATAAATTCTTTTATCTTTGACTCAACTTCATTAACATCCATGTATTTCATTATTGGGATAACAGGTACATTTACTGATGATTTTAATTCATTAGCAAGTTCATTACTAGTCAAAATCAAATCTACATCAGTACCTCTTGCTCCTGATAAATCAGTATTCTCTACATCTCCCTCAATATTTAAATTTCTTAAAGCTTTTTCAGCACTCATTTTTAAAATCATGCTTGAGCCCACTCCAAATCCACAAACTGCCAATACTTTCATTTTATGCTCCTTTTTTTATTAATTCGTTAATTTCTTGTAAACTTCCATTTATGAAAACATCTTTTTTTTCTTCATCCATCAATAGTTCTGATAGTTCCGCTAATGATTGCATATGGCCATCCCTATCTTCTGGGGCTAGTACAATAAAAAGTTTTACTGGATTGCCTAGTAAATCAACTGGTTCTTTAATAGATAACAAACTCATTGATTGTTTATCTACATTCTCTTCTGAAATAGCGTGTGGTATTGCAATATAATCATCTATTACAATATATGGGCCAAATTTTTTTATACTAGAAATCATATCATTTACATATTCGCTTTTTACTGACTCGTCATCTATTAGTGGCTGAGTAGCAATTTTTATAGCTGTTTCCCAATCATTAACCTTATCAACTTTACTCATTCTTTCTAAAAATAAAATATCAGAAAGCATCATTCCTCCTTTTTCAAAATTTAGATACATATTTATAAATTATATTCGCGGCTTCCACAGAATTATTTGCTAATAGTAAATCTTTCTTAAATTTATTATCGTTAAACAGATTTGATAATTCGAACAAGGCTCTTAAATGGTCGCTTTGATTAACAGTGGCAAAAAAAATGATAAAATTTATAAACTCTCCAGAGTTTATTCCAAATTCAACTGGATTCTTTATGATTAATAAAGAAAATCCTGTTCTTTTTACACTATTCGATATACTGGCGTGTGGCAACGCTACTCCATCTGTAATTATTACATAAGGTCCGCTTCTTCTTATATTATCTATAGATTCTTCTATATATTTATAATTTATATAATCTTTATCTTTTAAAATAGAGCCCGCTTCTTTAATAGCTGTTTCCCAATCTGATTCGTAATTCTTAATTTCTATAAATTCTTTATTTAAAAATTCTGTAGCACTTAATCCGTATCCTTCTGAATACGTTGTTGGAAAAACGTTATCTTTAAAGTCTTCTTTGCGTTTTTTATCCATCTTTCTTATAATCAAATGATCCAAGAAATTATTAATATTGGAAATATCTTCGCTAGAAAATCCAATATTTAAATCTATCTGAATTGTTTTTTCTAATTCAGTACTTACAGTTGAAAATATCACATCAATATCAGATAAATCGATCAAACCAACCTCATGACTGCTAATAATTTTGTCTATATGAATTCCAAAACTATTTTCTATACGGACCTTTAGAAATTTTTCTGTTCCCAATCCTAAATCGGTTAATAAAGCAGCTCTCGCTTTTTTTAGTTCATTTAATCTCATAATCTCGTAAGAAGTTAAAAAATATATAGAAATATAATTAATATCATAATCATCAAATATTTTATTGTAGTAAGATTCCAAAATAGTTATATTATTTATGACAGCTTTTATGATATCATTGCTAATGGATCTAGGAAATCCTTCTATCATTAATTTATCATAATTTGTTATATTAACTTCATTTCTTTGAAGATGCATAGATAAATTACTAAAAAGATCAAAGTCTTCTTGAAAAGGAATATTGAGTTCATTAGAAATTCTTTCTATAAACTTTCTAGCTATTACTTGAGTATTCGGTGACTTAAAACTATCAACAATTCTAAATCTATATTCTAAGCTCTCTACAAAAATATTAATATAAAATTTTTCGCTATTAGGTAGTATAATCTTTGTTGTATTCTCAATAATTTTAATTACATGTTCACCTAGTTCAGAAACACTAGATTTTTCATAATATTTAATAAATTTGTTTAAGATAATTCTTGTTGAAAATAACGTTAGAAAATTGACAAGTTTGAAATAAGATTTTTTTGAAAATTCTAATCCATACTTATTTTCTAAAGTATTAATTTTTTCTGTAATTTTGGTATGAATATCTTTTAAAATATCATTTTCTAAAATTTCTATTTTGAATTTTCCATTATAAATTATTTGATATAGGTAATTATTATTATCTAAGAAATCTAGAATATATGATCTTAATATTTCCTCATCCGAATTTAATATTAGTCCCTTTCCCACATTTATTTCAACATTTAAATTGTTATACATCGTATAATCAATTAATTTTTCTTGATCAGATATTAAAGTGGTTCTAGATATCTGTAAAATATCTGAAATTTCTTGATAAGTTAAATACTTTGTACTTAAAATCAGCAGCAATGTTGTGCATTTAACTCTCTCATATACATTTAATCTATAAAAACTAACATCTAAATTTTTAATTATTATTTCATACAAATTATGATTATTAATACTAACTAAGCCATTGTAAATTGAAATATGGTAAGTGGGTTCAATTTTATTAATAATTATATTTAATCTATCTACAGTCATCCTTATTGACCTAGAACTTACACTAAATATATCAGATAGAATGTCTATATGCTGATTATCTTCCGATTCACAAATATATTTAAGAAATATTAAATCTTTATAATTTATTTAATCACCTCCTATAAACATTATAAAACGTTTGCAATCTTTAATCTAGAACAATATGCTTCATCATATGAAGTCATTTATACTTACTTAAATTTCAATAAAATATTTTTTTAAAAATTTATTGAAATGAATACAATAAAAAAATAAAGTATGTTTACATTATTTTGATAATGAACATACTTTATTTATTAATCAAACTATTTTATGCGATTTTACCCTTTTTTCTTAGTCTATTTGAGTTGATGATAGCTGCTGATGCATCACCTGTGATGTTTAGTACTGTTCTACCCATATCAAATATTCTATCAACTCCTGCTACTAGGGCAATTCCTTCTACTGGAAGACCAACTGATTGTAAAACCATAGCAAGCATTATCATTCCAGATCCTGGAACTCCTGCTGTACCTATTGATGCGAGTGTTGAAGTGATTACAATTGTAAGCATCTGACCAAGTGATAGATCTATGCCATAGCAAGCCGCTATAAATACTGCACAAACACCCTGGTAAATAGCTGTACCATCCATATTTATTGTTGCGCCAAGTGGCAATACAAAGGCTGTCACATCGTGGTCAGCTCCAAGTTCTTCGCAGCATTTCATATTTATTGGCAAAGTTCCCATAGATGATGCTGATGAAAAGGCAAATATCATAGCTGAAGACATACCCTTGAAGAATTCTATTGGATTTAGGCCACCTAAAGTTTTGATTGTAAATGAATACACTATCAAGGCGTGAAGTAGGTAAGCTAGATAAGCTACAAGAAGTACTGATGCAAGAGAGCCGATAATTACTGGTCCATTTGCTGCTATAACTGGTGCTAGCAAGCAAAATACACCAATTGGTGAAAGTTTTAGGATTAGCCCCATAGCTTTCATAAATATATCATTAAGTATATCTATAGTTTCAATAGCCTTGACTTGTTTAGTTTTTTCTAGCATAAGTATTGAAAAACCAATGATTAAACTCATCACTATGATTTGTAGCATATTGTTTTCAACCATAGGTGCTATGAAGTTACTTGGGAAAATATTTACTAATGTGTCCATGATTGAAACTTCATTTGTCATTTCAAAAGTTAGATCACTAGTTGAAATAACTGGGAAGAATTTCTTAAAAACATTTGCCAAGCTTAGACCGATAATAATTGCACAAGCTGTAGTCAAAAAATAGTAAATGACTGTAAATCCACCAACTTCACCAACCTTCTTGATGTCTTTCATGGAAATTATTCCGCCGATAATAGAAAACAAAACAATAGGAGTAACAATAAATTTGAGTAGATTAAGAAAAATATCTCCAAATGGCTTAATATATGTAGATAAAAATTCAGCCTGACTTTGCATAAGTAGACCAACAATAATGGCCAAAACCAGTGCAATAAAGATATTTCTCGCAAGAGAATTCTTCTTACTTTGTTTCTTTTCTGTCATAATTCGTCCTTCCTTTCTTATTAAATTATTAGTATTTTATCGCAAATTTTTACTTTGTAAAGTTTTTAAAATATTTGACAAAATTTCTTTCCTGTTATAAAATATCGAAGATTTGAGATAAAATATGGAGGTCATATGCAAAAGAAAAAAATTTATAAGGTAAATGAGGATGTACCAGCAAAATTACTAGTCCCTCTTGCTCTCCAACATACCTTTGCTATGTTTGGAGCATCAGTTTTGGTTC
The DNA here is from genome assembly GCF_900128425.1 of Anaerococcus urinomassiliensis. Lineage (NCBI taxonomy): Bacteria > Bacillati > Bacillota > Tissierellia > Tissierellales > Peptoniphilaceae > Anaerococcus > Anaerococcus urinomassiliensis. The sequence goes on from NZ_LT635782.1 coordinate 1,765,125, forward strand.
CAATATTATTTGGGATTAATCCTGGGATTGTACTTTTGATGAATGGCATTGGAACGATATTATTTATATTGATTACCAAGGGAAAAGCTCCTGCCTATCTAGGATCTTCTTTCGCTTTTCTTGCACCAGGAATTGCCATTATCAATTCTCAAGGTTTTGAATATGCCCAAGGAGCCTTTGTAGCTGTAGGAATTCTTGGTTGTTTACTTTCCTATATAATCTACAAAAAGGGAACTGATTGGATTGATATAGTTTTGCCGCCAGCTGCCATGGGAGCTGTTGTTGCACTAATTGGTTTTGAACTTGCCGGAAACACAATTTCTGGTGGATCAATTGGAGCTAATATTATGACTGATACAGTAGCAGCTACTGATTGGCTTGTATTTTTGGTAACTCTTCTTACTGCAATACTTGGATCAATTATGTTTAAGGGATTCTTGTCAACTATACCAATATTAATTGCAATTATTGTCGGCTACATAGTAGCTTATTTCAACGGCCAAGTTGACCTTACACCAGTTAGAGAAGCGCAAATTTTTACTATCCCAACTTTCCAGTTAGCAAAATTCTCTCCTGAGGCCATATTTGCCATGCTGCCAGTCTTATTGGTTATTGCGGCAGAGCATATCAGCCACCAAGTTGTAACAAGCAACATCATTGGCCAAGATTTGATTAAGGATCCTGGTCTTCATAGGTCGATATTTGCAGATAACTTTTCAACTGCCATCTCTGGGCTAATAGGTGGAGTTCCTACAACAACTTATGGTGAAAATATAGGAGTTATGGCTATCACAGGAGTTTATTCAGTGAAAGTTATTGGAGGAGCTGCGATTATATCAATCCTTATGGCCTTCATAGGACCTCTTTCTGCACTAATATCAACCATTCCAGGCAATGTCATCGGCGGAGTAACCTTCTTGCTTTATGGAATGATTGGCACAAGTGGCATTAGATTATTAGTAGACCAAAAAGTCGACTATTCTAAATCTGACAATCTAATCTTAACAAGCGTGATATTTATAGCAGGACTTTCTGGCTTATCCATCCAATTTGGATCAATAGAACTATCAGGCATGGTTTTATCATCAGTAATAGCTGTAATACTTTCACTAATGATTCACTTAATCAAAAAATCTGGTCTATCAAACTTGGAATAAAAAATAAGGAGTTCTTGTAAAAAACAAGACTCCTTTTTGTCTTTCTTATATTCGATTTTTTATAAATTATTATATCTATTTTATTATTTCTGAAGAATTTTCTTCTTGATTCTGATTGTAATATCTGCTGTAGACTAATGACTTCTCTTTGGATTTTTTGATTAAATAAATAGTTACTATAGTCAAAACTATCGTAGTTGCCAAGCCTCCTTCAATGCCAAAAGCTCCACCAGTCAAACTTGGATTTCCTAATAACTTAGAGATGAAAATAGTATTTTTGCTATTGGCTATGCCACTTACTGAAATACCAAAAATATTACCTTGGGCAAAATTCCAAAAACTATGGGCTGAAGCCGAAAGCATTATGTCATCTGATACATAAAATAATAGGGAAAATAGTATCCCAACTATAAAAATATTAATGGCAGCCAACAACCCAAAAGAATTATTAGCCAAGTGCAAGAGGGAAAATATCAGAGCGTTTGATATTATACCGACCAAAGGGCTATATTTAGCAGCAAAAGAATTCATCAAAATAGACCTTGTCACTAGTTCTTCTTCAAAGCCTTGGAACATCCATCCAATTATTATAAAAAGATAAATGATTGGAGAAATATTGGCAATATTTGACTTTATTTCAATAAGTCCCAAGATTTTTAGTATTAGAATAACCCCACCAATCATTCCTAGACCAAGCAATAATCCCTTTATGTAGTTTTTGAATTTATTTGGGCTAGTAAGACCCAGAGATTCTTTATTTCTTTTTTGAATTTTTTTTGCAAAAATATAGACAGAAATGCTCACTAAAATAGTTAAAAACAGCATTCCCAATAACCTATATTCGCTATCTATGGAGTTGAAATAATTCATCATAGATTGTGGATTTTTCGTTATACTTGGATTAGAAAATGCAATGGCCAAACCTGAAATAACACCAACTATTAACATAGGTAATTGCATGAATAAAAGCAGTAAAAGAACAGTAATTATAGGGTTTTTATCTTTCATTGTTCTCTTAGTCTCTCTTATTGAATAGTTATCATGAAGCATAAAATATCCTCCTTCTTTTTCTATTAATCAATTACCCATAATTAATAGAAAATTAAATTTTTTTTAAAAAAATAAGGCGGAAAACCGCCTAAACTTTAATTGATTTTATCTACGTATAGATTTCTTCTTTTTATAATTCTTATTATTACAAAAATCATTATGATTTCAACAAGGGTCACAAAAATAGATCCTTCAAAGCCAAAGGCTCCACCGCTTATTAGGTCACCACCCATAAGTTTTGTTTTAAAAAAAGTATTTTTAACTTCATCCATACCACTTACACTCATTCCAAATATATTTGCCTGAGCAAAGTTCCAAAAGCTGTGAGTTGCTGCAGGTAAAAATATATTATCTGATATGTAAAATAACAGAGAAAACAAAATACCCATTAACATTATATTTATAAATGCTAGGATTCCAAATCCTGTATTGCCCATATGTAAGATAGCAAATAACAGGCTATTTATTATTATCCCTACTATTACTCCGTTGTTTACAGCAAAAAAATTCATCAAAATAGATCTTGTTATAAGTTCTTCTTCAAAGCCTTGGATAATCCAACCTATTATAAAAATTATAAAAAATGACCAAGATATTTTGGATGTATTTATGCTGATCTCAGCAAAGCCTGTAAGTTTTGCCACAAAAGCTACTACAAGTATCATAAAAATACCAAGTAATAGGCCCTTAAGATAAGATTTCAACTTATCACTACTTGTAAGTCCCAAGCTAGCTTTGCTTCGTTTTTGGTAATATCTTGCAAATAGGTAGGCTAATAAGGCTATAAATAGGGTAGTAAATAAGCTGACAAGCAGAAAAGAATCTGCATTTGCCAATTTATTTGAGTAACCTTTATCTTCCAATAATATCTGGGAAATCAAGGGGTCAATTATGGCCCCTGGTACTTGCATTAATAAAAATAAAATCACAACAGTTGAAACTGGATTGGTTTTTTTTAATGTCTTTCTGCTTTGTTCTATAGAAAAGTTGTCTTTTAGCATGGGACTTCCTTCCTTATTAAGGAAAATCTAATTTCCCTTGCTTGTATCCTCATTATCACTTTCGGCTTTTTTTTCTATCTTTGGTAGATCATCCGCATATTCAAGAGCACCACCTAGGATTGCATTGATAAAATCCCTAGTTTCATAAACCCTATAGCCTTTTATGGTTCTTTCCAAAAATATATTGGCCTCCATGACAGTCCTATCCTTACTAGGAGTAAGAAGTTTTTTGACATAGTTGTTGTGGACTACCGTCTGATCCTCATCTCCCTCGACACTATCATATACATCTATGTAGTTGACGTTTTTGACATTGAGCCTTACTTCTTTGCCCTTTGATTTGTTAGTCACATCTATTACTTCAAGGTCTAGATTTGAAAAGTTGCCGTCATAAAATTCTTCTTGTTTGACCGAATCATCAGAATATGATTTTCTTAAGACATCCAAGATAATTGGCAGACGATCTGTCTTTTCCTCAAGATATGTCACATCATAGGTTTTGATAGCCTTTTCCAATTTTTCAACATTTTTATTAACATTAAAATTTATAAAATAATAAATTGCAGAAAAAATTCCTAGTATTAATATTACCAGAATAAGATATGGTAATACTGACATCTTTCTCCTTCTTGGAGGAGTATGCTTTCTTCTGCGATTTGCACTATAATTTCTTGCCATAAATACCTCGCTAATTTTAATTATACCATAAGAAATAGCCTAATTTTTAAAATCGTGATATTATTATCATATGAATACATATAAAATCAAACTTGCAGATGGCCTAGCTTTGTTGCTATTATTAGCATCTTATCTATCGCCATTTTTTGCAAATCAAATAAAAGTGAATATAAATGTTCTTACAATGCTCATCAATTGCTATATCATAGCCTATCTGGCCTATAATATTTCCTTTACTGATAGCAAAAAAGTATTATTGATGGCCTTACCTCTCATAGTATATGGAACTTTCATTATATTTTACACCAAGGGCTTTGAACTTACATTTAACAAATACTTGATAGCAGATATAAGGTATTTGATTGTAAACTTCTTTGATGTGATTTTTGTTGTTTTTGTATTTTTTATCATTGAACTTATCCTATCTAGGATATTGGGGACTAACATTACAAGTGTTATAGCTTTTTTAGGTCTTTTACTCTACCTTGCTATGCATAATACTAATTATATTCCCTTTGACTTTTACTATAAGGACATCTTGGTCTACTTTGCCTTCTATGTTTTGGCAACTAGGATCAATCCAGCTAAATCAATAAATAAATTTCTCTATCCCTTGGCAATTCTCCTATTTGTTGGAGAAGTATACTTGGTATACAGCAAAAATTTCTACCTAGGCATATATTTCTCGCTCTTCATCCTAACATATATCATCTTAAAGGGAGATTGTGAAGTGGGTACAAGGAGTTTTGGCAAGTATTTGACCTTTGCCTATATCTATCCTTACAAGCTAATATATATCCTTTTGGCAGGCATAATTGATGCTAGTACTCTTATAGTAACAGTTATGGCAATTTTAGTAACTTTCTTCTTAGGAGAGATTTTATTTAAGCTAAAGATGAAATTTTTGGATTATATCCTTATAGGCGTACACTAATTTGTCAAATAAATTATTTAAAAATATTCCAAATTATGATAATATAGAGAAGTAATGGTATTTATTTAACATTAAAAATATTTTATTAGGAGGTAGTTATGAAAGAAAAACTACAAAGATTAGGTCAAGCCCTAATGCAACCGGTTGCGGTTATGCCTCTAGCAGCCCTTCTTTTGGGTATCGGATATTTTATTGACCCTGTTGATTGGGGTGCAGGCTCACCAATAGCAGCGTTTTTTATTTCTGCTGGTGGAGCAGTTTTAGATAACCTAGGCATACTATTTGCAGTTGGTATAGCATTTGGTATTGCCAAAGAAAACCACGGCGCAAGTGCTCTAGCTGGTCTTGTAGCATTTTTAACCTTATCAAAGATGCTATCAACAGGAACAGTTGCACAACTTAAATCTCTTGACGTCGAAACATGGACAGCAAGCGATCCATTTAGAGTTGCGGCATTTGATGCCATCAACAACAAGAACGTCCTTATAGGTATTATATCCGGAGTCTTGGGTGGCAAAGCCTACGATAGGTTCCACTCAACAAAACTTCCAGACTTCTTAGCATTCTTCTCAGGAAGAAGACTTGTGCCAATTATGGCATCTCTCTATGCATTAATTGCATCAATAATTCTAATTTTCCTATGGCCATTCATTTATGCTGGTCTAGTAAAATTTGGTACAGCACTAACAGGAATGGGAGCTCTTGGTGCTGGATTATATGGATTCTTTAACAGACTATTGATTCCAACAGGACTTCACCATGCCCTAAACCAAGTATTCTGGTTTGGACTTGCTGATATCAACGATATACCAAATTTCTTAAATAACGTTCAAGAATCAATCACAGCAACCTATCACCCAGGTATGTACCAAGCAGGATTCTTCCCAATAATGATGTTTGGTTTACCAGGTGCAGCCCTAGCAATTGCTCAAAGAGCTGATGAAAGCAACAAAAAAGCTACCAAAGCTCTTATGATTGCAGGTGCCCTTGCATCATTTTTAACAGGTGTAACAGAGCCACTAGAATTTGCTTTTATGTTCGTAGCTCCTCAACTTTACCTAGTACACGCACTACTAACAGGTATTTCAGTATTCTTAGCAGCGCAACTAAAAGCATATGCAGGATTTGGATTCTCAGCTGGACTTATAGACTTACTACTATCATCAAAAAACCCAATGGCACAAAAAATTTGGATATTACTTGTAATGGGACTAGTATTCTTTGCAATCTATTACTTCTTATTTAAGACTTTAATAGAAAAATGGGATATAGCTACTCCAGGTAGAAGCTCAAAAGCTCAAAAAAGTGAAAACAAGGCAAGAGTTATAGAAACCGAAGATAAGGGTAGGGTTTCAACAAGTGATAAAACAGCTGACCAAGAAGCTAAAGAACAACAAGCCACTGTAAAAGGATCATATGCTGATACAGCAAAGGTAATTTTACAAGGCCTAGGCGGAGCAGAAAATATTGATACAACAAGCTATTGTACAACAAGACTACGTCTAACAGTAAATGATCCAGCAAAAGTAAATGACGATAAAATCAAAGAAGCTGGCGTTGCAGGAATTATGAAACCAGGTCCAAAAGCAGTCCAAGTAATCATAGGACCACAAGTTCAAGCAGTATACGATGAATTTGTAAAACTTTTGGGTAAGTAATAACTGAAAATCAGCAGGCTAATGATATGTACCCTCTTTACTGGACAAACCAGTAAGGAGGGTATTTTTATGAAATATAGTTATGAATTCAAAAAAGAATGCGTACAATTGTATAGAGAAGGTAAATGGCCTGATACACCTGAAGGAGCTAAAGAAAAAAACTTTCATGATTCAATTAGAACATGGTTTAAGTTAGAAGAACTTCATGGACCAGAAATTTTAAAACACGGAAATAATATTAATTGGACTGCTGATGAGAAATTAGAAATGATATCTAAAGTGTTAGCTGGAAATTCCATAAAATCTATAGCAATCGAAAATGGAATCAATGATGGACAACTTTATTCATGGGTTAACAAGTATAAAAATTATGGATATAATGGTCTTGTGAATAAAAAGAAAGGCCGTAAATCTAAAAATACAAGTATGAAAAATAATAATAACCATAAAGCAAAAGAACTTAATGAATCTGAAAGAGAAGAACTAATAAAACTTAGAGCAGAAAATGAATATATAAAAGCAGAAAACGAAATAATAAAAAAAGAGATCGCCTTGAGAGAAGAACGTTACGCTGCGCAACTCAAGGCGAAAAAGCAGCGATTGTCAAAGAACTCAAAGAAGAAGGATACAGACTAAAATATCTTTTAAAAGCTATTGATATGCCAAGATCAACATACTATTTTGAAATAAACAAAGTTGATAATATAAAGATTAAGAATAGTCATATTGCAGATAAAATAACTCAAATATTTAACTTACACAAAGGAAGATATGGAGTAAGAAGAGTATATATGGATCTGATAAATCAAGGTTATGTCATAAATCATAAAAGAGTTCAAAGAATAATGCATGAGCTAAAACTATTTGGAAAAAGATCTAAGGAAAAATATCACTCATATAAGGGGAAGGTAGGTAAAGTAGCAGATAATATAATAAATAGAGATTTCAAGGCAGATAGACCTCTACAAAAATGGACTACTGATGTGTCAGAATTTAAATTCTCTTGGGGTAAGTGCTACATATCTCCAATACTTGATATGTATACCAATGAGATTATTTCTTACGACCTATCCTTAAGTCCTAACTTAAATCAGATATCAAATATGTTAGAAAAAGCATTTAACAAATTTCCGAAACTAAATAATCTGATACTACATTCAGATCAAGGATGGCAATACCAACATAAATACTATGTGAATGAGCTTAAAAAACATGGTATAAGACAATCAATGTCAAGGAAGGGAAATTGCTATGATAACTCCATTATGGAGACATTCTTTGGAAGATTAAAAAATGAAATTTATTATGGTTATGAAAAGAGCTATAGCTCTTTTGAAGAATTTTCGAGAGCAATAGAGGAATATATTGATTATTACAATAACGAGAGAATTCAATCCAAAACAAAATGGATGCCACCTACAAAGTATAGGTTAGCATCCACTACAATTAGTTAATTAAAATATTGTGTCCAGGTTTATGGGTACACATCATAAAGCTTGCTGATTTTTTTATAAAACAAAAGGAGGAGAAAATGAAAAGATTATTAAACTACCAAGGCAAAGACTACCTCAAAGCTAGCCCTATGGAACTAAAACAAGCCATACTAGCATCAGAAGGCAGGGTAATAGTATCAGAATCAGTAGTATCATCCCAACCATACATTGGAGGCCTTACAAACGCTGAAATAGAAAGAGCCTTTGGAGCAGACATACTACTATTAAATGCCCTAGACCTAGAAAATCCAACAATAAACGGAGTCCCAGAAGAAGCATCAAATCACTTAGCATGGCTAAAACGCGCAACATCAAGGCCCCTAGGAGTGAACCTAGAACCTGTAGATACTAATGCAGCAATGACCCAAAGTAGAGAAGAACTACCAGCTGGTAGGATAGCATCCATAAAAAACTACAAATTAGCAAATGATCTCGGCCTAGATCTCATATGCCTAACAGGCAACCCAGGAACAGGAGTAACTAATAGCCAAATACTAGAATCCATAAAAGAAGCCAAAGAGAACTTCAAAGGACTTATCATAGCTGGCAAAATGCACGCAGCAGGAACTGACGGACCAGTAATGAACCTAGAAATAGCCAAAGATTTCATAAAAGCAGGCACAGACATACTCCTAGTACCAGCCCCATACACTGTTCCACACTTTAACGAAGATGACCTAAAAGAGATAGCAGACTATGTCTACGATTACAACACTGACAAAGACATAGAAGAAAAAGTCCTCATAATGTCTGCCATAGGCACCAGCCAAGAAACAAGCGATGAAGACACCATAAGACAAATCGCCCTAGCAGCAAAATCAAATGGCGCCCACCTCCAACACATAGGAGACGCCATGAACGGCATATCCCTACCAGAAAATATCTACACCATGGGAGTAGCCATCAGAGGAGTAAGATGGCAAATGTACCAAATGAGCTCTAGTAACTATAGGAATGTAGAATAGAGTTTGTTTTCTATAAATATATGCTATAATAAAAACGCCACTTTATTAAGTGGTGTTAGGGGGTGATATGAAATGTCATCGTCAGTTGTGGAAAATTTTATTTTTCCTCTCCTAGTCGGGATTATACTTTTGATTATATCAAGGTATGTAGATTCCAAAAACTAGGTAAAGAAAAAGACAGTAGTTCGTACCTACTGTCTTTTTTAATGAGTAATACTACTCTATCATCGTCAGTATCCTTGTTCCCAAGGGCTTTATAGAGGTGGCATCTCTTAATATTATTATAAGTCAACTATTCAAATTTTCAATACTCGATTGAGTTTGAATCTTAATAAAATAATATTTTGTGATTATTATAAAAATACTGTGATCTTATTACAGCACATCAATCTTATTTCTAATATCCCTCTTTAGCATCCATATACACAAGATGGAGTTTAAGAATTCTGCTATGAAAAATGACCACCAGGCTAGTTTTAGGTTGCCTGTTAGGGATAGGACGTAGAATATTGGTACTAGTATTATAAATTGTCTGAGGAATGATTGGAGTATTGCTATTTGCCAGTTTCCTAAGGATTGGAAGACTCCACCTACTGCTACTACTGATGGGATTGCTACAAAGTAGGATAGGCTTACTATGCGCATCATTGGCACTCCTATTTCTATCATTGTTTCTGTTGCGTTAAAGAGGCCTAAAAGTTGTTCTGGCCATATCCACATTACTAGTATGGATATGGATACTAGGGCAAAGGAGCTTTTCATTGCAAGGCTTATGGCTTCTTTTATTCTTTCCTTTTTCCTTGCCCCAAAGTTGTAGGCCACTATGGTTGTAAGGGCGTTTGATATGCCTATGACTGGCAAGAAGGCAAATGATTGGAATTTAAACATTACCCCGTAGGCTGCTATGGCTGATGATCCAAATTTGTTTAGGATTTGGTTTAGGACAAATACTACTATGGATCCTATGGTTGACATAACTATGGATGGGATTCCTATCCAAAATATTTGTTTGACTATGTCAGCGTGCAATTTGAACTTATCTGATGTAAATTTGATTTCCTTGTTTTTTGTCTTGTTGAAGTATAGGCCTATCAAAGATCCACCGACTTGGCCTAGGACTGTGGCTATTGCTGCTCCCTTTACTTCAAGCCTTGGAAATCCAAATAGGCCAAAGATTAAAATTGGGTCCAGGATTATGTTTAGGACAGCTCCTGATATTTGGGTTATCATCGTATAGTTGGTTAATGATGTGGCTTGGAGGAGCTTTTCTGCGAGTATTTGAAAGAATATGCCGGCAGAAAATATGGTCACTATGTATAGGTACTCTTTGGTATAAGTAGTGACTATTTCATTTTGTTTTTGGGCTAGGGCATATGAATTGGTAAATAACAATCCAAGGATTGCAAATACTACTGATAGGATTATGGCAAGGATGACTCCGTGCCTGGCAACAGAGCCTACCCTATCTCTATTGTTTTCTCCCAAGAACCTACTTAATAGTGCTGAAGATCCTACTCCTATACCTACTCCAAAGGCTATTAGGATATTTTGTACTGGAAATGCAAGGGATACTGCTGTTAGGGCTTCTTCTGAGATTTGTGCTACGAAGATTGAGTCCACTACGTTATAGATTGATTGTACTAGCATAGAGATTACCATAGGTATGGACATCTCCAAGAGAAGTTTGCCTACAGGCATGGTTCCCATTTTGTTTTCTTTTATTTGTATATCTTGTATGTCTGTCATAATTTCTCCACTAATTTTTTGTATAAGCTTATACAATAAACCATTTAGTAAAATTCTGTCAAGATGTTTTATGCTTTAAAGCAAAAATCCCAGGAAATTATCCTAGGATTTTCAGCTTATCATCCAATTAAAATGCTGATTTTACTGATTTTGTTTTGCTTTCTTCTGATATTTTTTCGATAAATTCTTCTAAGCTTACTTCTGGTGTTTCTTCACCATCTCTATTTCTTACTGTTAGTAGTTTTGAACTTTCTTCCTTTTCTCCTACTACTAACATATAGTTTGCACGCATTAATTGTGCTTGGCGGATCTTATATCCTACTCCCTCGCTTCTTCCATCAACCTTTACCCTAAATCCAGCTTCTTTGATTTTGTCTTTAAGGTCATAGGCTGTGTCTAAGAATTTGTCGCTTACCGGAATAATTACTACTTGTTCTGGGTTAATCCATAGTGGGAATCTTCCTGCAAAGTGTTCTGTTAGTACTCCTATAAATCTTTCTATTGATCCTAGTAGGGCTCTGTGAAGCATTACTGGTCTTTTCTTCTCACCATCTTCATCTACATATGTTAAGTCAAAGTTTTGTGGTAATTGGAAGTCTAGTTGGATTGTTCCACATTGCCATTCTCTTTTGGCTGCATCTAGGAGGTGGAAGTCAATCTTTGGTCCGTAGAATGCACCATCGCCTGGGTTTAATTCATAAGCGATGCCACGTTCTTCAAGGGCTGCCTTTAGTTGTTCTTCCGCAAAGTCCCAATCTTCTAATTCTCCCATATAGTCATCTGGTCTTGTTGATAGTTCAAGTGTATATTCGAAACCAAATGTTGAGTAGAGTAGGTCTGCAAGGTCAATCATTCTGTAAACTTCTTCTTTGATTTGGCTTGGCAAACAATATACGTGGGCATCGTCTTGGGTAAATGTTCTTACTCTGAATAGTCCATGTAGGGTTCCTGATAGTTCGTGTCTGTGAACTTGGCCAAATTCTGCAAGTCTGATTGGTAGGTCTCTATATGAATGTTGGTTAGATGCGTAGGTCAAAACTGATCCTGGGCAGTTCATTGGTTTTATAGCATAGTCTTCTTCGTCAATTTTTGTGAAGTACATGTTTTCTTTGTAGTGGTCCCAGTGACCTGACTTGTGCCATAGTTCTTCGTTCATGATAAGTGGAGTTTTGATTTCTCCATATCCACGTTCTTCAAGAACACCTCTCCACCAGTCTAGTAGTTCGTTCATTAAAATCATTCCGTTTGGATGGAAGAATGGGAATCCAGGTCCTTCTTCGTGGAAGGCAAATAGGTCCATTTCTTTTCCTATCTTTCTGTGGTCACGGCGTTCGATTTCTTTTTGTAATTCTTCCCAGTCACTTAGTTGGCTAGCTTTTTCAAAGGAAATTCCGTAGATTCTTTGAAGCATTTGGCGGTCAGAGTCACCTCTCCAATATGCGCCAGCAATTGTTTTTAGCTTAACTGCTTTGATTTTCTTTGTTGATTCAAGGTGTGGACCAGCACATAGGTCTGTAAATACATCCCCCATCTTGTATAGAGTAATCATCTCATCAGCTGGAAGGTCATTTATTAGCTCTACCTTGTAGTCTTGGCCTTCTTCTTCAAACATTTTTAGGGCTTCATCTCTTGAGATTTCAACTCTTTCAAGTTTATGGTCATCTTTAGCAATGGCAAGCATTTCTTTTTCTATTTTTTCAAAGTCTTCTGGTACAAATCTGTGGTCTAATTCCATATCGTAGTAGAATCCATCAGCTACAGCTGGACCTATAGCAAATTTAGTATCTGGCCAAAGTTTCTTGATAGCAGCAGCCATAATATGGCTTGTTGTATGCCAGAATATTTCCTTGCCTTCCTTATCTTCAAATTTTACAACTCTAAAGTCACTATCTTCTGTGATTGGCTCAGCATAACCCATGACTTTGCCATTAACAACGGCTCCAAGAGCAGCTCTGTATAGGCCTTCAGAAATATCTTTAGTAACTTCTCCAACTTTTACGCCACTTTCATATTCTCTTATCGAATCATCTGGTAATTTAATTTTAATCATAATCTCTCCTTACTTTTTTTCACAAATAAAAAACCGTCCCTTATCGTTTCCGATAAAAGGACGGGTCATATCCGTGGTTCCACCTAATTTTGTTCTCATTAAAGGTCTTAACGCGACCAGACGTTTTAATTTCTTAAAAAACTCCAGGGTGGTCTTCGACAATTTTCCTTTTAAGACTTCTCAGCAATCGTCTCTCTCTGTAAAAATTCCAATCTCTACTGTCCCTATCATTGTTAATATTATATAAATTAGTTTACCTTCAAAATGGACTTTTGCAAATTATTATTGATGAGCAATATCTCTGCTTATTAGTTTTATATACAAAAACATCTCTGAAAAAATATATTTCGGTTTAGCTAAATGTGTCTATTTATTAGACTATTATCCCAAAATTTTTTCATATTCTTTTATAAATTCTTCAGCCTCTTTTTCTAAAACTCTGCTCTCTTCTATTAGTTTTTCTAATTTATCTTTTACATTTATTACAGTTTTTGGTGTGTAGTCTAGTAGATACTGAGCTGCCAAGGCTTTAATCTTTAGGGCATTTAATGATTTCTTAACCATAAAAAGATTATTTTGTAAGCTAGATCTCTTATAGTAACCTTCTTTAATATTTTTATATCCCTTGCCTACATAAATTATGTCGTAAGAATCTTTTTTATTTAAATCATCTTTTTCTAAGTCATGTGACTTATCAGGTTCTTGTGGATTCACTGGTTTAGATGGTTTGTTTTTTGCATTTGCAATTGCTTCTATTAATTTATTGTTTAGTTCAATTAAGTCTTCTGCTGATAAATCTTTATTTTTTAGTGCTAGGTCTATTTCTGCAATTACTTTCTTTAAATTTTCATCATCTATTTCTTTGCTGATCTCTATTAGCTCTTTAAGAGATTTTTTACTTCTTTGTATTTTTTCTTTAGTTTTTTCATCAGCTAAGTTTTTCTCTTTTTCTGATAATGTATCTTTGGCATCAGAAGCTTTCTTTTGTGCCTCTTCTAAGTCTTTTTGAGCTTCTTCTTTTGCCTTATTGGCCTCATCCAATTTTTTCTTACTTTGAGCTTCTTTTTCTTTTGCTTCTTTTACCTTTTCTCTATTTTGTCTAAGCTCTTCTTTTGCTTTCTCGTATCTTTCCTTGGCTTCTTTTATTTCTTGATTAATGTTCGCATCACTTGTATTTTTTTCTAATTCTGATATTTTTTCTTCAAGTTCTTTTACTTTTTGATCAGCCTCTTTTTTTGAAGCATTAGCTTTTTCTAAAGCTTTTTTAGATTCTTCTAATTCTTTTTTAGCTATTTGCTCTGTTTTTTCATTAGCTTCTAACTCTTTTTGTTTTTCTAGAGTTTTTGCTTCGGCTGTCTTTATTTCTTCTTGGATTTTTTCTTTTTCTTTGTTTGCTTGATCTAGAGCTTTTTTAAGCTCTTCAATTCTTTCTTTATTATTTTCTATACTTTGTATTAATTCTTTGGATTCTTTTAGACTATCTATATAGGCTTCATCTTGTTCGTATTTAGCTAGAGCTTCTTTATAGATTTCTTCTTTTTCTGTTAGGTTTTTTGATAATTTTTCCATATTCGCTAGTTGACTAGTAAATTCTTTATCAAATCTCTCGACAGTTCCACCTATAGAGCTAGCTTGATAAGCAAAGTTCCAATCATATAATTGAGCTCTACTATCTCTAAATGCATCGGTTGCTTTTACTACTGCTCTCCAACATTCCCAATACTCATCTTTAGCTTTTTCATAATCATATAAAGGCCCTTTTACATTGTGAAAATAATTATCTTTATTGCTTTCTTCAAGTTCTTTTATCTTGTCATCTAGATTTTCAGATGTAATATTGCCATTTTTTATATCTTCTATTAGTTTATTTTTTGCTATAGCCTTACTTTGTTCAATTGTTTTATCATGTTCGCTTCTAATTGCGCCATTATAATTCCTTACTGAATCTAAATCTGCATTGGCCTGATCATTAAGTTCATGGCATTTTTTTCTTAGCTCGTCTCGTAGTTTGTTACATGCTTCTGCTTGCTTTTCTAGCTTATCTATTTCTTCTTGCTTTTTATTGTATTGGTCGCTGTCTTTTTCTAGAGATTTTATTTCTTCCTTTGCCTTATCTAAGCTTTTATTAATTTCTACTAAATTTGTATTTTCACTTTCAAATTTTATTATTTCTTTATAAAGATTTTCTAGATTATTCTTATTTTCCTCTACCTTTTCCAGAGATTTTTTAGTATTGGTTTTCAAACCCTCAACTTCATTTCCTATTTTATCCAAATCTTCTTTTTTATCTTCTAGGGCATTTTGGGATTTATTTTTCGCATCTTCTAAATCTTTATTAGCTTTTTCGTAATTTTCTTCTACTTCTTTTGTTTTTGGATTATCTATGAGCTTATTTAGGTCTTCCTGTGCTTGCTTTTCTTCTGCTTTTGCTTTTTCTAGAGCATTCTTAGCTTTGTTTACTTTTGCTTCTTGAGCTTCTTTAGAACTTATGGCTTCTTTTACTTCCTTATCTGCTTTGTCTTGATCATCTTTTGCAATTTCCAAATCTTTTTTTGCTTTTTCTAATTCTTTTTCTGCTAATTCGTTTTTATCTTTTAACTCACTAAGTTTTATAAATTCATCGCTAGCATTAGTTTGCTCTTCTACAGCCGCTTCTAGATTTTGGTAAGCTTTTTCTTTTTCATCACTAGCCTTAGCATAATTGATATTTGCTTTTTCTACTTCTTCATCTCTTTGTTTTTTCTTATCTTCCTTATCTCTTAAATTTTCTTCTGCCTTAGATAAATCTTTTTGGGCTTCTTCTACTTCTTTTTGTAGTTTTTCGACTTCCTCACTTGCTTTTGTTAATTCTTCATTTTTAGTATTAATTTCTTCATTATTTTCTAATGGCTTTGCTTCATTACTTGCCGCAAATGAGCTTATTGCTGGGCTTAGGGCATTTAAACCCAAAGCTAGTAAAAGTGCAGTTGCTAATTTTTTATTTTTATTTTTCATATACGTTCTCCTTTTTATTAATACATTTTTTGTAAACTCTTCTATATTTGCTAGGACATAAGCCTGAATAAATTTTAAAATTCCTAGCGAAATTTGATTGTTCTGCAAATCCTAGTTCTTCTGCTATTTGACCTATTTCTTTATCTGTGCTTATAAGCAAATCCTGAGCTTTCATCATCCTAATTATATTTAGATACCTCATAGGAGTATATTGAAATTCACTAATAAATTTATTATTTAAGCTAGATTTTGATATTTGAAACTTATCTACTAAAAAATCCAAACTAATATCATTAGCCAAATTTTTTCTAAGATAACTTTCAATCTCAAATATTTGATCTTCACATTGTTTTTTATAGTATCTACTTCTATTATCACTAATCTTCCTGTCTGATATTAAACAGATTAATTCTAAAGTTTTTATAGCAATTAAACTTTTATTTTCTTCTTTAAGGTATAAAATAAGCTGGTTTGCAGCCTCTAATAAATCTTTATCTGATGAGGTGTAGCCTACATCACTTATGTTTTTAAATTTATTAACAAATGTTTGTAAAATTTTATAATAATCCTTACTAATATCAAGATTATTAGGATTAATAACTATGTTAAAGGCAGTTGTTTTTTCTCTGTTCGTATAAGATTTTTTAGATTTAGGTATATACTTACCTACAAAAAGTTGTCTATTAATTAATACCTTGCTATTATTGATATAAGTAAAATAATTGCCTTCATAAGAGTAGGCAATCCTATAACCATAGTTGCTGCTTTCAATTGAATTTTCCGAACTATATTTTTCTTTAAAGTCTATATATACTACATAAACTCCTGGAAAGATTAAGTAAGATCTCATTTTATTTTTTGGGGATTCTATGGATTCATAGTCAAAAATTTCTTTATCTTTTGTAGGGCAAAGCTTAAATCCCCAACTTTCAATACCTTTAACTGCCATTTACAAACTCCACCACATTCTCATCAACCATTTTTATAAATTCATAGTCATGGGTTACAATTATTACTACTTTTCCCATCTCTTTCATTTCTTTAATTATTTCAATTATTTTTTTCATATTTGTCATACAAAGACCAGATGTAGGTTCATCTAAGATAACAATTTTCTTTGGACTTGCATATGCTAAAGCTAGGGCAAGTCTTTGTTTTTGTCCACCAGATAAGCTTTGAGGATGTATATTTTTCTTATCTATTAAGCCAAGTTTAGAAAGACTTTCATCTTTTATTTTTTCATCCTCTATAACTATTGAAATCTCTTTATATACGCTCTCTGTAAAAAGCTGATAGTTTACATCTTGCATTACAAGGGATATATAATCTCCACTTGATTTAATTTTCTGACCTTTATAGTAAACTAAAGACTTTTGCCTCTTATTTAGCTTACACAAATTCCTAATAAAGGATGTTTTTCCTATGCCGTTTTTACCAATTATAAAATATATCCCAGGATCAAAAGAAATATTAAAGTCAAATAAAACTCGCTTACTATTTTTATATTTGCAATAAAAATTAATACATTTTAATGCATGATTATGATCATATGACTTATCATCTAAAGACTTTCTAGTCCATTTTTCATTTTTTATTTCATTAATCCCTATTTCATCTAATCTTCTTAGATTATAAGTCTTTATCAAATCATTATTTACTTCTTCTTTATCATATTCTATAAGATTATTTTCTTTAATTATACAAAGCTTATCTAGTATATTTTTTAAATAATAAAGTCTATGCTCAGCGATAATTATAATCTTACCCATATATTTTAAGATTTTAATAACATTTGCTAGCTTTTCAATTGCTTTTTTATCAAGAGAGGCTGAGGGTTCATCAAATACATATATATCATTATCTAAAACTGCTACAGAAGTAATTGCCACTAATTGTTTCTGTCCACCTGATAATTTTAATAAGTCCTTATCAAGAAGTTTTTCTGTACCTAATATATTGCTATATCTATCAATAGTTTGAAATATTTCATCTCTTTCTATATTTCTATTTTCCAAAGCAAAAGCTATCTCATCAAGAGAATTTACTGCATAAAATTGATTTTTAGGATTTTGAAATACCGTAGATATAAACTTACTTCTATCTGCTATGGTCATATCTACTAGATTCTTACCATCTAATTCAATTTTCCCACTCAATTTTGCCTTATCAATCTCAGGAATTATTCCATTGATAGCTTTAATAATCGATGACTTACCAGAGCCGGATTCCCCAGTTATTACATTCACAGAGCCTTTTTCAAAATTTATATTGACATTTTCTAATATCTTATAACTTTTTTTGTCAACATCTTCATAGTCTAATCCAAAATCTTTAAATTCTAGCATACTTTCCCCTTATAAATAAAATTATTAAAAGCAAGGAAAATACTAAAAATACATAATCAAAAAATTTAAGTCTAGTATTTGAAATGCTAGAACGTTCACATCCTACTTTCATCCCTCTTGTCATTGCAGATATTGATACATTATCAGCTGTTTGTGAGGTTATCATTAGCAAGGGAACAAATTTATATTCCAAAATCCTAACTGGATTTTTAAAGAAATTTTTTGCTGTTAATCCATGCATATAGATAGCCTCATTTATTTTTTGATAGTCCTCTTTTATGGAATAAAAAAATCTAAACATAACTGAAATTGGTATTATTATATAATCAGGAAGCTTTATTTTTTTTAGAGCATAAACTAAATCACTCATAGTAGTAGTGCTGATTGTATAATAACCCATCATAAAGCCTGGTAGAACGCTCATAGTAATTCCACAATACAAGTTTAATATCATAGTCCGTATATTTTGAGGAAGTATTAATAAGTATTTATTTCCTACAATGGCGAGAGTATTTACTACTACTCCCTTTATAAGCATTGACCATCTTTTATCTACCAAGGCAAAAATATAAGGTAAGAAGCACAAGAACATTCCTAAATAATAATAGTTATGTACTAGGCTCCCTTCAATTACAACAACTCCTACTACTATAGTTAAAAGTAGTTTTGTTCTAAAATCAAGCTTCATCTATGCCATTCCTGCTTTTATAAAGTGTTTTTTAAGTATTTTTATTCCTAGCGTACAACCTAAATAAGCACCTAATACACCAAGAGCAACAATTGGAACAAATGACCAAGTAGGCATTACTGACATTAACTTTTCTACAAAGTCTGCTTTATAACCTTGGCTTATCAAATTCTCTTTATAAGAATCTCTAGCTATATATAAAGGTAATAGATTAGCAGCAGAAAATAATGAAAAAAACATATAAGTTAACCTTGCATATTTTATGCTTTTGTAATTACCTTTTTTCATTATAAATTCTGAAACTAAAGCAATAAGAACAATGAGTGGAAAAGCAAGAGAGCCATGACCACTTAAAGAAAATACCAATCCAAAAATAATGCCCATTATCAAAATCATACCAAATTTATCTATTTTAGTTGAATAGAGCATAAAAACAGGTCCTGATAACAAACAACAGGCAAAAGGGACAAGAGGCATGAGGACAGGTATAAAACCTATCATGCCAGCAACCCATACTGCCATAACGACTAAAAGAGAAAATACTCCTGCATTTACTAAATCTCGTACATTAAATTTATTCACTTATAAAAAACCTCCCTTAATATACAAATTCTTCAGAAAGTCTTGAGCTTTCTATCATTTTTGCGTAAGTTTTACTATTGTCCAAAAGATATTCATGAGTTCCTAAAGCTTCGATTTTCCCCTCATTCATAACTATAATTTGATCTACATTTTGAATTGACTTCATTCTGTGAGATATGAGCACTACCGTCTTATTTTTTGTTAGTTCATTTAAAGAATCTTGGATATACTTTTCGTTTTCTACATCTAAAGAAGCTGCTATTTCGTCTAACAAAATTATTTCTGCATTTTTTAAAAATGCCCTAGCTATTGAAATTCTCTGTCTCTCTCCTCCAGATAAGTTTGAGCCATTTTCTCCAATAAGAGTTTTATATCCCATTGGAAGTTTGTTTACAAACTCGTCGCAATTGGCAAGTCTTGCAGCTTTCAAAACTTCATCATCACTTGCGGATAAATCTCCAAACCTTATATTATCCATAACGCTTCCATTAAATAATATTACATCTTGAAATACCATGGATATGTGGCTAAATAAATCCTTAGTGTCCACGGTGCTTATTTCTTTGCCATCTATAGATATCTTTCCTTTATCATAATCATAAAGTCTTGATAAGAGTCGAAGTACAGTTGTTTTTCCGCAACCAGATGGTCCTACCAAGGCGCTTACTTTATCTTGGTAACTATTAAAGGAAATACCATCTATTACTTTCTTACCATCTTTATAGGAAAACTCTAAATTTTCACAAGAAATATCAAAAGATTTTATATCACTTCTTTGACCTTCTTGAATATCCGCCAATTCGATGGATTTGATTTTTTCAACTGGTGAATCTATATACATAAATTCTCCATAGTATGTTACAAATTGATCTACTCCGTCTATTAGCCTTGCCGCAGCAAATAAGTAGCCGGAAAAGTATAGAATATTTATATTACCTTCAATAAGTTCCTTTAATCCAAAATATATGGCAAAACCCAGAGCAAATTTTGCCACAATTTGTGAAAGTGTTAATGGTATAACTTGGGAGATTTCGGTAGAAATATGTTTTTTCTCAAGCTTATTTACAAAATGAATTGCTTCTTTTTCTTTGCTTTCGCTTAAATTATAAGCTTTGATTTCTGTAGATGAGTCTATAAGCTCTTGAAAAATCCTAGCTGATTCTCTTTGATCTTTGTAATATTCTCCTGTCGCTTTCTTTTGCCTATTTTTAGATAAAAATGTCAACAATATACTTGCTAAAATCGGAATAATTATAGCCAAGGCTAGTCTAAGATTTCCTATTAATAACAAAATTGAAACGATGCAAAAACTAATTATAAAACCATAAAATCCTGGGATAGAATGACTTAGACAGTGTTCTATAGTTTCTACATCTTTCATTATAGTTTGGGATAAATCTGTAAGATCGTGGCTAGCATAAAAGGAGAGGGGCAAATCTTTTAATTTCTCAGCAAGACTAATCCTTAAATTTGCACTTTCTTTGTAGGTCTCGTTATAGGTTGTCTTATAATCCTTATCAAGTACCAAGGCCATTATAATAGCTACAATTATATAGGATATTATAGTAGCTTTAAGAGAAAAGTCCCCAAGATCCAACAAACCCTGGATTGTATACATTAGCAAAAATATAGGCAACATAAAAGATAGGTTTTTAAGTGTTGAATAAAAGATTGCTATCGACGTTCCCTTTGCACCCTCATCCGTTAGGGCAAATCTATTTTTTAAATAATCTTTCATTAGCTTATCCTCCATTGGTTGGCTTCATCATACAAATCTACAAATTGTTTGTACCTAGCTCCCTTTTCCATCAAATAATCATGACTTCCTCGCTCAATGATATTTCCGTCTTCAACTACTAACATCTCATCAACTCCACGAATAGAAGATAATCTGTGAGCTATCATAATGACTGTTTTGCCTTCCATTAGATTTTTGAAGGCTTGTTGAATTTCATATTCATTTTCTGGATCTGCTGCAGCCGATGCTTCATCTAAAATAATTATTTTAGGATCTTTTAGAAATATCCTTGCTATAGATACTCTTTGTATCTCTCCACCTGATAAATTGACCCCGCTTGCTCCAATTATAGAATCATAACCATCTTCAAATTTATCTATGAATTGATCACACTTAGAAAGTCTTAAAGCCTCATAAACTTCCTTGTCACTTGCATCCTTTTTTGCAAGTTTTACATTTTCAAAAATTGAAATTCCTTGAAATAGTTTTGGATTTTGGTAAACCATGCCAATATTATCCATCAAAGTCTCTTTTTTATAAGAGTAAATGTTTTTATCACCTAGAAGTACTTCCCCAGAATCTATAGGATATAAAGCGGAAATAAGTTTTGCAATAGTTGATTTACCGCCTCCAGATGGACCTACTAGGGCATAAACTTTATTTTCGTCTAATTTAAAAGATAAATTATCTATTATCTTGGTCTTTTTTTCATAAGAAAAACTTACATTTTTAAATTCTATAGAATAATTATCTATAAAATCATCATTTCCATAAGTAGTTTTATTGGCATTCATCTCATCAAATAGATTTTCGAGATTGTCTACTGCTGTAGTTGCCTCTACGTTGTACATGCCGACATACATAATCTTCATCAAATCTGAGAAAAATAAACCCATAAACAAGGTAAAAAATAGAAGCTTAGCAGACCAAAGATAAGGATCAGCGCCATTTCTCACTACCATGTAAATAGCAATAAATATAGGCGTAATTATAAAAATATTTAATACCCATTGAAAACTTACAAAGGGCAACCTACAAGACATAGAATAAGCGTAAACCATATCTCTATAGTCGTTAATAGTCCTATATAACTTTTTAAAACCTATGAGTGGAGCATTAAAAATCTTTACAACCGGCAATCCTCTGACATATTCAACAGCCTGGCCATTAAGTTCATCAGATTTTTTCATATAAGCTATGGTAAATTCTTTTTCACCAGACATTTTATAAAGTAAAAACATAGATATTAAAACAATTATTACGAAAAATATGCCCAGATAAAGATCTATATTAAAAACCAAGATCAGCAATAGTATCGGTGTAATAATTGCTGCTGTATGGTCAGGTATTAAGTGAGCGACACTCATATGAGTTTGCTCAACATTGTTATCTATAATTTTTCTAACTTCTCCTGACTGATGAGTATCAAAAAATGTGTTTGAAGCATTTATTAAATTCTTAATTCCTTTTTTCCTAAGCCTCGTTTCCAAGCTAAAAGCCGCTAAATGGCTCATCCAAGTCCCTACTATGTATAATATAGCTTGTACTATAAATAAATTTAATACATAAGATGCACTAAATTTTACACCTAAATAATCTCCTTTTGTAAAAACACTTTCAATTATTTGCCAAATCAAATAATAGGCATAAAATTGGACAAAACATCCTAAGGCCGTAAAAACAACTGATAATATACCATTAATTTTTTTATCTGGAATATAAGAAAATAATTTATTATATATTTTCAAAAGTATACCTCCTTA
Source organism: Anaerococcus urinomassiliensis (assembly GCF_900128425.1). NCBI lineage: Bacteria > Bacillati > Bacillota > Tissierellia > Tissierellales > Peptoniphilaceae > Anaerococcus > Anaerococcus urinomassiliensis. Next base: position 1,787,967 of record NZ_LT635782.1, read on the forward strand.
TAATCGATGTATATTGATAATCAATATCATTATATAGTATATCAAAAATTATCTATTATACTTGCCAAAAATCGTATTTTATTCAAAAATCTTCAAATTTTTATAAAATTTTATAATTTTTATAAATAATTAATGAATTTTACTAAGTAGGAAAAAATAATATGACAATACATATGTCTTAGGGTAAAATGATTGAATATAAAATATAAGAAAATATGAGAGAGTAAGTAAATAGGAGGAAAATTTATGGCAAAAGCAGTTTTATTAAGAGTTGACGATAGACTATTGCACGGCCAAGTAGCCAGAAATTGGATGAAACAAGTTGGCGCTGATGTAATAGTTGTAGCAAACGACCTTGTAAGTGAAGACGAAAAACAACAACATCTTATGGACCTAGTAACACCAATGGGTTCAAAATCATATTTCTTTGGTATAAGCGAAGCTAGTTCTAAAATCAAAGACCTTGAAGAAGAAGATGCCCTAGTTTTGGTAGAAAGTCCAGAAGATGCCCTAAAATTGATTGAAGATGGAATTGAAATCGACTCAGTTAACGTAGGAAACATCCACCAAACAAGTGACAAAGAAAAGGTAAACGAAAGTATCTTCGTAGATCAAAATGATATTGATACATTTAAGAAAATCGAAGCTAATGGTAAGAAACTAGACATTAGAACCCTACCAAATGATAAAGCTATAGATTTTGACCAACTTTTCAAATAAATAATAAAGCCAAAGCTTTCAAAGCTTAGGTAAAATGATTGAATCCAAAATGAGGGTTTTGGATGCATTAGAGGAGCGTGAAGCTCCTTTTTTTATTTTGGGGTAAATATTTACTAAGAATCGGTCAAAGAAGAGGGAGGAGAAAAAATGAAAGTTATAATAGTAGGAGCTGTAGCAGCTGGGGCAACCCTTGCCACTTCACTACGTCGTCTTGATGAAAATATTGAAATAGTAATGTACGAAAAGGACAGAGATATGAGCTTTGGCAACTGCGAATTACCCTACTACCTATCCTACCAAATAAAAAACAGCCAAGATTTGGTCCATAGGGACAGCGAAAGTTTTGCAAAAAGATACAATATAAAGGCAAAAAACTACCACGAAGTCCTTTCAATCGATAAGGAAAACAAATCCATCAAAGTTTTGGACAAAAAATCCGACAAAGAATTTGTAGAAAATTACGATTACCTAGTACTTGCCACCGGTGCCCACGCCAATGTACCAAAAACTATTAAAGGAACTGACAAGGACCATGTTTTTACCATCAGAAATGTAGTAGATGTAGAAAATATAAGAACCTACTACGAAAAAAATAAACCTAAGGAAATCTTTGTTGCAGGCGGTGGATTTATCGCCATAGAAGCAGCCCACGCCCTGAACGAACTAAAAGATACTCAGATAAATATGTTCGTCCGTGGCAAAATCCTTGGAGTCATAGACGATGAACTCAAAGCATTTATAGAAGAAAACATCATAGAAAACGGTATAAATATTATCCATGAAAAAGAACTAGTAGAAATCACGGACAAAGAAGCCATATTTGCATCAGGCAAAAGAGTCCCTGCAGATATGGTAATACTTGGTCTTGGAATGCTTGCAAATAACAAGCTTGCAAAAAATGCTGGCCTAGAGATAACAGAAAAAGGTTCCATAGTAACAGATGATGATTACAAAACTTCAGATCCAAACATCTTTGCCATAGGCGATGTGATTGATATCAGAAATTTCTTTACAAGAGAAAATGAGAACCTAAAACTAGCTTGGCCAGCCCATAGGCAGGCAAAATATGTAGCCAATCTCCTAGGAGGAGAAAAAAGCAAAAAACAATCATTTATAGGAACTTTTCTATTAAAATCCTTTGACTTAAATATAGGAGTAACTGGTCTTGGAGAAGCAAAATTAAAGGAATTGGCCTATGATTATGACACAACGCTCATCTCCCACACAGACATAGTAGGGATAATGCCAGAAGCACAAATGGTCTATATGAAACTATTATTTGACAAAAATAATGGCAAAATCTACGGAGCTCAAGCCTTGGGCAGAGGAGTAGTCGACAAGAGAATCGATGTCATAGGAAGTCTTATAAAAATGGGTGGAACGATATATGACCTCTACGACCTAGAACTTGGCTACCAGCCATATTACTCAACAACCGAAGATATCAACAATGTCATAGGATCTCAGGCCATAAATATTAAAGAAGGAAGGCTCCCTCATGTGAGAATATCAGAACTAAATGATATTATCTCTGATTATAAAATATATGACATAAGAAACGAAACCGCCTACAAAGAGTGCCATATAAAGGGAGCAAAACTATTTACAGGTGATATAGAAAAATTTAAAATTCCTAAAGATAAGAAAGTCCTAATCTACGACCAAACAGGTTCATCCGCATCTAACACCATAAAAAGACTAAAAAATATGGGAATAGAAAACGTCTACATGCTAGACGGAGGCATGCTATACTTGCGTAAATACGCCAAATACCTTAAACTGGACTTAGTTTGTGAAGAAGAATAGGAGGCAAATGTGTACAAATCATCACCAATACCAATTTTTTATCCGGGACTTGATGATTCGCCTTTTTATAGGATTCCATCTCTTTTGATGCTTGATAATGGAACTATAGTTGCTGGAGCTGATCAAAGACTCGACACTAGGTCTGATTGGGGGAAAATCAATCCAGTTTTGCTTTTTAAAAATCCTGGTTACGATTTTGCAAATTTTACCAAAGTTATTGATATGGATGGAGCTGATACAGACAATCCACCATTTAATATAGATATGTGTCTTTTAGAAGACAAAGATAGACTATATATGATTGTTGATGCTTTCAAGTCTGGCGGCAACTTTTGGGCAGCCAAAAATCAAGAATCATACAAAGAAGTTAAAGGAGAGAAATATTTAAAATTTTTTGATTCTAATAGCAATGAATTCTATGTAAGAGATGATGGAAGCGTCTATGATAATAGGGATAAGAAGACAAATTTAAGTATACAGATGACTGATACTATGCCATTTACCAATCTTTATAATATATATGAAGATGGCAAGGTCATCGGTAATATTTATAAAGACACATCACCCTACCAAATCCACCAAACTTCTCACCTGTGGCTGACTCATTCTGATGATGGTGGGAGAACTTGGCAATGCCCAGTAGATATTACTAAGCAAATTGCAGATCCTAGGATGAAATTTCTTGGGACTTGCCCGGGAGTAGGCCTAAGCTTAGCAAATGGTCGCCTGCTTTTTGCCATCTACTATTCAATAGGAGATGATTACAACAAGGAAAATGTAGCACTCATCTACAGTGACGATGAAGGCAAGACCTTCAACAGGTCTAGGTCCATCAATTTTGGAAAAGATGAACTCCTTGGAGACTTAGGATTCAATACATCAGAAAGCCAGCTAATAGAGCTTAACAATGGCCATGTAATGATATTTGTGAGAAATACTTCTGGCAAAGTTCTCTATGCCATCTCAAAAGATTTGGGAGATACCTTCTCAGAACTTAGGGAAGTTGACTTTGAGTCCACATCAACATGCATGGTTTCAGTACTAAAATTTGAGAGAGATAATAAGGAGTACATCCTCCTATCAAATCCAGACGGCCCTGACAGGAGCCATGGATCTATCAAGATCCTTGAAGTAAAAAATGATGACAGGTTAGAATTTGTAGGAAAAAAGATAATTAATAACAAGCACTACGGATATTCCTGCCTAGCCCACAGTCCAAAAAAAGACACATACGCTCTTCTTTACGAACAAGAAGAATTGATAGACGGAGAGAAAAAAGATATTATTTACTATACAGAATTTGACCAAGAATGGCTCTTTGATTTGTAAAAGAAAAAATGGATGGTTAGAATAATAAGGATTCTAACCATCCATTCTATTAGTTTTCCAAGGTTGTTTCTTGCTTTGCTTCTTTTAATTTCCTTATCCTACAAGCTTTTATCCTATTGTCTTCTATGTATAGGATTTTGATTTCGTAGCCCTTGTAGTCAAAGGCGACGTTTTCGCCAGCGTCTGGTATATAGCCTAGTCTGTCTATTATGAAGCCTCCCAAAGAGTCGTAGTTTTCGTTGTCTTCGTCTATTTCTATTGGGATTTTCTCGTTTAGGTCTTTGATAGACATAGAAGCCTTTACTACATATACTCCCTGCCTATTTTCCCTAAATTCGTGGATATATGACTCACCTTCGTCTAGGTCACCTACTATCTCTTCTAGTAGGTCATCTATGGTTACAACCCCAGCAAAACCTCCGTATTCGTCTATTAGAACGGCCATATGGATGCGTTTGATTTGCATATCTGAGAAAAGCTTGTCTGTTTCAATCTTATCTGGTGCAAAGTATGCTGGTTTTATAAGACTTCTTAGGTGGACATTTTTGATACCAACGCGACTTGCTTCTAGTAGGTAGTCTTTGGTAAAAATTATTCCCAAAATATTGTCTACTTCGTCTTCATAGACTGGTATCCTAGAATGTTTGATCTTGCAAAACTCATCTAGCCAAGTTTTTTCCATATCGTTGACATCTATCATAAAGACATCTGTCCTTGCGGTCATTATCTCTTCTGCTATGAGATCATCAAAGCCCATGATGGAATTAATCATCCTAGATTCCATGGGACGGATGATGCCTTGATTTTCTCCTACTTGGACAATGGATTTTATCTGCTCGCTGGTCACTTCCTTTTCTACAGCCTTGGCTTCTATGCCAAATACGTTCATAAAAAAGTTTGTGACAAGGTTAGTAAATCTTACAAACGGTGCAGTTATTCCAAGTATTAGTCGGCTTAGAAAGTTTGTTGCCATCGCAAGCTGCATAGGGTTTCTGACTCCAATGCGCTTTGGAATTTTGTCTATAAATATTATTTTAATTATAGCAAAGATTATAATGGATAAGACAATATATGTGCTCATCCTTCCTTCTAAAATATGGTAATAAGGTAAGCGGCTGATAAAATAAGTTATTATCACAAAGGATATGATCATATCGATCAAATCAAATGATTGGTTTAGCTTATCTTGGTCGCTGATTATTTTTAGAAGGGATTTAGTCTTATTATCTCCTTCTTCTTCATAGATTTCTTTTAGTCTATTTGAGTTTAGTGATATAAGACTAGTGTGTACAGCTCTTATAATCGCATTTAATATTATTAGTAAAATGATTATAGCTGCGTTTTTTAAAGTAAAATAGGGCCCAGCCTCCATTTATCATCTCTCCTTGTTAAATGTAAGTTCTATTATCTTCTACAAATTGCTTTTCGTTTAAAGTATCTGTAACATCTGGGTCAGAAATAATATCTTTTACTTTCATTAGTCTAGCAATAGTAGCTCTTTCATTTTCTTCTAGTTTTGCTCTGATGTATTTGATTGTCTCTTCCAAGTCTGGAATTGTACGGTATTCTAGAGCATTAACACGACGACGTGTTGATTCTATCTCATCTGCCATTAGTTGGGTGGTCTTTTCCAATTCAGCTAGTTTGAGTAGTTTTTCCATAACTTCATTAAGGCCAATGATTGCTTGGTCAAGCCCTGCTGATGTTTCGGCATAGCCATAGGAAAACATACTTGCGTTTTCGTCTTGGTCGACCTTAAATGCCATTTGTGGAATCCTAACGCTCATGATATTTTTTACATCTATATCTACACCAACTTTTTGGGTTGGAAAGCTTACTGCAGCTTCCATAGCCTCTGGAGACATAAAGGCACTTGCTATAAGAAAGTCAGAGAAGGAGTCAGAAAGCTCTTTTTCTACTTCTTCTCTTAGGGTCTTGTTCTCGCGGATTAGTATCATAAATTGGCGCATGAGTTCATCTTGCTTGTCTTTTAATAATTTGTATCCACGTTTGCTTGTGCCTAGTCTTTTCTTGAGGGTATTTAGGTTCATCCTAGTTGGCGTTACTTTTAGTCTTGCCATTTTTATCACCTAATCCATGTATTTTTCAATTAGGACGTCGTCAATTCTCTTAAGTTCTGATTTTGGAATGATCTTTAATAATTCCCAACCAAGATTTAGAGTTTCTTCTATAGACCTATTGGTGTAATATCCTTGGTTGATGTATTTTTCTTCAAATTCTTTGGCAAATTCTGCAAAGGCAAGGTCTGCATCTGATAAAGCGGAGTCACCCAAGATTTTTTGAAGTTCTCTGGCATCAACACCTGATGCGTATGCTGCATAAATTTGGTTCATTGTTCCAGCATGGTCTTCACGAGTTTTGCCCTTGCCTATACCCTTATCTTTAAGACGAGATAGGGATGGAAGGATTGAAACTGGTGGTTCTACACCTTGGTTATAAAGCTCACGGTTAAGGATGATTTGTCCTTCTGTGATGTAGCCTGTTAGGTCTGGGATTGGGTGGGTGATATCATCTTCTGGCATTGATAAAATAGGAATTTGAGTAATGGTTCCTGGTTTGCCACGAAGTTTTCCAGCTCTTTCATAGATTGTAGAAAGGTCTGTATAAAGATATCCTGGATATCCACGACGGCCTGGTACTTCCTTACGGGCAGCTGATACCTCACGCAAAGCTTCTGCGTAGTTGGTCATGTCTGTCATGATAACAAGTACTTGCATATCTTTTTCATAAGCTAGGTATTCTGCACAAGTTAGGGCCATTTTTGGTGTTGATAGACGTTCAATTGCTGGGTCATCAGCAAGGTTCATAAATAGTACTGAACGGTCCAAAGCTCCAGTTTTTCTAAAGTCATCTAGGAAAAATTGTGCTTCTTCAAAGGTAATACCTATAGCTGCAAATACTACAGCAAATCCTTCGTCATCGTTTAGTACTCTGGCTTGACGGGCAATTTGTGCTGCTACTTGGTTGTGTGGTAGTCCGTTTCCTGAGAAAATAGGAAGCTTTTGTCCACGTACTAGGGTGTTTAGTCCATCTATGGTAGAAATACCTGTTTGTATAAATTCTGATGGATAGTCACGGCTTACAGGGTTGATTGCTGTTCCGTTTACATCTCTTTTTTCTTCAGGAATGATAGCAGGACCATCATCAATTGGTTCACCTAGACCGTTAAATGCACGGCCTACCATATCTTCAGATACGCCAAGTTCTAGTGGACGTCCAAGAAATCTAACGCTTGTTGCAGCAAGGTTGATACCTGTTGATCCTTCGAAAAGTTGGACCATGGCACGACCTTCTTCGATTTCTATAACACGACCACGGCGACGTTCGCCTGTTTGCATTTCGATATCTACTAGTTCATCAAAGTTGACACCTTCTACACCTTCAACTAGCATAAGAGGGCCAACGACTTCTGTAACTGTTTTATATTCTTTTAACATTATGCCTCCTTTTGCAAGTTTCCAATTTCTTGGTCAATTTCATCTTTGATATCTGCTAATTTCTCGATTTCTTCTTCGCTTACAAACTTAGCACGAGTGATTCTCTCGTGAACTGGAAGTTTTTCAATCTCAGATATGTCTATACCATTTGAAAGAGCTTCTATAGATCTGTCGTAGTTATACAAAATCAAGTCAAGCATGATGTTTTGTTTCTTTAGTGAACAATAGGTATCAACATCGTGGAAGGCATTTTGTTGCAAGTAGTCTTCTCTGATTGATTTTGTAACATTTAGTTTTAATTTATCATCATCTGATAGGGCATCACGACCAACAAGTCTTACAACTTCTTGTAAGCTTTGCTCTTGGGCAAGCAAGCTCATAGCGCGTTTTCTCATAGTTGAGAAGTCTTCGTTGACATTTGAGTCAATATAGTTATCCATCTTGTCTTGGTATAGGGAGTATGAGTTTAGCCAGTTGATAGCTGGGAAGTGACGTTGGTAGGATAGGTCGTAGTCTAGTCCCCAGAACACTTTTACTATACGAAGTGTTGCTTGGGTTACTGGTTCTGAAAGGTCTCCACCTGGAGGAGATACAGCTCCGATTACTGTTAGTGATCCTTTTTCGTCACGGTTTCCTAAAACGTCAACTTTACCACTTCTTTCGTAGAAGTCTGCTATACGGCTTGCTAGATATGCTGGGAATCCTTCATCTCCTGGCATCTCTTCTAGACGACCACTCATTTCACGTAGAGCTTCTGCCCAACGGCTTGTAGAGTCGGCCATCATAGCCACGTTGTAACCCATATCACGGAAGTATTCTCCAAGGGTGATACCTGTGTATATACTTGCCTCACGGGCAGCTACTGGCATATTTGAAGTGTTTGCTATAAGGATTGTTCTCTCCATTATTGATTCGCCAGTTTTTGGGTCTATTAGTTCTGGGAATTCGTTAAGTACGTCAGTCATCTCGTTGCCACGTTCACCGCAACCAACGTAAACTACCATATCTGTATCGGCATATTTTGCTATTTGGTGTTGAACTACTGTCTTACCAGATCCAAATGGTCCTGGTATTGCTGCAGTACCACCCTTAGCAACTGGGAAGAATGTATCTATAACCCTTTGGCCTGTGATAAGTGGTTCGTTTGGATCAAGTTTTCTTCTTGATGGACGAGCCTTTCTTACTGGCCATTTTTGGATCATATTGATTTCTTTATCACCATCTTCTGTTTCTATAACTGCTACAGTTTGCTCAACTGTGTATTCGCCAGATTTTATATCTTTTATTTTTCCGCTTACTCCAAAAGGTACCATAATTTTGTGAGTAAGTACGTGTGTTTCTTCAACAGTACCTAGGACATCTCCTGCCACTACTTGATCGCCTATATTAGCAGTAGGATTGAATTCCCATAATGTTTCACGAGATAAAGCTGGTGATGTAACTCCTCTTTTTAGGAAGTTGCCAGCCAAATCTTCAAGTTTTTTAAGTGGTCTTTGGATACCATCGTACATGTGGCGAAGCATTCCTGGTCCAAGCTCAACTGATAGAGGGTGGCCTGTTGAGACAACCTTGTCTCCAGGGCCTATACCTGTCGTTTCTTCATAAACCTGAATACTTGCAACATCTCCTCTCATCTCTATTATTTCACCGATGAGCTTATCTTTTGATACCTCAACCACGTCATAGATGTTAGCATCAGATAGGCCGCTAGCTTCTATCAATGGTCCTGATACTTTAGTAATTTTACCTTCTTTCAAATTAAGCTCCTTTAATTTAAAATGTTGGCTCCAACAGCCTTTTCTACTGACTTGTTGATATCAGCAAGGCCTATGCCCATAGAACCTGTGTTTCCTGGGATTAGGATTATTGCTGGAGTCATCTGATCTCTATATTTGTCAATTGTAGATGGGATTTGTTGGGCAAATTTTTCTGTAATAAATATCACGCCAACTTCTTCTTTGGCAAGGTCTTTGATCTTTTCACTTGCCTCATTGCCATCTATAACTGTGTATACTTCTACACCGAGTGCCTTAAAGGCTAGAACTGAGTCCTTATCTCCGATTACCGCTACTCTATACATATGTTTCACGCAACCTTTCTAGGGTAAAGTCTTTTGGAAGATTGTTTAGCTTTGAAACTAGGATAATCCTTAAGTTTTTGATCTCTGCTTCTTTTGAAATTATATAGTTCATCAAAACTTCTGGCCCATAAGTCATTTGTTTGGCCAGCCTTGAATAGTCCATTTGATGGTCATCAATTGATTTTTCAAGGTCAAGTAGGTTTTGATTCATAGTCTTATCGCCATCTATGGCGTTAACTACATACTTGTTGATATTTTCATTAGAAAGACTTACCACGATTTGATCTATTTCCTGTGGGAAAATCTCATCAAATCTTTCTTTTTCTATATAGCCTCCATCTATAAGAGCGCTATTAAGTTCCTCAATGTCAGAATTTTTGCTTTTTACTCTAAGCATTGTCTTTAGATTGATAAGGTCAATTCTCTCTTTGGTAAAGCGAGTCAATTCTTCTAGGTCGATAGCCTTGGCATCTTCTAATAGCTTTTTATAATAAGCCTTATCAAGGCTAATTTCCAAGTCTTTCGGATTTTTGCTTTCATCAAAAATAGCCAGTGCCTTTTTGGCATCTTCTAGGTAAGATTCGCTTGGGTTGGTCGATTTGTTGAAAGGCTCATAGCCTTCTATATCTAGGGTTTCCAAGAAATCTTTATCTAGGCCATCTTCGTTTAGAAGTTCTTTTTTGATATAGGCAAGGTCAATATTTGATAAATCGCTATAAAGATTGCTATAGTTTTCCTTTTGGATGATTTCCTTTAGAAGTACTTTTAGGTTATGGAAGTTATATCTTTCCCTAAAATAATCCAAAATATTGCTATCACTAGCGGTATTTTCGATTAATTTGTAAGACTTTTTAAGTTCATCATCTAGGATTTTCTCGTATTCCTCATCCCTATTGAGATTTTGAATGCTTTCTCTATAAGAAGAATCGCTTAGGGCGTTTAAGACTTCGCTTAGAGAGTCATAGTCAACTAGTCTTTCCAAGTCATTTTTACTAAGGAGGTTGTTTTCATATATTCTTGTTGAGATAGATCCACCTATATAGTTATCTCTGTTCATTTAGCCCTCCTTATTTAAAAATTTCGCTTGAAATTTGTTTTCTTATATCGTCAATATTGTATTTTATTATTGAAGAAAATCTGTTGTCGTATTCAATCTTTCCAGATTTGATCACAAAACCATCTTCTACGCTTTCATCTGCTACTGTAAATCCGTGAAAATCTTCGTTTTTTAAGGCATCCCTGTAGTTTTTTGCCAAAAGCAGGTCTCCACTTTTGATATCAGAGTTTTTTATAGTATTTAAAACAAAGTTTTTGTAAGAAGATTCGTCGATATTTTTTAGATTTTCTAAAAGCTTATCTACTATTTGGTCTATAACCTTGTTTTTTGCAGAAATTTCTATATCTCTAGATTCTCTTTTTGCTGAGACATTTTCATTTGATAGTATAGTTTCTGCTTCTCTATTTGCCTTATCGATAATCTCACGTGCTTTGATCTCTGCTTCGTTTTTTGATTGGTATATGATTTCGTCAGCCTTTTCTTGGGCTTCTCTTAAGATTTTTTCTTTTTCAGTATTTCCTTCGCTAATAATTGACTCTAATATTACTTCAAGATTATTCATAATCTTTTCCTAATATTAAGCTCTAACTAGTAGTAGAGAAATTACAAATCCTAAGATAGCATAAAGCTCAACCATTACAGAGTAAACTACACCTTTAACGAATTGGTCTTCGTTTTTAGCAAGGATGTTTACACCTGCGATAGCAACACGTGCTTGTCTTTGTGCTGATGCATAACCAACTATTGCTACTGGAAGAGCTGCCATTAGTAGGTATAGACCTCTTTCAAATGTGATAGAATCTCCACCTGTGATTTGTTGTAGGATAAAGAATCCGATTACGAATCCATAAAGACCTTGGGTACCTGGTAAAAGTTGTAGTACAAGGGCTTTACCAAATTTTTCTGGTTGGTCCACTGTCAACGCTGCTGTAGCCTCACCTGCCATACCTACGCCCTTTGCTGATCCCATACCTGATAATAAAGTTGCAAGAGCTGCTGCTAATACTGCAAATATTGTTCCACCGTTTTCAATAAAAAATTCACTCATTATTTTTCTCCTTTTCTAATGATATTTATAAATTTTGTGTCTTCGACCATCTCACGGAACTTGATTCCGCCACCTTCGTAAAATTTGTTAAACATTTCTACATAAATTAACCTTAGTGAGTGTACATAAGCTGATAAATATGATAAGAACATATTAAATATTTGGAAAATTACAAAAACTATAATTCCCGCGATTAGACCACCTATGCCACCATCAACCAACATTTCTACAATCAAGTTTACAGAATAAGCTACGAAACCTCCAGATAATACTAGGGCCATAAGTCTTAGGAAGGATACAAAGTCTCCAATCCAAGATGTTATTCCGTAAAGTTCATAGGCACCGGAAGCTATTCTTCCACCCCATGATTTTATAGCACGTCCTGCAAATAGAACTATTATTACCATGCCCGCTATCATGACGTATTTTGCTATTGGGCTTTTGGTAAGGGCTAGAGCTATTGCTCCGCCTACTGCCATATACCAGCTTATTACATCAAAGAATAGTCCGTCTGGGTGTCCATCGCGTATTGCCATAAAGCCTTTGACACCAAGGGCAAAGAATAAAGAAATACCTCCAATGATTAAAGACACAGTTATTAGAGTGTCTATATCATTTTGAGTATCGACCAAGCCAAATGGTACATCTATTATTCCACCAAAAACTGATCCGAATATGATGCCAAATACACAAGCTGAAACCGATATTCTAAGGAACAGTTTTAGGGTTTGTTCAGTGCTTTTTGGGAACTTCTTAAGTTTAAGTGCAAGTAATATTGCTATTACTCCAAGAAGTCCATAGCCTAAGTCGCCTATCATAAAGCCTGTAAATATTGTATAAAAAGGCGCTACTATAGCTGTTGGGTCTAGCTCGCTATACTTTGGCAAAGAATAGGTCTCAACCACGCTTTCATAAGGCTCTATGAGCTTGTTGTTCTTTAAGATGATTGGAACATTTGGATCTTCTTTTTCGGCTTCTTTTACATCTAATATGTATTTATCGCCTAAAGTTTTGTCCAAATCAGCCTTAAAGGCATTTGTCATATCACTTGGTACATAGCCTTCTATGATATTCATCTGGCGAGTTTTTAGGAAATTTTCGCTAGATTCTTCCTTTTTTCTTTGGTTTCTTACATAAGATTGGTAGATGTATAGGTCAGGCAAATATTTTGCCAGTCCTCTGATTTGCTCATCTATTTTTTCAATCTCAGTGTTTTTTTCATCTTTTTTCTCATTTAGGCTAGTTAGGTAGGCTCCTATATTATCATCTGCACCAATTTTAACTTTGCTAAAGCCATATTCTCTTAATACATCTTCAAATTCTTCCTCTAAGGCTAGAGTTGAGACAGCTACCACATAGTAGTTGCCATCGCGCTCGCTTATCTTATAGACAAGGCTTCCATCAAGACCACGCTCTACCAGAGCTTCTTGTAAGCTTTGGTAAAATCTAGATGAAATTGTTCCTGTTTCTAGGAAAAACCTATCGGAATTATAAAGCTTGTTGATATTGATATCTATATCTTTCCAAGGGGATAGGTCGTATACTCTAGAAGATAAGTTCTCTTTGGCATTAACTAGTTTTTCACGACTGGTTACTAGGTCTCTTAATTTCTCATAAATTAAATCGAAACCGAAGTTTGAACCCTTTTTGTTGACTTCCTCTATAGACATCTCACTTGTTTCAGTATGAAGTTCTTCTGGCAAGTTCTTGTTATAGTCTTCTATTAGTTTTATAACATAATCTACCTTGTTGATAGATTCGTCTATTTGAGCAAGTTCTTTTGTTGCCCTAATTTCGGTCAAATAGTCTTCATCATTTTCTAGAACCAAATCGTTAAAATGAACGTAGTTAAAGTCTTGTAGGATATTTAAAAGATTTTCTCTATCAGAGTCAAAGGCTAGCAAGTTAAACTTATCCATTTTAACTATTGCCATTTCTAATTATCCTTTCTGTAAGCTCATTTATTAATTGATCTATATCACTAGTTTGATTATCAATAATACTTTTTGAACTAGCCTTGGCCTTTTCTAGTATAGGCTCTTTGTCTAGTTGAGCTTTTTTATTTGCATCTTCAATCAATTTAGCTTTTTTTGCATTAGCTTCAGAGATTATTCTCTTGTATTCAGCATTTGCCTGATCTTTAGCATCTTTTACAAGTTTACTTGCTTGATCTTTGGCATCACTTACACTTAAGCTGGCATTTTCTTCAGCTTCTTTGATCTTAAGTAATATATCGTCTGCCATTTTTCACCCCCTAAATAACATTAATTAAATTATACCATAAATATATACCCTAAAATAGGCTTTGATTAAGTTTTATCAATAATCTAACCTTGTTTTTATGAAAATATAAAATGTTTTCCCTTTTTTTATTTCTTAACTTATCTATTGAAAAAAATAAGTGAATCCAAATCAATCTGGATTCACTTGTATTTTTCTACTTAATCTTTTCTATAATTCTAGATCTTGTCTCAAAGTCATCTGTTGAACCAGAGATTGCATTGTTTTCTTTGGCTAGTTTTGACATCTCATCTAGGATATCTGAGATCTTTTGGGCATCTCCTGTTTTGTTTGAAAGTTCATCTATGCCCTTAGTCTTGTAATCCTTTAGACCTTGGTTAAATTCTTGGTAATTTGCTTGGTAGGTATCTGAACCTTCTTTGATTTGTAGGGCTGCATTTCTTAGCTCTTGGATACCATTGTTTAAATCGCCTATTCCCTTGCCCATAGGATTTATAGCTTTTTCATTGATATCTCCAAGGCTGGATAAAGCTTTTGATCTTTCTTCAAATTGAGCTAGACCATCAGATAATTGCTTAGAACCATCTTTTAGGTCAGATGATTTTCCATCTAATTGGCCCATAGCGCCAGCAAGTTTTGCTACACCTTCTTTGTTTTGGCTAGTTCCTGCTTTTAACCTCTCTGAACCTTGTTTTAATTCTTTTGTAGCATCGTCCATTTGACCTATAGCTTGGCCCAATTTTACCAAATCAGAATTTGATAGGCCACTGTCTAGTTTACCAACTCCTGCAGCAAGTTTTCCTGACGCTTCTTCTAATTGGCCACTGGCTACATTTAGTTTTTGACTTAGCTCAGCACTTCCCTTATGAGCTTGGCTAATTCCTGCATTTAATTCTTTGGATCCTTGGTTTAGACCTGCTAAGCCTTGGCTAATAGCTCCATTGACTTGGGCACTTGCTTTAAGATTTTCAGCTTGGGCGTATAGGCCACTTTCTAATTGTCTTAGGGTATAGATTTCATCAGCATATGATCCATCAACATCTTTGCTTTCAAGACTTGCTGCAATACCTTCTATGGCAGTTGCTTTAGCTATGATGTCTTCTACAGAAGCAGATAGGCTTGGTGAATTTTGAGCTGTTTGATTTAGTTTTTCTATTCCTTGGCTTAGGGAAGCTGATGATTCTTCTAGTTTGCCTAGGCCACCGTCAAGTTCACTTACGCCATTTGCTAGTGGTTTAACATTTTTGCCAAAGTCATCTAGGCCAGTTTGGAGACTTGCTAGTGATTTACTTAATGATGCTATGCCTTCACTACCAGATATAGCTGAGGTTTTTTCTCTTAGTGTTCCTGTGGCTTCGGATAGTTGGCCAAGTCCTGCATCTAGTTTACCAGCACCTGCATCAAGGTCATTTGCACCCTTATTTAGCTTGTCCATATTTGCGTTGATCTCGCTAACAGCTTCGGTGTATTGGCCTATGCCAGCATTAAGTGATGAACCACCTTGGTTAAGCTTTGTTACAGCTCCTGAGATTTCTTGAGTTTTGGCTGGCAAATCTTTGAAGGCATTGGCAAATTTTTCGTAAGAATTTACTAACTTTGTTGATCCATCGCTAAGCTTTTTACTTCCATCGGCAAATTTGCCAAGACCATCGTTTAATTTTTGGCCACCGTCGTTTAGTTGGTCTCCAGCATCTACCAACTTATCCATATTGCTTTCTAGCTCTCCTATGCCATCATTTAGGTCGTCTAGGGAAGCTAGGTTGTTGTCTTCTTGGAAGAATTCGTTGGTAATTACTGCATAGATTTCACTTACTTTGTAGTCGGTGACATCCATTTCTATTTCTAGGTTTTCTTTGAATCTATCAAGTTTATCTGCTTCTATGACATCTGTTAAGTTTTCCTTTAGACCAGGAGTTAAGAGTCCTGTTACTATGTCGTTTTTGCCATCTTTTACAATTTTGCCATCTGGTGTTTCTATATTTGTAACTTTGTCAGAATCAAAGCTCATTACTGTTACAACTGCATATGGAGAGTATACTTTTTTCTCCTTGCCGTCTATAACAGCTTGGCTACTGATATTATTTGTTGAGCTTGCTACAATTTTTAGATGGCCGCTTTTGCCTTCTAGGTCTTTTGATGATATTTCTTTACCATCAAGATAGTAGGTCACCTTTACATCTACTGGAAGTTTTTGATCAGATTTGCCTTGATAGTAGATATCCTCATCTTTTTCATTCCAGTTGATGTAGCCATCACTAGTCTTGATTTCTTGGTCTGTTTCAAGGTTTTTTATATCTTTTAGGTTTGATTTATCCTTTGCCTTGATATTTTTATCTGAGTTTAGCCAAACAGAAGCTGTTTGGTCGGTTATCTTGCCATCTTCTACTGTTACATATATTGTTTCACTTTTCTTTAAGTTATCACTTGCAGCATAGGATACATTTGTTCCCAAGACTGAAGATACTGTTAGAACTGCAAGTGCTTTGACGAATTTATTTTTCATTAATTTCCTCCTAGTTTAAGCCTTTGGTAGTCTTTTTGATAAATGGGAATGTTATACTAATGATTGCTGGTAGGAAGATTATAATTACAAGCATTGAAATTATAGCTCCTCTTGCCAAGAATATACATATAGTTGATACTATTTCCATTTTTGAATATATACCTACGCCGATAGTTGCTGCAAAAAATGATAGGGCAGATGTTACTATTGATTTTGCTGTCTCTTTTGTTGCAACAGCTAGGGCCTCGTTCTTATCTTTTCTTTTTTTGTATTCAAACAAGAACCTATCTGTCATTAGTATTGAGTAGTCAATTGTAGATCCAAGTTGTACTACACCAATTATTATTGATGTTATAAATGGTATTGTTTTTCCTGTGTAGAAAGGAATACCCATATTGATGAAGATCGCAAGTTCTATTGCTGCAATTAATACAACCGGGATAGCAAATGACTTAAATACAACGGCTATTATGACAAATACAACTGCAATTGATGCAATATTTACCATCTTGAAGTCACGATCAGATATTTCTGTAAGGTCATCGGTAAGAACCGCTTCTCCTGTTAAGTATCCATCAGGGTCATGAGCTTTGACAATCTTCTTTATCTCCCCTATTTGTTTTTTAACTTCTGGGGAAGCTGTTTGGTATTTGGAATTTAGCATAATCATTTGATAGCCATTTTTCACAAAATTGTCTTGTAGCTTATCTGGCAAGACGCTAGATGGTAGGGTTAGACCTGTTGCAGAGTTTACACTAAGAACATTGTTTACACCTTCAACATCTTCTAGTTGATCTACCATTTCATTTATAGATTGCTTGCTTAGGTCTTCTTTTACAACTACAAAGTGAGTGGAAGCCATATTGTAATCTTTTTTCATCTTGTTTAGGGCTACTATAGAGTCCAAATCTTGTGGCAAGGACCTGTCTAAGTTGTAGTAAAGGTCAGTGTGATTTGAACCATATGCTGCTGGTATAAAGAGGGCCAAAAATACAATAAATAAAGTTTTTCTGTATTTTAATGTAAAATTTGAAGTCTTATCAAATTCTGGCAATAGTACTTTATGGTTAAATCTGTTGACCCATTTTTCTGATAGCAATAGCATTGGTGGAAGGACAACAACTGTTGAAATTAGACCCAAAAGCACACCCTTACTCATAACAAGTCCAATATCTTTACCAAGACCAAGTCTCATCAAAAGTAGGACTAAAAATCCTGCAAAGGTAGTAAGAGAAGATGCAAAGATTGATGCAACAGTGGACTCTATGGCCTTTGCCATAGCATCTTCATTATTTTCTGTAGTCTTTTTCTTTTCAACATATCTGTGGTAAAGGAATATTGAATAGTCAGTAGTTACAGCTAGTTGTAATACTGCTGCAATTGCCTTTGTGATATATGAAATCTCTCCCAAAAATATGTTTGTACCAAAGTTATACAAAATGGCATAGCCTATGTTTAGCATAAATAGGAAAGGAATTATAGTTGATTCATTTGCCAAACTTAATACTATAAGGGCAAGAGCAACTGCCAAACCTACATATATAGGGGTTTCGTGGTCAATCAAATCCTTGGTATCTTTTACCAAAGATGATATACCTGATAGGTACTTTTCCTTAGACTCAAGAGCCTTAATTTGATCTATGGCCTCCATAGTTCTAAATGAAGATGATGACTCTGCGAATTTGATCATCAAGAGAGTCGAATCTTCAGCATAAAAGGTATCTCTTATATTGTCAGGCAAAAATTCATTTGGTACTGTATCCCCCACAATAGAGGATTTTGAAATAACATCCTCAACACCATCAATTTCTAGAATCTCTTTTTTTAGCTTATCTGCATCGTAGTCAGATCCCTTTAGGATCAACATCCCCGTAGCAGCATTTTTAAAATCTTTATCTAGAATTTCTTGGCCTTGGGTAGACTCAAGGTCACTTGGCAAGTAGGAGAGAATGTCGTAGTTCACACCAGTGTTCTTATAGCCTATCCATGAAGGAATTAGCAATAACGTCATTACCAAGAGGACTAACTTTGCATGATGTGAAATAAAATTTGCAATTCTTTTCATTATTAATCTCCCGTTTACTTAAATATTTTTCTAATAACAGCAAACAAAACTGATTTCATCTCATCTATTGAAAGAACAGATTCTTCCATCAAGGCACTCTTGCAAGTGGAAATGATATTTTCAATAGTAAGGGAAAGTATGTAAAGCTGTTGGGGCTCTGTAAATGAGTGCGAAAATAAATTCTCATATTTATTTAGAATAAATTTTAGAGTCGAATCAGCCTCTCTTAACCTTTGATCATTTTCAATCTCGGTATAAAGTGCCCAAGTAATATTTTTGCTAAGAAGGTCTAGTTCGAATGGATTGGCAATCAGATAATCGATAATATAATCGACAAAAGATATATATCTTTCGATCGGATCTTCGCCTATACAAGAATTCTCAGCATTGATAATGATAGAGCTTGCCAAATCTAAAACTAATTTCTCCTTAAGGTCGTTTTTATCCTTGTAATAAAGATAAAAAGTTCCAAGGCCAAAACCAGCCTCCTTCATAATGTCTCTAACAGAAGTCTTCTCCAGACCCTTTCTTTGAAAAACTCTAATAGCCGCATCCATAATCAGTGCTTTCTTATCATTCGATTTGTAAATTACCAATCCTATCCCTCCTTTTTTAAAAATGAACAACGTTCATTTGTTGTTACAAAAGTATGATACCAGCATAATGAACAGTGTTCAACTTTTTTAGAAAAATTTTTTTATCTGCATTTAAACTTTGGAATTTTAATACTAGGAATAAAAAAAGAACCCCGGAGGGTTCGCTTTTTATAAGTCGTCTTCTATTACTGATGATTTGGAGTAAGCAGATACTTTTGCTTCGAAGAAATCTGTTTTTACTTGGTTTGGATCTGAGTATTCATCTACCCATTTCATTGAACTTGGTATTTCGTTATATCCTTCATAGATTGGACCAAATCCTAAGCCTTTTGCTCTTAGATTTCCTAGATATTTGATATAATCTTCAATCATCTTGCCATTTAGCCCAGCTATATTATCACCAATAGCGTATTTGCCCCAAGCAATCTCTTCTTCTACACCTTCTTTGAGCATTTCTGTGTAATATTTGATGTGCTCTTCAGTAAATAAGTCTTCTCTTTCCTTTTTAAGGTCGTTGATTAAGGACCTAAACAACCACAAGTGAGTATTTTCATCACGGTTGATATACCTTATCTCTTGAACAGTTCCTGGCATCTTGCCGTTACGTCCTAGGTTGTAGAAAAATGAGAAACCTGAATAGAAATATATACCTTCAAGGATGTAATTTGCAATTATAGCCTTCATAAAGTTAAACTCATCATCCCTTTCTAGGAAATGATTGTATTGGTCGCCTATATATTCATTTCTGTGAAGCAAGTGTTCGTCATCTTTCCACATATACAAGATCTTGCTACGCTCTTCTGGCGAACAGATTGTATCTAATATATATGAATATGATTGAGAGTGGATGGACTCTTGGTAGGTTTGAATTGATAGGCAAAGATTTATCTCATTTGCTGTGATATAGGTCTGTAGATTTGGTAAATTTGCTGTTTGTATAGAATCTAGATAGGTCAAAAATGAAATAATCCTATCAAAGGCAAATTTCTCATGTTCATCAAGATTGCGATAATCTTTAATATCTTGGTTTAAATTTATTTCCTCTGGAATCCAGAAATTGTTCATAGCTTGCCTGTACCAATCGCTAGTCCATGTATATTTAAGGTTATTAAAATCGTTTAGGTTTGTGGTATTACCTTGGATAATCTTTCTCTTAGAAAGATCAATATCCCCATCCTCATTAAAAATCCCACGCTTGCCAACTTCTCTTTTTTTACTTTCTTCCATTGATTGCTCCTTTACATATAATGACCTTTACATGCTATAATTACTATTTTATCATCCAAAACTTTATAAACCATTCTGTGCTCTTGATTTATTCGCCTGCTCCAATAACCTGCATAATTTGACTTAAGTGGTTCTGGTTTCCCAATTCCTTCAAAAGGCGTTCTTATACTAACTTTTATTAACTCATTTATCTTTTTAAATATTTTCTTATCCTGCTTTTGCCGTGCAAGGTAATCTTCCCATGCGGGCAAAACCCACTCAATACTTCTCAAATCACTCCTCGATTAGTTCATGATTTACAATCTCAATCCTTCCATTCTCATAATCATCTATTAATTGTTCAAGTTTTTCCAGATTTTTTGGACTATAAAATGAATCCGCTTCTAATTCAAAGGGTATCCTATTTTCTCTTACAATTTTCTTTAAATATATGTTAATTGCTGATGACAGGGAAATACCTATATCAGAACATACTCTTTCTGCATCTTTTTTTGTATCTGAATCTATACGTACATTTATTTGTGATTGTGCCATCAAGAAACCTCCTATCACTATACATTTACTATACATTGTATAAGGAGATTATCAAAGGATATAATCCCTAACTTGCACAAGAATCACAATCTTCTACTTCTAGGCTCTTGCCTCTTACATAGTAGATTGATTTTACTCCTGATTCCCATGCTTTGATGTAGACATTTAGGATTTGTCTCATGGTGTATTCTGTTGTGATGTAGATATTGATTGATTGGGCTTGGTCTATGTGTCGTTGTCTTACTCCTGCCATCTCCATTGAGATGTTTTGGTCGATGTCGTGGGCGTTTTCGTAAAGCCAGAAGGTTTTGGTTGTTAGTCCTGGTGCTACCCTTGGTACTATAGCGCCCTTTTTTTCTTCTAGGAAGTAGCGGCTCATGATTGGGTCAACTCCTGCCGATGTGCCGGATATGATTGATGTTGATCCTGTTGGAGCTATGGCCATTAGGTAGCCATTTCTTAGGCCGTTTTTGGCAACTTCTGCTTTTAGTTCTTCCCATCTTTGGCTCTTATAATCTCTAAGTTTGAAGTAGTCACCATTTTGCCAGTCAGATCCTTCAAATTCTTTGTAGGATCCTTTTTCTTTGGCTATTTCCATGGATTCTTTGATAGCATAGTAGTTGATATCTTCGTAGACCCTATCAACAAATTCTCCGTGAGCTTCTTTGTTTGACCATTTGATGTCATTTTTTACTAGCATATGGTGGTAGCCACTCGTGCCAAGGCCAATGGCACGGTATTTTTTGTTGGTTACTTCTGCATATGGTGTTGGATAGTAGTTTAGATCTATTACGTTATCTAGGGCACGGACTACTGTTCTTACTGTTTCTTCAAGTTCTGCTTGATCATTTACATCTAACGTACCTAGGGTTAGGCTTGCTAGGTTACATTCAACAAAGTCTCCTGGTTTTGTTTTATTTACTATGATTGTATCGCCATTTTCATCTACTATTTCTGTTGAAACTGTCTCTGATGGGCTCATATTTTGGGCGATTTCGGTACATAGGTTTGATGAATAAATCATGCCCTTGTGTTTGTTAGGGTTCATCTTATTTACTGCATCTCTATTAAAGACAAATGGTGTACCTGTTTCTGTCCATGATTTGATTAGTAATCTTACCATTTCTTTTACAGGCATGGTACGGCGAGATATTTTCTTGTCGTCTACAAGTTTTAGGTAGAATTCTTTCCACTCATCTCCATAGGTATCTTCTAGGGCCTTGCCGTATTTTTTGTCCACTTCGTGTGGATCAAACATATGCCAGGTTGCGTTTATATCATCCCTGCAAAGTTCCCAGAAATAATCTGGAACGCAAACACCTGGGAAGATGTCGTGGGCTTTCATGCGGTCATCCCCGTTATTGGTCTTTAGGGCCAAGAATTCTGGTATATCCTTATGCCAGATATCTAGATAGCAGGCAACTGCACCTTGGCGCACTCCTAGTTGGTCTACAGCAACTGCTGTGTCATTAGCAAGTCTTATCCAACGGATAACTCCACCTGCAACTCCCTCAAAACCACGGATATCGGATCCGTTGGCGCGAACCTTACCGAAATAAAGTCCCATACCTCCACCGTGTTTGGAAACTTCGGCAAAGTTTGTTATAGAACGGTAGATTCCCTTTAGCGTATCTGGAACTGTGTCTATAAAGCAAGAGGAAAGTTGATTAAATGGCTTTCTAGCATTGGTCATTGTTGGTGTTGCCATAGTTGCTTTTAGGCTTGAAAGTATATCATAAAGTCTTTTGGCAAAGGCCACTCTGTCTTTTTCTGGAATAGCAAGGTGCATGGCAATACCCATAAACATTTCTTGAACACTTTCTATGATATCACCAGTGAAAGTCTTAATAAGGTATCTTTTCCTCACTAAGTCTAGACCAGAGAATGTAAATAATTTGTCGCGGTCCTTGTTAAGGCAGCTTTCAAGCTCATCAAGGTCGTCAGAGCTGTAGTTTTCTAAGATATATTCTCCATAAAGACCTGCTTGTGTAAGGTATTCAATTTTTGATTTGAAGTCATAGATATCAAATCTTTCTTCGTTTCTTTCGATTTCTAGGTCGATTTCATACATTAAGAACCTAGCTGCTATGATTTCCCAATCTGGACCTTCCTTGCTTGTAAGCTCACTTGCAGCGCGGATTAAGGCTTTTAGGTAGTCCATATCTGTCATATTTGGCTTGGTGAAAGATTCAAATTTTAAATATAAAGATTCAATTGGATATCTTTGGTTGTCAAACTCTTCTTGGATATCTTCAAGTATTCTTAGTACTTCTTTATCAGTAATAAAGTTTTCAAAATCAGTAATAACCTTACGATCCATATTGTGTTTGGCTCTGTATAGGATGTAAGATTTTACTTCTCTGTAATAATTTTCATCAATAAGAGTTAGCTCGACTAAATCTTGTACTTCTTCTACTGTAACTGTGTGGTCTTTGGGATATTTTTCCTTGATGGTTGCTACAATTTTTTCTGACATATATTTTAACTTTTCGTCAGTAACCATAGAGTCAACAGAAGCAAAAGATTTTTTTATAGCTATCTCGATTTTTTCTTGTTCGAATGGAACATAGGTCCCATCTCTTTTAATTATTTCCATTATTACTCCTCAATTTTAACAAAGAAAAATAAACACTAGATATAGTGTTTATTTCTAGGTTTCTTATTAAATTATACCACATATAGTATGCTTTTGAAAATTTGGTACAAAGTCTTGTTTTCAATCTTTGGCATATTTTTAGGTTTTTGTCAGTTGTATTTTATATTAATTTGTGACTATTTCTAAATCTTTTTCATTAAAATATAAACTAACATTTTCCCTTACTACGACAGTATCTGAAAGTATATCCGTAAGAGATTGTTTCATAGGAGCAAAACCTACTATCAAATACAAAAACATAAATTTGTTTTGGATGTATCTTCCAAATGTTTCACGTGAAACAATTTGTAGGAAGTCTAAATCGCTTCCATCTAAACTAACGACACGTATATTGGTAATCATCTTGCCAAGTGTTTGCCCCTTATTAAAATATGTGGTGAGGGTAAAATAAGCCAGAGTAATAATCCAATACACTAAGACCTCTACTTGTAAATTAAAAGCAAGTTCAATATTAACAAAACTTATAATGATTCTTTTCAAACCATAAACAACTAGCATATCAATTGCAAAGGCTACTAATCTTATGAAAAAACCTGCATAAGCAAAACTAGGAAGGTCCTTATAATCTCTTAGCTTAAGTTCACTCATAATAACCCCCGTATAGATACAACGGTTTTTTACTTTCACTATTCATTAACTCTTGTAAAATTTGAAGTTCTGACTTCGGCTTGTCTGTAAAAGACTTAAAACCAGGGAAATATTTACTAAAATTTGAAAATACATCTGATTTTTCAACTAGCATTGGATCTGATAAGTTGTATTCTTTTGCCATATCCTTATAAGCATCGTCCAGGTCTCCAATTTTATCAACCAATCCATTTTCTAAAGCCTGACTTCCATCATATACCCTACCATCAGCTAGCTTTCTAACATCAGCTTCTGACATATCTCTACCATCTGCTACGACTTTGACAAAACGAGAAAAGGCAGAGTCAACTAAGTTTTGTAAGTATTCTTTTTCTTCCTTATCAAGTGCCTTGCCAGGAGAGCCTGCATCTTTCATTTTGCCAGTTGTGATATTTTGTTCCTTAATGCCATATTTTTCAAATAAGCCTTCTAGAGAATATGACTGCATTATAACTCCAATTGAACCAGTAAAGGTCTCGTTAGATGCGAAAATCTTGTCACAAGGAGCTGAGATATAGTATCCACCACTTGCTGCAAGTTCTTGCATTACAGAATAGACTGGTTTATTTTCTTCTTGGAGTTTTTTAATCTCTTTGTAGATCTTCTCGCTTGCATAAACAGATCCACCTGGAGAATTTATGTGCATAATAACCCCTGCTACATTTGGATCCTTGCGAGCATCTTCTAGCAAGTCAACAATAGTATCGTTATTGGCGTCATTGGCGATTACTCCGTCAACATTTATTACAGAAATTTTCTGGAGAGGATTTGAGCCATATATTTCTTCTTCATCCATCTGATAAAATTTATCAAAGGCTTCTTTTCTAATTTTGTTCTCATCTATTTTTGCTTCCTTTCCCTCAGTAAATAGGGAAACTAGTAAAACTAATAGGGCTAATCCTGCTGCTAGCCATCTTTTTTTGTTGTTATTTTTCTCCATAAATATAATCCTTTAACTTTTTCACATATTCTTCATCGACTTCTATGCCCTTTTCTAAGGACTCTTTTCTCTTTATTATCATTCTTTCTCCCGGATAAGAAGTGCTGTCAGATCCTTTCTTGATGTAGGCTATAGTATCACTCATTTTTTTCTCAAAATCATCGGTAAAATTATTCGGGTCTATGGCAATAAAAACTTGACTTATGCCTATACACATCCCCTTGTCCAACTTATTGACATCGTAAGTAGTATTGCCATCAGCAAGCATTGCAGCTAGCATATCGAGTGCTATGGCAAGTCCCGACCCCTTCCAATATCCCATTGGATAGGCAAGGCCTCCATTAATAATATCCTTAGGATTTTTACTTTCATTGCCATCCTTATCTAGGCCACCAATATAGGCTAGTTCTTCTCCTGCTGATGCAGTTACTTGGAGTTTGCCAAAAGAATACTGGCTCATAGCCATATCCAAAACAAAGTCATTATCTGGCAGTGCAATAGATAGAGGATTGTTACCAATATTAACCTTATCTGATCCCCAAGCTGGCATATTGGAGTCAGTGTTTGACCAAGCTATGCCTATGAGATTTTCCTTGCTAATATTCATAGTGTATGTAGACGCCCTTTGCCAGTGGGTAGTATTTCTTAGGCTGACTAGTCCAAGGCCATATTCTTTTGCCAAGCTTTTTGCCCTATTTGATGCAAAAATAGCATTTTTTACTCCTATGCCAAAGTTACCGTCGTATTGTTCAACCATTGCCATAGACTTTATAAGAGTTGGCTCAGCCTTTATGTCTATTGTCCCATCCTCAACAAGTTCTATGAATTTACCTACTCTATTTAGTCCATGAGAATAAACACCGTCTCTTGATGATTCTGTGTGAACTTGGGCCAAAAGTTCAGCATCCTCTTCGGACAAGCCAGCCTTTAGGAGAGCATCTTTAATTAGCTTTTTTAACTCATCAAATTTCATATAAACTCCTTTACAAAAGTATATTATATTTAAATGTTTTTATCAATATGAAATTACCATTGCCACATTTTTTTTGATAAGTATAATATTAGTGCATGACAATTATCGTTAACACTAGAAATAATTGGAATGTATAGGTCCTGTGGGCCTATTTACATAAACTATCATTTTTATTATCCTTTTGTATGCCTAGATGGCTAATTTATCATGTTCAATCTATAAAATAAAAATGATCTTATATACAAAAACTGACCCAGAGATTTTCTTGGGCCAGTTTTTTATTGTTTATCTAGAATCTATTTAATTCTACTAGGTCTGCTAGGGTTTCTAGTTGGGTTCTAACTTGAGCAAAGTCAGACATAGTTTGATCATATCCCATTTTTATTAGTGGTACACCTGCCTTATCATAGGCTTTCTTCAATGATGGGTATTCCATTTCTTCAGTATCATTGAAGGTCATCATAAATAAGATACAAGCATCTGCATCTCTTTCTAAGGCTTGGTTTAGGACATATTTTGGTCTTTTTGTTATGTCTGGGTCATATAGGATTGGATCTTCGTCCATTCTTGCAAATTGATCAGATAGGGCCCTATATGGGTCTTCTATTGATGTATCGATATCTACCTTGAATCCTCTAGATTCTGCTGCTATATCATCATCTACTATGTTGATTTTATATTCGTCAAGAACTTCAAGTAGTCCCTCATTGTCTGCTATTACACCACTAGTTACTACTCTTGGACCTTCCCATTCTTCTTTTGGCATTTCTCTTAGTTGGCTTACCAAGTCTTCTAAGAGTTCATTGTGCTCTTCTTTTAGCATAAAATAAGAAGATTTTATAACATTAGACCTATCTTTAGTAGATATAGTTTGTCTATGGTCTCCTGCTAATTTTACAAATTCTCTTTTTAGTGCCCTATTTTTGTTATAGATTTCAAAGGTTTTTTTGAAGTCTTCATCTTTGATTTCATCAATACCTAGGGCTTTTTTTAATTCTTCAGCTGCTTGTTTGAATAATCTAGCGTTGTATGTAATACCAAACTCTTCTTTTCTATGTTGACCATGATTTAGAAAAATCATTGGTATCTTATCTCCAACTGCTACCTTATAGTTTTGAGATAATGGTCTTAGGGTATCATCAAGGGTTGTTATCATTGTAGCAGATAGGCCATCTAGGGATCCATCTAAGGCCATTTCCATACATCTCATTGCTAATGAATAGTAGAAGGTTGGGAAATATTGTTTGGCTAGGTCTATTGGACCTGATCCTCCCCATATTTCTATTGGAACTGCTCCAGCTGCATGAATGATTTCTTCAGGAGCGTAGTAAGGGAAAACCCCTACTACTTTTTTGCCTTCTTCTAGATATTTATCTATTTGTTCACGTTGTGAGTGGGCAACATGATCAAAAGTTTCTAATAGTTGCTTTATTTCCATTTTATTCTCCTGTATAGATCTTATTGAGCTTGTTTATTTTTATCATCTGTTGGAGTTTGTATTTTTTTCTCTAAATCAGATAATTTTGTGTTTTCGTGGTTGGTATATTGGTCCTCGCCTTTAGCTAGTCTTTCATCACGTCTTTCATTCATAATTTCGATTAAGCCTTGAACACGAGTTTTGTATTGTTCTTCTGAGAAGTTTCTTGAGTCCGCTTGGTCTCCATCAAAGTTAACTACTGGAATATCAAGGGAGTCTCTCCATTGTCTTTCCATTTCTGGCATAGCACCTGACCATGGTTTACATGATCTGTTGTAGTTTACTAGGGCTCCGTCTATACCATTATCACGGGCCATGTTACTTCTCCACTCGATACCATCTTCTATACATACAGAGCATGGAGCCTTAGAGTAAGCTGCTGCCATTTCACGGATTCCATCATATTGGAAACCAAAGGCTGGTGCGTATACTACTGCTGCTACATTTACTCCGTTTTCTTCAAGTGGTTCAAATAATTTTCTTAGACCTGGCCAGCATGGGATTCCTTCAAATAGGATTCTGTGCTCTTCTGGCTTAGTCCATGTTGATGTTCCTTCTTTTATAGATTGTTCGTATTCTTCTGCTAATAGTTCAAAACCTCTTGCTGCTCTTTCATCAACCCTTGCTGTTACTATATCAGCCATGTGGTTAAATAGGTCAAAACCACTTAGTGGTGATGGTTTGTAAGCCATGTAGTTACATGCCTTTAGCCATGCAGCTGCTGTTCTATTAGCTATGTTACAAGCTTCATCGAATTTTTCTTGGTCAAATTTCTTGCCTGTAATCTCTTCTAGTTGTTTGATAGCATATTCAAATTGGCCTACCATGTAGTCAATTTTTTCTTCTGATACTTCTTGGGTGTTTTGGAATGGGAAGTCTACCATTACCATTGGTATATCATGGATTCTTGCTATGTTTTCATACCATTTTGTCATCATGTTGCAGATATTGTTGCAGCATAATACCAAGTCTGGCATTGGCATTTTTCTTGAATCTGATGGTTCACCAGCTGCATATGCTAGAGATATTCTTGCATAGCCACAGATGTCGTTATCATAGCCCATGTCTTCTGCTTTTTTGCAAAGTCTTAGACCATCTTTTTTGGCTGCTGTTGTTGCAGCGTGGTTTTCTGGATATACACAGTGGATACCAAAGGCTTTGGCAATTTCTATTGGGAATTTTGAAGAAGTCCAAGCTATTAGCTCTCCTCTTTCTTTAGCTTCCCAAGCGTCAGAGTAGATAGTTTCAACTAGGTCTGATAAGACCTTTTTTGCTGGTGGATTGCCATCTATAGGACGTGGTTTTCCGCTGGCTTGTGGCTTTTTATATTCTGTTTGTACTTTATCTTTTGTTTCCATTATAGCCTCCTATTTGTTGGCACTTAGTGCCATTTCTCTTTTTCTTTTGTTCGCTATTTTTTGATAACCTAGTAGTCCTGCTCCTAGGGCTCCTACTAATTGTGAGTATTCAGATGTTTTTATCTTATGACCAATGTTTTCTTCTAGGGCTCTAACCATACCATGGTTTAAGGCTACCCCACCAGTAAATACCACATCATCCTTGATCCCTACTCTTTTAGCTAGGGCTCCTACACGGCTAGCTATGGCATTATGAATACCTTTTACTATACTAGGTTTGTCTGTACCTTTTGATAGTTGGCTTATCACTTCTGATTCGGCAAATACTGTACAAGTAGATGATATTTCTACTATGTCTTCTGCTTGATCATCAAGTTTTTCAAGTTCATCAAGGTCTACTTCTAGTCTACCTGCAATAACATCTAGGAATTTTCCTGTTCCTGCTGCACACTTATCATTCATGACAAAGTTATCTAAGATTCCATTATCTCCAATGCTTAAAGCCTTAGAGTCTTGGCCTCCTATGTCTATGATTGTCTTTACACCTGGGAATAAGAAATATGCTCCCTTGGCATGGCATGTTAACTCTGACATTTGATAATCAGCAAGTTCAAAGGTGTTTCTACCATAGCCTGTGGCCATAATAAAATCCATATCCTCTTTGCTTAGGTCTGTACCCTCAAATATTTCTTCCATTACCCTCTTTGGACCGGAAGTTCCTGCTCCAACACCTATTACAGCTGTAGATACAATCTCTTTACCATTTCTTAAAACGACTGCCTTTGTAGCAGTAGAGCCTACATCTACACCTAATGTATATATATCATCCATATAACCTCATCCTTCTTTATATATATTAATATCGATTAACGATATTTATTTAACACTACTATGTACTCATCATACTCGTTGGAAAAGCTAATTCAATTGAATTAGCTTTTCTTAAGTATGATTATATATGTTTTTATATATGAATGATTAGCCTCTAATTATTCTTGGAAGAATCATTTGGTGAACTGGACAAATTTGTTGTTTATTTTGATAGCTTGCTTCTGTAAAGGCAACCATGTAATTTCTCAAGGCATTTAGGTTTACAACTTCATCTACCATGCCTGTTATAGCTGTGTATATAGGTTTTGATTTTTCCTTGTAGTCATCAATTAGAGCATTCATTTTCTCTATTGTTTCATCAAGGTCCTTGCCAGCCTTATTATCTTTTACAAGTCTTCTAGAATACATAGCAATTGAAGCGGTTTCACCGTTCATTACGTTGATTTCTGTTGCTGCTGTTCCTAGGGAGAAGGCATTTGTATCATTACCTTGTGGACCACCTAATACATAGTGAGCTGCTGCAGTACCCTTCCTTAGAGTAATTTCCATTTGAGGTAGGTCAGAGTTTTGGATTGAGTAAATCAATGATTGACCTAGTCCTAGTAGTTCTGCTTTTTCTGCTTCATCTCCTACATCAATACCTGTAGTATCTTGGATCCAGATTATTGGTAGTTTGTCTCTAGCACATAGAGTTACAAATTCATTTAGTTTTATAAGTCCCTGTCTATATAGTTTTCCACCTACACCAACACTACCTGCGGCCTTATATTCTGGGTAGTTCATTAGTAGACCTTGGGCATTGGCAATAACAGCTGTTGGCAAACCATTAATTTTTGCTATACCTGTTATCATTTCTGGTCCATAGCCTTTTTTGAACTCTTCAAATTCTGACCCATCTGTAAGTCTAGCTATAACCTCATACATATCATAAGGTTTTTTGGTGTTCATTGGCAAGATAGAATATATATCATCTGCTGAGAATAGTGGTTCTTTTGGATCATCAACTCTAAAGAAGTCTAGGTCATAAGCTGGAAGCATATTTACGAATTTTTTGATTCCGTGCAATACTCCTTGTTCATTAGAGTAAACTTCTCTCATGAATCCTGTTTCAGCAAAGTGGATTCCTACTGATCCTGGAGGAGCTTGGATACCTGCTGATTTTGTTGAATTTATGATATCTTGAGCACCTTCTTGGTCTATAAAGCCCTTTGGATTCATACCACCAACGATACCTGCACCACCTACTGCCATGTTGGCATCCTTGTGGGCTATTATTATTGTTGGAGATATTGAGTGGTAACCACCACCAGCTGGGTTTGTTCCCCAAATACCTACTATAACTGGAATACCTAGTTGGTTTAGGTCAGCATTTCTGTAAAATGGTGTACCACCACCACGTCTGTTAGCATATACTTTTTCTTGTTCATCTAGTTTTACACCAGAACAGTTTAGTACATATACTAATGGTATATTAAGTCTTTTGGCTGTATCACTTGCTCTTACTAGGTTTTCTGCTTGACCAGCAACCCATGCACCTGCAAGTTTCTTATTATCTGATCCTACTATTAGGCACCATTTGCCAGATACTTTTCCAAGACCTTTGATAATACCTGTCGAACCATTTTTGTTGCCTTCTGGGTTAAATAATGAGTTTAGTGGGATAAAAGTTTTATCATCTACAAGTTCGTGGATTCTTTGTAGAACTGTCCATTCTCCTCTTTCATTTACTTTTTCATCTGGCTTACCAGCAGCTTGCACTTCTTTGATGGCATCTCTAATTTCTTTTTCTACAGCAGAAAGTAGGTCGCAGTTTTCCTTATCTAAGGATACTTCCGATCCTATTGTTTTCATATTTTGGAAATATGGATGTAATGTATAATTTCCCATGAGCTATCCCCTCTATCAGTCCTTAGGTACTTTGATGAATGCTTGAGTTGGGTCGATTTCTTCCCTAATTAGTTTAATAACTTCTGGGCTTGGAGCTTCAAGTTCTACTGCCTTGTCTGTTGCTATTTCAAAACCAGTGTTTTCTACTATTTCTTCTATAGAAGATGTTGGATAATATCCAGCTAAGTACATTCTCTTTGTTTCTTCATCAAATTTAAGGATTCCCTTATCTGTAACTACCATCTTTGGTCCTCTGTTGCCTGGAAGGCCAGCTCTTTCACGTCCTCCAGGACCATCCATATAACCAGGTGATGTTACATAGTCAATTTTTTCTATAAATCTTCTTTTTTCGTGTTGCATCATGATAACTGTATCTACATAAGTAGCTATACCATTAGCTCCACCTGAACCAGTAAATCTAGTTTTTGGATTATTATAATCACCGATAACTGTTGAGTTTACGTTACCATATGGGTCTATTTGTGCACCACCTATAAAGGCGATCATTCTATTTTCATCATGTAACCATTCGTTTGTTTCAAAACCAATGAATCTATAGTTTGGCCATTGTACAGCACAGTGAGCCATAAGTCTGATATCACCTACTGAAGTTGGAACTTCGATTGGTTTACAGTCCATAAGACCACTTTCTACTATGATTTGGCAATTTGGTGCAAATACTGTTTTTGCAACTGAGGCACCTATTAGTGGAAGTCCTGTTCCTA
The DNA here is from genome assembly GCF_900128425.1 of Anaerococcus urinomassiliensis. NCBI lineage: Bacteria > Bacillati > Bacillota > Tissierellia > Tissierellales > Peptoniphilaceae > Anaerococcus > Anaerococcus urinomassiliensis. The sequence continues at coordinate 1,820,105 of NZ_LT635782.1, forward strand.
CTATAACTATTTGGCCGTCTTCGATTTGTTGGGCTATAGTTACAGCTTGCATCTCTCTGATTGTGTAATTTTCGTAATTACTCATTATCGCTACCCTCTCCTTTTGCTTCAACTTCTATGTTTTTCTTTAATACATCTGTTGCATATCCATAACCTTGAACTGCCATTATGTTTAATAAAGTCTTTATACCGATTTTTTCTAGGTATTCACCATGGTCTTTGGTACCATAGATATATTCTTGTACGAATGCCTTGAAACCTTCTTCTGTCTTAGAAACTTGTTCATACATTCTTAAGATGTTTGCATCATAGTCATAGTAACCATAACATTGTGATGGGTGAGCTCCCTTTGGTACATGAACTACAGCATCAACACACATACCAGGAATTGTGTTTTTAGTTGGTTCACGTCTGATATCTTCATTGCTCATTAGCTCTTCACAAGTTACGATTGTTTTTCTAGCTGCTATAGCTATATCAGCATCGTGGAATTCATCACCAATGATTCTTGTTGTTCCATCAGGAGATGCTACTTGGGCGTGAATGATTGCAGTGTCTATTAGAGGAACCGGAACTGCTACTACCTTATCATCGCCAGAGAATGGGTCTGTTACATAGAAGAATTTATCATTTGGTAGTTTATCGATTTTTTCTCTTTCTTCTTTTGAGATTCCCCATTTGTCAACCAAGTCTGTACCTTGCATAAGTTTTACTGGTAGATATGGTAGACCCAAAGATGCAGCATGCAATCTAAGCATTTCAACGTCTTGTGAATAGTCTTCCATTAGAAGGGTTCCATTTTCTACCTTAGCTCTAAATCTTCTTAGTACATTAGAAAATCCTGAGTTTGCAGTATAGCAGTTAATATATGCCTTTAGTCTGTCTTCACCTATTAGTAGGTCCCAGTCACCACCTGCAGGACCACCTTCACCTATGAAATCTTTTTTACCTTGTCTTAAAATTTCGTGAATAGCAGCGTATGGTTTTCTATTTGTTGTAAATCCGCCTAGACATAGAGTATCTCCATCCTCTACATAACGATCTATGGCTTCATGAAGGCTTACTACCTTAGTATTTTTCATTTATAATCCTTTCGTTATAAGTATGTATTTATTTATTATCGTTTCCAAAATTTGGTGTTTTTGGTATATCAAAATCATCAATTGAGATTTTATCAGGTATTTCTTCTTCGTACTCCACAACCACATCATAGTCCTTATCACTATTAGCTACATGGATAGAGTACTCTTCCCTTATTGTTTTACTCAATATAAATACCTCTTTCTTATATATGCTTTATATTAAATCCTACTTATCTTTAGATAAGTTCAGAGTTTTCTTCAAATGCTCTATGGTCTACTTCACAATCTTCAGGTATCTTAACTTGAGGGATATTGTTCTTGTGGAAAGCAAACTCTTTTATTTCCTTTACTGTTTCTGGAATGCTTAGTTCTTCTAGTTTATTATCATAAAAAGCAGAAACATCTATTTTTTCTACCTTGTCATTCCAATTTATCTTTTCTATATTGTTTAAAGAAAATGCATATTTTGAAATCACTGTCACATCTTTAGGAATACTTACTTCCTTAATTTTGTTTCTATAAAAAGCAAAGGCCGCTATGTGTTTTACACCCTCTGGCAATACTAATTCTTCTATTTCGTTTTGACCGAAAGCTTCAAATCCGATCTCTTCTACAGTTTCAGGTATTTCTACTGAAGTGAAAAATCTTCTGAAGAAAGCTTTTTCCCCAATCCTTCTGATAGGTACTCCATCAGGTGAAACTTTTGGAATTGGCATAGACTTTATTTTTTCTTCTTTGATCTTATCTTTCCCTTTTCTACTAAGGGCTACAATAGAGTCTCCATCAAATACAAAATCATCATATTCAAATTGACTACTCATTAATTCCTCCTTCTATCATATAATGACTATTAGCAGTATATCATATATGCACTAGTAATGAAAGTATTTTCTTAAATATTTTTTACAAATAATCTATAATCTTAATAGCTTAATCATTAGATAAAGTTACGAGACATATATTGCCATGTTTGTTTATGCAAGCATTTTCTTAAATGATTTTGCAGATAACTTTCATTTAAGTTTGCCAGATGAAACTTCCTTCTTTATATATAGTCTGTATAAAGGTTTTATGTTAAAATTTTAAGACCTATTTAAGTTATTATGACATTTTTTACTAGTCTTGCCAAGGTTTAAAAAGAATTTGCCTTTTTGCCTTGAAAAATGAAAACGTATTTGTTATAATTGTAACGTAATCAATAATTACAATAATAAGTCGTTAGGAGGAAATAATGACAGAAACATTAAACCCATTAGAATCCGCACAACAAAAAGTAAAAAAAGCTTGCGAAAAGCTCGGTGCTGATCCTGCAGTATATGAAATTTTAAAAGAACCAGAAAGAGTAATCGAAATCTCTATCCCAGTAAAAATGGATGATGGTTCAGTAAAAACATTTAAAGGATGGCGTTCAGCTCACTCAACAGCAGTAGGTCCATCAAAAGGTGGATGTAGATTCCATCCACAAGTAAACTTAGATGAAGTAAAAGCTTTATCTCTTTGGATGACTTTTAAAGGTGGAGCACTTGGCCTACCATATGGTGGTGCTAAAGGTGGAATTGCTGTAGATCCTAGCGAACTATCTGAAAGAGAACTAGAACAACTATCTAGAGGCTATGTAAGAGGACTACACAATTACCTAGGCGATAGATTAGATATCCCTGCACCAGACGTTAACACAAACGGTCAAATCATGAGCTGGATGGTTGATGAATACATAAAACTAAACGGCGATAACTTTGACATCGGAGTATTTACAGGTAAACCAGTAGAATTTTCTGGATCTCAAGGACGTAACGAAGCTACAGGATTTGGTGTAGCAGTAGTAGTTAGAGAAGCTGCTAAAAGATATGGTATCGATATTGCTACAGCAAAAATAGCTGTTCAAGGTTTTGGTAACGTAGGTAGCTATACAGTTAAAAACATCGAAAGACAAGGCGGAAAAGTTTGCGCTATAGCTGAATGGGACAAAAAAGAAGGAAACTACGCTCTATACAACGAAAATGGTATCGACTTTAAAGACCTATTAGCTTACAAAGAAGAAAACCACACACTAATTGGTTATCCAAACGCTGAAAAAATCTCAGAAAAAGACTTCTGGGAAGGCGAATATGATATCCTAATACCAGCTGCACTAGAAAATGTAATTACAGCAGAAGTTGCTGAAAAACTAAATGTTAAACTAGTTTGTGAAGCTGCTAACGGTCCTACAACTCCAGAAGGAGATAAGGTTCTTGAAGAAAGAAACATTACATTGACTCCAGATATCCTAACAAACTCTGGTGGTGTACTAGTTTCTTACTACGAATGGGTACAAAACCAATATGGCTACTACTGGGATGAAACAGAAGTAGAAGAAAAACAAGAAGCTGACATGATGAAAGCTATCGAAGGTGTATTCGGAATCTGTGATGAATACGATGTAATCCCAAGAGATGCTGTTTACATGTACGCTATCCAATCAATTGATAAAGCTATGAAACTAAGAGGTTGGTATTAATCTTAGGCTCTAGGCTAATCGAGTAGGAGGTAAATGATTAATTCATCTACCGTCCTCTCACACCACCGTACGTACGGTTCCGTATACGGCGGTTCTACAGTTTAATATGAACTTTATTGTAATAGCTGACTAGGGATATATAGCCCCTTTCAGCTATTCTTTTGTTGTTAAGAGCTCTGTTTAGTACTGGACTTTTGGCTATTCTCCAATAGGATTTACGTGTATTTGCCCATTGCCAGGCTTGAAATTTTGCTGTTCCTAATTTTACTAGATTTGTAAATTTGGTTTTTACTTTCTTCCAGCTTTTCCATGCACACATTCTTATTCTTCTTCTTAACCATTCGTCTAGTTTTTGAAGATGGCTTCTCATATTTGCTAGTTTGAAATATTGAATCCATCCTCTTATGATTTGGTTGATTTTTATTCTTCTTTGCTTATAGCCTAGTGCATTACTTCTGTTTGTTACTTCTTTTAGTTTTGCCTTTAGTTTCTTTAGGCTTTCTTTGTGTACTTTTAGTTGGGTTCCGTTGTTATGGTAAAATCCATACCCTAGATATTTTGTTTGGCTTAATTTTCTTATTGAGGTCTTTTCCTCATTTACTTTAAGTTTTAATTTTCCTTCTAACAGCTTTTTGACTCTTTTGTAGTATCTTTCGGCTGCTTTTCTATTTCTTGCAAATATTAGCATGTCGTCTGCATATCTTACAAATTTGTATCCCCATTTTCCAAATTCTTGGTCAGCTTCGTTTAGGTAGATGTTTGCTAGTAATGGACTTAAGGGTCCACCTTGTGCTACTCCTTTGTCTGATTTTACTTTTATTCCATCTATCATTATTCCTGATTTTAGATATTTGTGTATTAGGGATATTACGTCTCCATCTTTTATTTCTTCTGATAGGATTTGTATGAGTTTGGATTGGTTTACTGTTTCGAAGTATTTTTCTAGGTCTAAGTCTACTACCCAGGTGTTTCCTTCTTCTGCTATTTCTTTTATCCTTTTTAGGGCATCATGCGCGCTTCTATTTGGTCTAAATCCATAGCTGTTTTCTGAGAATTTCTTTTCATAGATTGGGCTTAATTTTTGTGCTATTGCTTGTTGTATTACCCTATCTGTTGTTGTGGGTATGCCTAGATTTCGTTTCTTTCCATTTGATTTTGGTATTTGTACCCTTTTTACTGGTTTGGGTTTGTATTTCCTTGCTCTTATTTGTCCTAGTATTTTCTCTTTGTTTTCTTTTAGATATTCTAGAAGTTCTTCTGTTGTTATTACATCTATTCCTGCTGTACCTTTTTTTGATTTTACTTTTTTAAAGGCTTCGTTTAGGTTGTTTCGATGGAGTATTTTTCCTATTAGTTCATTTTTGGTATTTTCTTTTGAGTTAATCTTTTCATGACTGTGTCCAGCTAATTTATTTTCACTTGCCGAGCTATCTTTGATTAGTCTGGTTGATTTTCTACAGTCTTTGTCATGATTAGTTTCTTTCATAAATTTATACTTCCTGTAGTTCTGTCCTTCCTAGTTTTTACTAGTACTATGACTTCTGCTGACTTCTCACTATTCGTTGTTACTACTGTTTCGCTAGTGAGACCTCCTCGGGTAAGGGCATGTTCTTTCCTCTCATATATCTGCCACATTTACATTTACGTATTCCGTGTAGTTATTGGACTTTGGCTTGTAATGCAGTCTTATCCTACGTACCTGCCTTATGTAGTTTCTGTTCGTCAGACCAAGAGTTTGCCTAGGGCTTCCTTCAGATTCCACCTCACGATGGACACCCTTGCCTTTGACTATGTGTTTCCCACTACCGGGCACACTTAGGACTTTCACCTGTTAGAATATGATCATGCCGAGCGCACATATAGCAAAAAGGCGGGATATTTATCCCACCTTTTTTTTATCTAAAATTTGACCTATAAATAATATATAAATTTACTAACTAACATGCTTTATTATTTTACACATCAAAAAACCAGGAGAATTTTCCCCTGGTTTTTTATAATTAAAGGCTAAATTGTTTTTTGATATTTTCAAGAACAACATCACCAATATCATCTTGAGAATCATGGGTAGATCCACCGATGTGTGGAGTGATGTAAAATCTATCACATTCAAATAATTTGCTTTCTACATGAGTATCTGTAGAATCAAGACCACCTGCACCTAGTTCATTAGATATAGTATCGAAGTTTGCTCCACCGATTACCTTATTTTGTAGGGCATCATATAGGTCATCCTCGTTTACTATTCCACCTCTTGCTGCATTGATGATGATTGCATCATCTTTCATTTTTTCTAATTGTTCTTTAGCAATCATATCTTTTGTATCAGGTGTTAGAGGGATGTGTAGGGTAATTACGTCAGCTTTTTCAAATATTTCATCAAGGTCTGTTAGTTTTGTGTAATCTTCTTTGATATCAGCTTCTGTTAAGAATGGGTCGCTAGCTAGGACATCCATGTGGAATACATTAGCAATCTCGCCAACTCTTCTACCTATAGCACCATATCCTATGATACCAATAGTTTTATTTCTTAGCTCTCTACCAATCCATCTGTATTTGTTCCAAATTCCATCAACCTTGATTTCATTTTGAGCTTGTACAGTATTTCTATATAAGTCTAAGATTTTTGCAATTACAAGTTCAGCTACAGCATTGGCATTTAGACCTGGAGAGTTGTATATTTCTATGCCTTTTTCCTTAGCATATTCTTTGTCTATATGATTAGTTCCTGTTGAACCTACAAATATAGCTTTAAGGTTTTCTCCCTTATCCATTATATCTTTGTCTATGAATGGGTCTACCCTCATTATTAGCATATCGTAAGCTGGAATAAGTTCCATAAGTTTTTCTTTGCTAGGTAGCATTTCTTTATCAAATTCTATTCCTAGCTCTTCTAGTCCCTTGTCAATTTTATCTGACATGTAATCAATTATTAAGGCTTTCATTTCCTTCAATCTCTCCTTTGTTTTTCGTGTAATGTGATAACATTTTCAACTACTATTATAACACATGCTAACTTTTTATCAAGCATTGTTTTATTCTTATTTTCTCATACTTCTACTTCTATTTTATTTATATATTTTTTTGTAGAGGTCTTCCCTTCTATCTGCTAGAATTTTAAAGGTTTCCTTGTATTCTTTAGCTGTGCTTAAATCAAGCTTTGCAGTCTTTATCGGTCCTGGTTTATTTGGATCAATTATATAATTTGCCATGGGTCCAACTATCTGAGAATGTCCACCATAATGGCCCTCATAGGCCCTGCCAGTAGAGTTAACCCCTACTACAAACATCTGATTTTCTATAGCCCTAGCCCTTAAGAGGCTATCATAATTTATAATCCAATCTTCATGCCAGCAAGCAGGATTAAATAAAACTTCAACATCATCTAGGGCATAGGAAGTAACCCATGGGGCAAACTCTATGTCATAGCATATTAAAAGTCCACATTTGACTCCATCTATTTCAAATATTAGCCTAGAGTCTCCAGGTGTAATAAAATCCTTTTCTCCAGATGCCTTATAAAGGTGGGCTTTATCATAACTACCTATTACTTTACCATCTCTATCAAAGACATAGGAGGTATTATAGACCTTGCCACATCTATTATCTAAGATAGACCCTCCAATTATGTAGGATCTCAGTTCTTTGGCAAGGGTTGATAAGATTTCTTTGGTTTTTTGCCCTTGCTTATCTGCTATTTTGATAGCAAGCGGATCAATTTCTCCTGTATTAAAGATTTCTGGCAAGACAATAACATCAGGATTTTGATCCCCAGATTTTTTTATTAAATCTTCTATTAACTTATAATTATAGGTATCATCTAACCTCTTTAGGGCTGGTTCTATCAAAGATATCTTCATTAATCCTCTCCCCTGAAAAAATAAAGGACTCAACTAGGAGTCCCCATTTTTGTTTTATATATTTATTAATTAAGCTCAGCTTTTATCTTATCAAAAGTATCATAATAAGCACGAGCTAAGTCATTTGCTTCTTTAGGGCTTACTTCTGTAAATATTACCTTATCCTTATAGTTTAGCTTACCTAATTTATGAAGGTCAGCTGTAATTATGGTTCCTACTTTGGTATATCCACCTGTTGTCTGTCTGTCAACAAAGAGGATTATAGGTTGACCATTTGATGGAACTTGGATTGATCCTAGGGCTGTACCATCTGATATTATATCAGCAGATTCTTTATGTTCTATCTTGCTACCAGAAAGTCTGATTCCCATACGGTCAAAGTCTTTAGTTACTGTATATCCACCTGAGTTAAAGAAGTCAAAGATTCCCTTATCTGTAAAGGCATCATCTTGAGGTCCCTTAACTACCCTTAGTTCACTAAATTTTGAGTAGGCTTTGATATATTTTTTGTCAAGGACTCTTTCTTTTTTATCTTCTGATACGATAACATCAAAGCTATCATCACTCATTAGCTTGCGTCCTTCAAAGCCACCCATTCCTGTCTTTAGGTTGGTTGATTTTGAGCCATTTACTACTGGTACATCAATCTCTCCACCAAAGGCTATATATCCCCTAAAGCCATTTTGGGCTGCGCCTAGGGTTAGCTCATCGCCTTCTTTTACTAGATATGACCTATAATTTTCTATAGGTTCATCATTTAGCTTAGCTGAAAAATCTGCGCCTGTTAGAGCTATTAGCATAGGAGCGTTAAATTCAAAACTTGATCCCAAAAATGCCATCTCTATTACTTCGCTATCCATATCATTGCCTACAAGAATATTAGCAAGCCTTGCATTATAGTCATCAGCAAAACCAGAAACATTGATACCAATCTCTTGGTAACCGTATCTACCACTATCTTGGATGGTGGATAGCATACCACCATTTATTACTTCTACATTAGCCACGGAGTTGCTCCCTCTTAACTTCTTTTATGTTTACTTTATAAGTTCCAGCATTGACTTCTTCTGATATTTTATTATAGGTATCTTCATCAACAGATACATATCTAATATAGTCTCCAGCCTTGATAAATACTGGTGCTTCTAAGTTTGATGGATCATAAAGTTTTACCGGTGTTCTACCTATTAGTTGCCAGCCTCCTGGTGATTGGATTGGGTACATACCTGTTTGGCTACCTGCAATACCTACTGAACCTGGTACTATTTTTAGTCTAGGTGATGATAGTCTTGGTGTTGCTATTCTCTCATCTAGACCTCCTAGGTAGGTAAATCCTGGTAAGAATCCCATCATATAAACTAAATAGTCTACCCCAGTATGGATTTCTACTACTTCATCTTCGCTTAGATTAGCATTTTTAGCAACATTAGCAATATCAGGGCCATATTCTCCACCATATAGGGTAGGGATTTCTATTAATCTTACGCTGCCACTAGCTAAGTTACTATCTGCTATTTCTATACTAGATAGTTTTTCTACTAACTGTTCGTAGGTAAAAACTCTTGGGTCATAATTTATTAATATTGACCTATAGGTTGGTAGAATGTCTACTATCCCATCCAATTTTTGATCTTTGAGGTAACCTACTACTTGGGCTATGCTCGCATTGATTTCTTTACTAATTTCATTACCAAACTCCATTACAAGAGCGCTATCTCCTGATGGTAGGTATTTTATATTTTCCATATTATCGCTTCCTTTATATTCCTACACTTATCATATTAATTAATGTCTTTACACTCATGATACCCGTAAATATAACAACTAATATACCTAGTATATATAATAATTTTGAATGTTTATATTCACCAATTATTTCCTTTTTCCTAGTAGCTGCTAACATTACAGCCAAAGTGATTGGCAAGATAAATCCGTTTAGTGTTCCTACAACAACAAGTAATTTTTGTGGTTTTCCTATTATTATAAATACTATAGTTGATATAACTAAAAATATATTTGTTATTAGTGATTCCTTGTTAGCTACAGTAGTTGATAAGGTTTTTAGGAATGATACTGAGGTATATGCTGCACCAACTATTGGTGTTAGCGATGCTAAGAAGAATAATAAACCAAATATCTTATATCCTGTGTTACCTGCACCGACTCTGAAGGCTGTTGCTGCTATATCATTTGGATCTATTTGATCACGAGCTATTCTTAGTGCTCCTAGGATGGCTAGGAAAAGTAGGACCCTCATTATAAAGGCTACTACTATACCAAGCATAGCAGATTTGTTTACCTCATCTAAGTTCTCTTCTCCAGTGATGCCAGCATCTATAAGTCTGTGACCACCTGAGAAAATTATGTAACCACCTACTGTACCCCCTATTAGTGTAATTATTGCAGGAAATAGCTCAGCCATGGATTTTTCTGGCATAACCATTGAAGTGAAGGCCTCTCCCACAGGTGGTTTTGTTTTTATTGCTACAAATGTTATCAAAATAATCATTATGATTCCAAAATATTTTGATGTTTGGTCAAGGATTGTCTTTGCCTTAGGATTAGAAAATATTAAGATCCCTATTATACCACCAATAGCAGCACCAATTCTTGGATCTAGACCAAATAAAATATTTAGACCTATACCTGCTCCACCGACGTTACCTATATTAAAGGCAAGACCTCCAAGGGCAACTAGACCTGCAATAAAGTAACCTAGTCCCGGCAAAACCTTGTTGGCTATATCCTGGCCCCTCATTCCTGATACTGATATAACCCTCCATACATTTAGTTGGGCTATCAAGGAAATTAGCACTGATGATAGTACTACAAAGGCAAAGGCCTTATCTAGGTCATAGGTCAATTTTCCAGTTTGAGCTATAAAACCTGGTCCACATGAAGATGCTGCCATTAAGAAGGCAGCCCCAATAAGAACTGAAGGGTTAGACTTTTTACTTTTCATTGTCTTAACCTTAGAATCTCCCTGAGGTTCATAGGTTGTTTGCTCAGTTACTTTGTTCTTATTATTTTTGTTTTCTTGCATTTTACTTTCCTAAAAACTCTAGCAAAGGTGCAACTTTAATGCCTTCTTCTATTAGGCCTTCTTTTAAAATTCTTACGAACTCAAGGGCTTCTGGATTGTCCCCATGGACACAAATAGAATCAGCTACTATATCAATTTCTTTGCCATCTGCTGTAGTTACTTTGCCTTCTTTTACCATTTTTATTACTCTTGGTAGGGCTTCTTTAGGGTCTTTTACAAAGGCTCCTGGTAATTTTCTATTTACTAGAGTTCCATCTTCGTTGTATCCCCTATCAGCAAATACTTCTTGAGCGACTTTTAGGCCACGTTTTTTGCCTTCTTTAGCTATGTATGATCCAGATAATACCATTAGTATTAAATCTTTGTTATATTCTTCTACAGCATCTAATATTGCATTAGCAAGTTTTTCATCATTGCAGGCTGTATTGTAGAATGCTCCATGTAGTTTTACGTGTTGGAGGGTAGTTCCATGAGCTTTAGCAAAGGCTTCTAGGGCACCTACTTGGTATAAAAAGTATCCACGAGCTTCTGCTTCAGAAACATCCATCTTTCTTCTACCAAATCCCATCAAATCAGGGTATCCTGGGTGGGCTCCAATATTAACTCCTTTTTCTTGGGCTAGGGCGCAAGTCTTATCCATGATTAGTGGATCTCCAGCATGGTAACCACAAGCAAGATTGATACTTGTTACATATTTTACGATTTCCTCATCTAGGCCAAGTTTGTATGAACCAAATGATTCTCCAATGTCACTGTTTAAATCAACGTAATATTCCATTATTGACTCCTTTTTTTTATTCATTCTAATTAATTGTAGCACAAAACCGATTTCATGTAAATTTATTTCATTTTTTATTATTATTTTCTGATTGTAAAACGATATCAGATTAGTTAATATTCATATCTTTAGATAAAATCCCCAGGTCACGAAAGTGAACTGACCCCAAAAAGTTGGACCAACCAACTTAGGGAGGTCAGTTTTTTATGGCAAAATATAGTACAGAATTTAAATATAAAGTAGTTGAAAGATACTTAGAAGGTAACGAAGGTTATGAGTCCTTAGCTAAGATATTTAGCATCCCTGATAAAAAATTAATAAGAGTATGGGTAAACGCATATCAAACATTAGGTTATGATGGTTTAAAAAGATCTAGAAAAAAACAAAAATATTCTACAGAATTTAAGAGAAATGTAGTAAAGTTGTACTTAACAGAAGAATGGTCCTATCAAGACTTAGCCAACAATTTAGGTATAACAAATCCATCGATGATATGTACTTGGGTTGGCAAATATAGAAAACATGGAATTGAAGGACTAGAGCCCAAAAAACGAGGAAGGCCTTCAAATATGACTACTAATGAAGATAAAAAGACTAGTAAATCAATAGATAAAGAATATACACCAGAACAAAAAGATAGAATCAATGAACTAGAAGATCAAGTGTATTGGCTACAAATGGAAGTAGATTTCTTAAAAAAAAGAGAGAATTGAGACAAAGAGGCAAACTCAAAAAGAAGAAATAGCTAGTATAATACATGATCTTAGGTCAAAATACAAATTGAAAGATTTACTAATTAAATTCAACTTTCCAAAATCAACATATATGTATTGGCAAAAAAGATTTGATAGAACTAACAAAGATGCTGATTTAGAAGAAAAAATATTAAATATTAGAGCTAATCATAAAAATTATGGCTATCGTAGGATATATGGTCATTTAAGAAATCAAGGAATATTAATAAACAAAAAGAAAGTACAAAGATTAGTCCAAAAGCTAAAACTACAGGTTAAAATCTTTGGAAGAAAATCTAAGTATTCCTCATATAAAGGACATATAGGAAAGTTATCAGATAACTTAATAAATCGTAATTTTAAATCACCATTACCACATCAAAAGATAACAACAGATACATCAGAATTTAAATATTACACTACTGATGATAAAGGTAATACGAGAATAGGGAAACTGTACTTAAATGCATTTCTAGATATGTATAATGGTGAGATAATATCATATTCCATAAGTAAGAGACCAACAATGCAGGCGATTTTAGACCCACTAAAAGAAGCAATCAAGATAACAAGTGACTGTAAAGAAAGAATATTTCATTCAGATCAAGGATGGGGTTATCAAGTAAAACAATACACGAAAACACTTAAAGAATATGGAATAACCCAAAGTATGTCAAGAAAAGGAAATTGCTTAGATAATGCTCCAATGGAAAACTTCTTTGGAATATTAAAACAAGAAATGTATTATGGTCAAACTTACAAATCTTATGAACAATTAAAACAAGCTATAGATGTGTATATAAAATATTACAATGAAGAAAGAATAAAAGAAAAATTAGGATACTTATCACCAGTAGAATATAGAAGAAAGAATGCAGCTTAGAAATCGACTTTCCCCTAGGGGAAAGTGCAAACAAAAAACATCAGACACAAATTAAATCTATGTCTGATGTTAAGTCCAACTTTTTGGGGTCACCTTAAAGACCTGAGGATTTTTTGCTTATTATTTTATTAGTGATGCTAGGACTGATAATAATATCGGATTAAATATATCATCTATTATAACTGCAAAGGATGGATAGAATACCCAGGCTAGGTTGTGATAACCATATTCTTGCATTACTGCCTTAATGTTAGCAACTGCATTTGGACCTGATCCACAGCCCCAGCCACAGTTACCTGCAGCCATTACAGCAGCCCCATAATCCTTACCAAAGGCTCTAAAGGATACTGTCATAGTAAATACAGCTATTAGGATAGCTTGTAATACTAGGATGATTACAAGGGATGAGGCTTGAGAAGCTATAGCTGTGATATCTATTGTCATTAGTACCAAAGCTAAGTATAACTCTAGGAACATGTCCTGAATGGCTGTAACTTCTGGTATATACAACTCGCTATTTCTCTTTTCATTTATATTTCTAGCGATTGCCCCAGCAAATAAACAACCAATAAACTTAGGCATTTGAATCATTGGTATAAGGTCCAAGAGGTATTTTATAGGGATACCAAATGCCGCTATAAGTAAAGTCATAGCAAAGGCACGTATCATCTTGGTGTTATCTATCACTGGGAGCACATTATTCTTTGCTGTTTCTGGTTTATCATTTGGGTCAGCCTTAAGATTATTTTTCCTAATCAAGTATGCTGCAATTGGTCCGCCTATTAGCGATCCCATTATATTTCCCATGGTACCTGCAGCTACACCAAATTCTGTTACATTAGCTGGAGCTCCCATAGACTTAAATATAGGTCCAAATGCTGATGCAGTACCAACCCCTCCACTCATGGCTGCTGATGATGCCTGCAAGCCCAAAAATGGATTGAGACCTAGGGCCTTGGCAGCACCTAGACCCAATAGGTCTTGTAAGAGGATAAGTAGGCATGATACCCATGTTACCCTAATGACAAGCTTTTTTCCTGCACTTTTCATTAGGCTAGTAGAAAAGCTATAGCCTATGGCCAAGAAAAATAAGTTTTGGGCAAGGTCTTTGGTTACCTTGGCATCAAAGCTAAAGTCCATTATGCCAGCTGTTTTGATAATTGATACTATAAGTGAAAATATAATACCAGATACAACCGGGGCAGGGATGGCATATTTTTGTAGGGCCTTTGATTTGCCAACCAAAAACCTACCTAAAAATATAACTAGGGCAGCTATTCCAAGGGTAGTAAGGTACTCAACTTGAAAAGCTGGAGTAGTACCGGAAGTTTTAGTTATTTCTCCATAATAAGATAAAAAGTTATCCATTATTTCTCCTTCTAAATTTTAACCCTGGGTTAAAATTAAACAATACTTACGATTAGCCAAATAGACTTAGTAATACTCCTGCTGCAACAGCAGAACCTATAACACCTGACACATTTGGTCCCATAGCATTCATTAGTAGGAAGTTACTTGGGTCAGCTTCTTGGCCTACAGTGTTTGATACTCTGGCAGCCATAGGTACAGCTGATACACCAGCAGATCCTATTAGTGGGTTAATCTTATTACCATCTTTTAGGAATAGGTTCATAAGTTTGGCCATTAAAACTCCAGCTGCTGATCCTACTGCAAAGGCAGCCAAACCAAGTAACATAATTTTTATGGTGGCTAAATTTAGGAAGGCGTCAGCTGAAGCTGAGGCACCTACTGATAGACCAAGTAAGATGGTTATTATATTCATTAGTTCATTTTGTGCTGTCTTTGATAGTCTTTCTACTACCATAGACTCCTTCATTAGGTTACCAAACATTAGCATACCTATAAGTGGAGCTGCATCTGGTAGGGTCAATGCTACCAACAAGGTTACTACAATTGGGAACATTATTTTTTCTTTTTTAGATACGACCCTCATTTGAGGCATCTTTATTTCTCGTTCACTTTTGCTTGTTAGCGCCTTCATGATTGGCGGTTGAATTATTGGTACTAGAGCCATATAAGAATAAGCCGCAACAGCTACCTGGCCTAGCATATGAGGAGCTAGCTTACCTGTCAAATATATAGAAGTAGGACCATCTGCTCCACCAATTATACCTATGGATGATGCCTCTTGACCATTAAAGCCTAGAAGTATGGCACCCATAAAGGTGAAAAATATACCAAATTGAGCTGCTGCACCTAAAATAAGTGACTTAGGGTCAGCTATAAGTGGGCCAAAGTCTGTCATGGCACCAACACCCATAAATATTAGTGGTGGGAATAAGCCAAGCTCATCTCCCTTAAAGAAGTACCCTAACAAACCTCCCGGCTGTTGAATCTCATTTACTACCGATATGACATTATTTGCCTTATCAGAATCTATAATAGTTAATCTATCAACTCCCGCTTGCATAAGGTTAGCAAGAGGAAGATTTGCAAGAAGCATACCAAAACCTATTGGCAATAAAAGTAAGGGTTCAAATCCCTTTTGGATGGCTAGATAAATCAAGACTATTGATACTGCTAGCATTACTACAGTTTGCCAAGTTAGGGCGGCAAAACCAGTAGTTGATAAAAAGTTAGATATTACGTGTCCCATCTATTCTCCTATGCAAGATCTACAAGTGGATCTCCTGTATTTACACTATCCCCACTAGCTACATGTATTTTGTTAACTACTCCATCATTTGGAGCTTTGATATCATTTTCCATTTTCATAGCTTCAAGGACTAATAGTACATCTCCCTTAGATACTGATGCACCTTCGCTTACATTTACCTTATTGATTGTTCCAGGTAGGGGTGATGTTACTGATGAAGCTGATGTTGCTGGAGCTGCTGGTGCTGCTGGTGCTGGACTTGCAGCTACTTCATTAACTTGTGGCCCAGCTTGACTACTTGCTGGTGCATATACTACATTAGGGTTTTTTTGAGGTTCTAGGAAGTCTTCTTCCATTACTTCTACCTCATAAGTTTTCCCATTTACTGTTACATTTAATTTTTTCATATATTCCTCCATAAAAATATTGTGGTTTTATTTTTTGATATGTATCTTTACCGAATCACTTCCTAGGGCTTGGCAAACTGCTGCAGTTATTACTGCTACAATTTCATCCTCATCTTCTACTTGGGCTTTTTTAGCTGGTGCTACTTCTGGTACTTTTTTGCTAGATTCTTTTATTTTATCTTCCTTTTTGCTACCAGATGCCTTACCCATAAGCTTAATTACTAGGATTAGTAATATTAATACTACAAAAACAGTACCCATGGCAAGTAGGGTAGTATAGCCTGCTCCCTGCATCTTCTCTCCTGTAGTTAGTGAGCCTATATTATGTGATAACGCTTCTAATAATTGATTTGTATTCACTTATTCCTCCTTTCTCCTATCTAATGATAACTAATACGACTTAATAATTAGTGACTAAATCATATCTTAACTAATATGATATCAAATAAAAAAATTCTTTCAATATAAATATCATATAGACCCTATATTTTTGTATAAATTTTATTACATTTAATATTGGCCTTAACCCATAAAATGCCTACTAGCATTTTATGATTAGTGACTAATTCCATTAAATTATAGCATAAGTAACCTTTTCATTAAAGACAAAATCCTTGTAATTGTTAATTTTTTTATATTTCTTATATTAATTTTCTAAAATTTTACAACTTATCAATAAGAAAAAAATATCTACACTTGCCTAATCGAGTAGGAGATAGATGATTAATTCATCTACTGTCCTCTCACACCACCGTACGTACGGTTCCGTATACGGCGGTTCTACAGTTTAATATGAACTTTATTGTAATAGCTGACTAGGGATATATAGCCCCTTTCAGCTATTCTTTTGTTGTTAAGAGCTCTGTTTAGTACTGGACTTTTGGCTATTCTCCAATAGGATTTACGTGTATTTGCCCATTGCCAGGCTTGAAATTTTGCTGTTCCTAATTTTACTAAGTTTGTAAATTTGGTTTTGATTTTTTTCCAGCTTTTCCATGCACACATTCTTATTCTTCTTCTTAACCACTCGTCTAGGTTTTGAAGATGGTTTCTCATATTTGCCAATTTGAAATATTGTATCCATCCTCTTATGATTTGGTTGATTTTTATTCTTCTTTGCTTATAGCCTAGTGCATTACTTCTGTTTGTTACTTCTTTTAGTTTTGTCTTCAGTTTCTTTAGGCTTTCTTTGTGTACTTTTAGTTGGGTTCCGTTGTTATGGTAAAATCCATACCCTAGATATTTTGTTTGGCTTAATTTTCTTATTGATGTCTTTTCCTCATTTACTTTAAGTTTTAATTTTCCTTCTAACAGCTTTTTGACTATTTTGTGGTATCTTTCGGCTGCTTTTCTATTTCTTGCAAATATTAGCATGTCGTCTGCATATCTTACAAATTTGTATCCCCATTTTCCAAATTCTTGGTCAGCTTCGTTTAGGTAGATGTTTGCTAGTAATGGACTTAAGGGTCCACCTTGTGCTACTCCTTTGTCTGATTTTACTTTTATTCCATCTATCATTATTCCTGATTTTAGATATTTGTGTATTAGGGATATTACGTCTCCATCTTTTATTTCTTATGATAGGATTTGTATGAGTTTGGATTGGTTTACTGTTTCGAAGTATTTTTCTAGGTCTAAGTCTACTACCCAGGTGTTTCCTTCTTCTGCTATTTCTTTTATCCTTTTTAGGGCATCATGCGCGCTTCTATTTGGTCTAAATCCATAGCTGTTTTCTGAGAATTTCTTTTCATAGATTGGGCTTAATTTTTGTGCTATTGCTTGTTGTATTACCCTATCTGTTGTTGTGGGTATGCCTAGATTTCGTTTCTTTCCATTTGATTTTGGTATTTGTACCCTTTTTACTGGTTTGGGTTTGTATTTCCTTGCTCTTATTTGTCCTAGTATTTTCTCTTTGTTTTCTTTTAGATATTCTAGAAGTTCTTCTGTTGTTATTACATCTATTCCTGCTGTACCTTTTTTTGATTTTACTTTTTTAAAGGCTTCGTTTAGGTTGTTTCGATGGAGTATTTTTCCTATTAGTTCATTTTTGGTATTTTCTTTTGAGTTAATCTTTTCATGACTGTGTCCAGCTAATTTATTTTCACTTGCCGAGCTATCTTTGATTAGTCTGGTTGATTTTCTACAGTCTTTGTCATGATTAGTTTCTTTCATAAATTTATACTTCCTGTAGTTCTGTCCTTCCTAGTTTTTACTAGTACTATGACTTCTGCTGACTTCTCACTATTCGTTGTTACTACTGTTTCGCTAGTGAGACCTCCTCGGGTAAGGGCATGTTCTTTCCTCTCATATATCTGCCACATTTACATTTACGTATTCCGTGTAGTTATTGGACTTTGGCTTGTAATGCAGTCTTATCCTACGTACCTGCCTTATGTAGTTTCTGTTCGTCAGACCAAGAGTTTGCCTAGGGCTTCCTTCAGATTCCACCTCACGATGGACACCCTTGCCTTTGGCTATGTGTTTCCCACTACCGGGCACACTTAGGACTTTCACCTGCTAGAATATGCTCATGCCGAGCGCACATTAAAAAGAAACTCCCAAATGAGAGTTTCTTTATTTGTAATCTACACTAACTTATAAATTTAATTAAAAGGTTATCTGTGCAAACATTGTTATTATCAATACGTTGATAATATCTATAGCAAAGGCTCCTACCATTGGCAAGATAAAGTATGCCTTTGGTGCTGGACCATAATTTTCTGTCAAGGCATCCATATTAGCCAAGGCGTTGTAGGTAGCACCCATACCAAATCCACATATACCACCTGAAAGTACAGCTGCGTCGTAGTCACTACCCATAACCTTAAATGTTACAAAGTAAGCGAATAGGGCCATAAATATTGTTTGTGCAAATAGGATTATTAGCATTGGACCAGCCACTGCTTTAAGTTGGGTTAGGTCAAGGGTTATTAGAGCTATTGATAGGAATATGTTAAGACCCATAGATCCACATATATCATTGGCTCTTTGGTTGATTTCCCAACCATCTCTTTTACCAATTGTGTTTACATATATAGCTGCAAAAATCATTGATGCTACATACTCTGGTAGGTTTAGTGGTGATCCTAGTAGTGTAACATTGTCATATAGGAACTTTTTAAGTATGGCACCTAGACCTACTGATATAAAGATTAGGGCAAAGACTTTTAAGAAGTCATCTACTGTTAGTGGTGCATGTTTTTCTACTACTACATTGCCTACTTCTTCATCTTTCTCGATTAAAAGGTCTGGGTTTGGTTTTAGGTTGTGCTTTCTAATTCTAGCAGATCCGATTGGTCCACCAATTAGTGATCCCATGATTACACCAAAAGTAGCTGCAGCTAGGGCAATAACTTCACCTGCCGGTAACCCCATCTTTTCTAACTCTGGACCCCAAGCTCCTGCTGTACCGTGGCCACCAACCATGGTGATAGATCCAGTAACTAAACCTAGTAATGAGTTTTGTCCAATAAGTTTAGCAAGACCCATACCAAGAATGTTTTGGAAAAATACAAGAACTACAGATACGGCTAGGAATATTACAAAACCCTTACCACCTTTTTTAAGTGTTTCTAGGTTGGCTCCTATACCTATAGATGTAAAGAATACCATCATAAATGGATCTTTTAGAGTTGTGTCCATCTCAAAAGTAGCTGCTCCAGTAGATTTTAGGATAAGATGAATTATAGCAAATAAAAATCCTCCGATAACTGGTGCTGGAATACAAAATCTGTCAAAGAAATTGACCTTCCTTCTTAAGAACTTTCCAACATAAAGCATAATTATAGCTATTGCAGTCGTTTGCATCATATTGGTAGAAATAGTAAAAATACCTTCCATATTTCCTCCTTATAATTAAATTTTGGGTGATATGTACCAAGTTCTTACCGTAATATATTAAATCATTAACGGTAACCATAATATATCAAAATGTTTTCCTGGTGTCAATATATTTCTTTAATTATTTTGCTAGAAATTTTAGGTAAAGACTTCACAAGTCGTCATCAGTGGCTAAAAATAGCCAATAAAAAAACTTTCTAGCATTTTCATAATTTTGCTAGAAAGTTTTGATTTTTCTTTTTTTCTAATATAAGTCTGACCTTCTATCAGCAAAAAAGCTCATCTCTTCTCTTATCTCTTTGACTTTTTTTAGGTCTATTTCTGCTGTTACAATACCTGTCTTTTCATATGGAGCTACTATATATTCCCCAAGAGGATCTACAATCATAGAGTGTCCACCAGAATCATCCTTGTACCTAGTTGAGTTGACCCCAACTACAAAGATTTGATTTTCTATGGCTCTAGCCCTATTTAAGGCCTCCCAATGGGGTAGCTTAGATGTTGCCCATGATGCACAATTAAAGAGGATTTCTATCCCATCTAGGGCAAATTTCCTAACCCATTCTACAAATCTTACATCGTAGCATAGGACTACTCCACATTTTACCCCATCTATTTGAAAGGTTACATACTTATTGCCCCCTTGAAAAAGTTTATCTTCTCCAGCTGGGGAATATAGGTGAATTTTGTCATATTCGCTTAATAAATTCCCCTGCCTATCAAAATTATAGTTTCTATTGTAGATTTTGCCATCTTCTTTGACAGCTACTGATCCACCTATTATATTTATATCAAGTTCTTTTGCAAGCTTTGATAAAAACTCTTTGGACCTAGTGCCATCCACATCTGCTAGTTCATCTATATTTTTTGGATAATAGAAAGTATTCCAAGTTTCTGGCAAAACTACTACGTCTGCTCCTTGGTTTTTGCTTTCTCTTATGGTTTCTTCTATTAGTTTATAATTGTTCTCAACTTCCCCCTTGACTGGGGCAACTTGGCCTAGTGCTATTTTCAATTTTCCCTCCAGTATGTCTTTTCTCACATAAAAATAATACCCCAAAGCACATAAAAATAAAAATAGGGCCTGGGATATATACTTAAAAATTTTTATCCTATAAATTTAAGCCTGTACTTATCATAAGAGAAGGTCTTTTCTTCATTTCCCACTTCTAGGATAAGGTCTAGCTTATCATCCATACCTATAAGGGTACCTGCTATTTCTTCATCCTTGCTATAGACTATAACTTCATCACCCTTTTTGGCCATAAGTTCATTATAATTTTCTAAAAGCTTACTTTGGCATATGCCTTCTTGCATGGATAGGATTGCTGGTATTAGATAGTATTTAACATTTTCTATGGTATCACTTAAAGTTAACTTAGAGTCTTTACCAAATAATGTTGTCATTATAGGTCTTAAGTCTTCTGGTATAGGGCTTAACTCTATAAGATTGATGCCTATACCTACTATGGTATATTGGGCATGACCCTTATGGTCTACTGCTGATTCGCAAAGGATACCAGCAAGTTTTTTATTTCCTATGTATAGGTCATTAAGCCACTTTATTTTTATATCTTTATTAGACATTTTCTTTAGGGCTTTTGCTAGAAGAACTCCTGTTTGAGATGTTACAAGGATTAGATCAGAGTCTGGTACACTTATATTTAGACTTATATATAGGCCTCCTTTGGGAGATACAAATGCACGGTCCTTTTGACCCTTGCCCCTAACTTGCTCATCTGCTGTAACTATACTGATATCCTCTCCCTTATTAAGCTTATCCTTGATATATGTATTGGTGGAATCCACACTTTCTAGGTGGACTTCCTTTCCTAGCCATGAGGCCTTTTTGTCAGTTAAATCTTTTAATAGATTTTCTATCTCTTGCTTATCTTTAGACAAAAGGTCTATAGATTGGTCAAATTTATCTAGAAAGTCTGCTCTTTTTTCCTGATCATCCTCTATAAGTGTGTAGTACATATAATGGTACATATAGGTTGTTGGACTCTTAGAAAAATAAGAGGATATTTTTTCTTTTTTTATATATTGGTCAAACCTGTCTTTTTGACCTAAAAGCATCATTAGTTTGGCTGTTAGTATCTTTTTGTTGTTAAGCTGGTCAAGGTCATCCTTGCCTATAACTAGGTCTAAGGCTTTGTTTATTTCGTTTGATCTTAGTAGATAGATCATATTGTTATCAAAAATTTGACTCATAATATCACCCCCTTATTTTGATATATACTTATAAGTTCTCTTATATATTATTATAGCTAATATAATTTTAATAGTATCAGGTATTATAAAAGGAATTAGACCCAGGCTTAGGACCTTACTCATAGGAACTTCTACTCCCTGGACCCTGGTTAGACCCACCTTTAGGTAGATTAGACCTAGTATATAGCTTACAATAACTCCTATTAGGATACCTAAGATTATTTTCTTATTATCCATAGATCCGTGGCCAAACTTAGAAATGATATAAGCCATTGGTATAAAGCTTATGATAAAACCAAAAGTTGGGCTTGCTATGGATTGGAGTCCTCCTGAAAAACCTGCAAATATCGGGACTCCAATAAGTCCAATTAGCATATATAAAAATGCCGATAGACCCGCATGAGAAGGTTTTAGGAAAAGTCCTGCCAATATTACAAACAGAGTTTGTAGGGTGAAGGGTACTGGCCCTAGGGGAATGGTTATAAATGCTCCTATGGCTATCAGTGCCGTGCTAAGAGCGATTCTTGTTAGTTCTTTACTTGTCATTATTACCTCTTTTCTTTATTAATCTCCTATAATTATATCACAACTTTTATATTTAATAATAGTACAAACTTTTTATAAATTTTATTGCTTAATTATCGGCCTATAATTTTGACAAAAAAAGATGTTCTAAGATAAAATATTAAAACATCTAATTAATCTTAAATATCAGTCTCTTCTGGCCTATCATCATTATCATTTAATGGTGGTAGGTCTATGACTTCTTGGTTACTATCATCTAAATTTTTAGTATCTACATCAGTATTTTCTGCTACTTCAGCTTCTTTGATTTCTTTGTCTTTTTTACCATTTAAGATTTCCATGAATTGCTCACCAGTTATGGTCTCTTCCTTTAGTAGGTAGGCAGAGATTTCGTGAAGTTTATCCATGTTTTCTTTTAAAATCTCTATGGCTCTCATGTGGGCAGCGGAAATTATTTTTTGAACTTTTTCGTCAATTTTATTTCCTGTTCCACTTGATACTATAAGTCCACGCTCTCCTCCTAGGTACTTACCTTGGATTTGCTCTAATTGCATAAAGTCGAAGTCTTCGTCCATACCATAGATAGTTACCATAGATCTTGCCATTGCTGTTGCACGTTCTATATCATTGCTTGCACCAGTAGTCTTGGTATTAAATATAAGCTCTTCTGCAGAACGTCCACCTGCTAAGGTACAAATTTCATCAAACATTTCTTCTTTGGTCATGATGTATTTTTCGTCTTTGTCTACTGTCATAGTGTAGCCCAAAGCTCCACCTGTTCTAGGAACTATTGTTATTTTTGTGACAGGTGTCTTGTGAGTTTGAATTGCCGCTACTAGGGCGTGTCCTACTTCATGGTAGGCAATAATTTTCTTTTGATCATCAGATATAACAGCGTTTTTCTTTTGTTGGCCTGCTATTACTACTTCTATTGATTCTTCTAAGTCCTCTTGGGTTAGCTTCTTGCGGCCTTCACGAACTGCACGTAGGGCACCTTCGTTTACTATATTTGCAAGGTCAGCACCACTTGTACCAGCTGTTCTTGCTGCTATCTCTTCATAGTCTATATCATCTTCACGTTTGACAACTTTGGCATGTACTTTTAATATGTCTTCACGGCCCTTTTTGTCAGGAAGTTCTACTTGAACTTGTCTGTCAAAACGTCCTGGACGTGTTAGGGCAGGGTCTAAGATTTCTGGTCTGTTTGTCGCTGCAAGAAGTACTACTCCTTCTGTGGCATCAAAACCATCCATTTCGTTTAGCAATTGGTTCAATGTTTGCTCACGCTCGTCGTTGCCTGAATATCCAGATACGTCACGTTTTTTACCTATTGCATCTATCTCATCTATAAATACTATACATGGTGCCTTTTCCTTGGCTTGCTTGAATAGGTCACGAACCTTGCTTGCACCAAGTCCTACAAACATCTCTACGAATTCTGATCCAGAGATTATAAAAAATGGTACATTTGCTTCACCAGCTACAGCTTTTGCTAATAAAGTTTTACCTGTTCCTGGAGGTCCTACTAGTAGCACTCCCTTTGGAACCTTGGCACCAATCTCTTTGTACTTGCCAGGGTTGTGAAGAAAGTCAACTATTTCAAATAGAGAATCCTTGGCTTCTTCTTGGCCTGCTACATCCTTAAAGGTCTTGCCTGTCTTATTTTCTACATAAACCTTGGCATTTGATTTACCAAAGTTCATAAAGTCGGCTCCACCTCGGCCACCCATTGTCTTTGTAAGTGACCTTGATGCAAACCAGAATATTCCCCAGATTAAGAATAGTGGCAATATTGAGGTTATAAATAGGGTTAGCCATGGGTTCATGGATGTTTCTATTTTTTTTCCAAAGGTCAATTTATCGTTTCTTTTTTTGGCGTCAAGTAGCCTATCTGTTAGATCAGTGTCTGCCCATAGACCAGTTTCATAAGTTTTTTCTTCACCATCAACTTTGGCTTTGAAGGTGTATTTAGTGTCATCCTTATATACTTCTGTTACTTGGTCTTTTTCAATCATTGACACAAATTGGCTGTAGGATACTTCCTTGGCGCCATCTTTTGCGGCAATTGGGTTTAGGGCATAACGTATTATAACAAATAATACTACCGCTACTATCCAATAATATAAAAAGGGTTTATTGGATTTGTTTTTCTTATCGTTCATCTATAATCCGCTCCTTGAGATATAGTTATCAAGTAGTTCATCCAGAGCTTCTAGTTCATCAACAATAGTTTGCAAATTAACATTTATATTATCTTTTGGTATGTCTGTTCTGATTTGATCAAAGTATACACCAACTTTTTCTGCTGCTAACTTTCCATTGTCAGTCAAAATAACATTTACAACTCTTTCATCGTCGACAGATCTTATTCTTTCAACGAACCCTTGTTTTTCTAGTTTTTTGCATATATTTGATATATTTCCACCAGTCACTCCAATGGCCTTGCCCAAATTTCCTATAGATACTTCATTGCCTGTAGAATATAGGGTTATGAGCATCTTTAGTTGTAGGGTTGTTATTCCTAGCTCTGTTGCAGTGTCTTGTAATAATATATCTATTTTGTGAGATATTTCTCTTATCATCGAGAAAATAGAATTGTTAAATTCAAAAAAATCAATATGTTCTGTAGCCATACTTCCTCCTAGATAAAAATATTCATCTAGCTATATTTTACATAAATTTTTATTATTTTCAAATAAAAAATATTATTTATAAAACGACTTCTTTTTAAAAAAGTTTTTTATACTTTACCAGGTAGATTTATCAAAGCTATCCTTTTTAAGTAAACTAATATACTTTGCTGCATCAAGGGCTGCAACCTGACCTTGGCCAACTGACTTATTTATTTGATAAGGTCTGCCAGCAACATCACCTGCTGCATATAAGCCACGGATATTTGTCCTACAATTGTCATGGACTATTATGTGTTCATCATCTGTTTCTATAGATGGAACTAGACGAGATGGTTTTGATGAATCTCTTATAATGAAAAATCCATCAGCGCTGATCTCTGCCCCTGACTTAAATTTCAAAATACTTGCCCTATCTTCTCCAATAAATTCTACTGGAAGATCTCCACTTATGACTTTTATAGAATCATTTAGCTTGATATCATCCTTGTACATATTTACAAAAATAAGCTCATCTACAATCTCTGATGTGAAGTTTGCTTCCTCGACACTTTCTTCATTGTAACCAATTAATAGAACTTTCTTACCCTTATATAAGGCTGCATCACAGGTTGCACAATAAGAAACTCCCTTGGCAAAAAACTTATCTTCGTTAATCAAATCTTTCTTTAGCTCTATACCTGTTGCAACTATTACTGACGTGGCCTCTACCATATCGTTATTTTTTAGCATTAGGCCAAAATAATCACCCATGGCATATACCTGCTGAACTTTCTGATCTGATTTGTCGTATTCATAGCCTTCTAGGGATTTTTTGAAGGCATCATTTAATTGTTTACCAGAAACATCTCCAAAACCCAGATAGTTTTTGATTGATTCACTATTTTCTAGGCTAGGCGAATCTGTGCCAAAGATTATTACCGATTTATTTCTGATTTTGGCATTCAATAAGGCGCTAAGTCCAGCTGGACCTGCGCCTATAATTGCTAAGTCGTATCTCATTATAAGTATTTTCCCATGGCCTTTTCTAGGACATCTTTGGCTTGGAAGCCTACTAGAGTTTCTTTTAGGACTCCATCTTTGAAAATCATTAGTGATGGTACTGCATTAACATTGTATTTTGATGCTATATCGGATGAATTATCTACATCTACACCATAGATTTCATATGATGCTTCTTCAGAAAGTTCTTCAAGAATTGGTGCTTGCATCTTGCATGGTCCACACCATGTCGCATTAAAATCAACTAAAGCAAGTCCTGATCCATTTTCTACTAAATTAACAAATTCCATTGAGTCTAATTCACGCATTTTCTTCTCCTTATATTTCTCTATGAGTTAGGGGCAATCAACCATAGTTGCTTGTTTGATCTTTTTACTATAGCAAGCTATCTACTATGCTAGCTAAATTTCTCATCTAAATAGGTCATTTAGGTATATTAGATGAGAAAACTATTAGCCTAGTAGGGACATTTTAGTCTAGCTTCCTTGTTCTATCAGTCCCCTGACTTCCATTACTGGTAGTGAATATATTATACCCTTATTCTCATCTTTTAAATTCATTTCTTCATATATGGCGTTTTTTATTGGATTCATTAGGTCTTTTTTAACTAGCATTATTACAATATCTTTTTCTGGTTCTATGTTCATATTTAGCAGTATAGACTTTTGCTCTCTACCTGCTCCTCGGCCGTGGACTAGGGTTGCTCCAGAAGCATCGTAGGCTATGGCGTGTCCTGTATCACTGGTAAAAATCATTAAAATAAATATACTTGTGTATACTATCCACATAAGCAAAGAAATAGAAATTTCCTTAAAAATCCTATATAGGCCTATCGATATCATAAGCCCTACTCCCAGTGAAATTATAATAACTATTAGGAAAGGTGTTATTCCAATGGCCTGGCTTACTTGATTGGCAAGTATTAACAAATCAGGCTCTGCAATCGAAATTATAAAACCAATAAAGATTCCAAATATTATAACTTTTATAATTTTATCAAATCTTCCTAGGAAATCCCCCATCATGGTCCCAATCTTTGATATAGATAGATCAACTCCTGATAGGAAAATAGAAAGACCTAGGATTACTCCTAGAGATCCTAGGGTAAATTTGATTAGTAAAGCTTTTGAAACACCAACAAAAAAATTTAATATGTATACCAAAATAACTATGGGCAAAACTGCCTTGGTATTATCCTTTATGTTCTCAAAAAATATATATTAATCCTTATGTTTTTAAAAAAAATGGACTACTGCAAATTGATAGATATTTATCGTTCCATCATTGGAGTGCACTCCCTGAAAGTTTGAAGTATAGCCCGCCAGCTCAAGGGGGCATTTAGCCCGTCGGCTGACAGAGACCTTTCTGGGAGGGTGCTCGAATGATTTAGGAACGATTTATCTATTTTGCAGCAGCCCACTTTATAGTATCGTCTGTCTAAGAAATTTTGTTATTTACTGCTTGGCTTGCTGTGATTACTGCAATTTCGTAAACATCTTGAGTGGAACATCCACGTGAAAGGTCGTTTACTGGTGCATTTAATCCTTGTAGGATTGGACCTAGAGCTTTATATCCACCAAGTCTTTGAGCAATTTTATAACCAATGTTACCTGCTTGTAGGTCTGGGAAGATAAATACATTTGCAGTACCAGCAACATCTGATTTTGGTGCCTTATTCTTTGCAGTAGCTGGGTCGATTGCAGCGTCAAATTGTAGTTCTCCATCAAGTGGAAGGTCTGGAGCAAGTTCTTTAGCTTTTTTTGTTGCTTTAACTACTTTGTCAACTAAGTCGTGTCTTGCTGAACCTTTAGTAGAGAATGATAGAAGAGCAACTCTTGGATCAATACCAAATCCTCTTGCTGTTTCAGCAGATTCAACTGCAACTTCTGCCATTTCTTGAGATTCAAGGGTAATATTTACTGCTGTATCGGCAAATATTAATTGTTCTCCATTAGGTCCTATCATAACCATAATTCCAGATACTCTTGATACACCTGGTTTGGTTTTGATAAGTTGTAGGGCTGGTCTAATTGTATCTCCTGTAGTACCAACAGCACCTGAAACCATACCATCAGATAGGCCTGCTTTTACCATCATAACACCATAATAGTTGTTATCTTTTTTAAGCATATATTCAGCGTCCATTTTTGTAGCCTTGCCTTTTCTAGCTTCTACAAATTTTTCAACTAATAGGTCAAAGTTTTCGTCATAATGTGGATCTATAATTTCAAGATCGCCAAGGTGTAGGCCATTTTCATTAGCAACTTTTTGGATTTCTCCCTTATCACCTAGGATTATTGGATGAATTAATCCATCTTCCCTGTGTTTGATAGCTGCTTCCAGGATTCTTTTATCTTTACCTTCTGGAAAAACGATTTTTAGATTTTTACCATCAATAGCCTTAGTGGCCATTTCTAATATTGATGAGTTTGACATAATTCCTCCTATTAATAATAGTCTTATTATATTTTATACCCAATTGCTAATAATTAACAAGCCTTCATTTATAAATAAAAGATAAAACAAATATTAGTTAATCTTTTCACATTCCTTTTGCTCTTTTTAAAGCTTCATCTTCTTGCTTAGATAGGTCAATTTTGGTCTGTCCATTGGTAATTTCTTTTAGATATATATTAGAACCATCATTGCCATAAAGATTTGTAAGGATTACTCCATTATGAAAATTATCTAACAAACATAGGGAAAAAGAAAGCTCCGATGTCTGACCTTCAAAGGCATTGTAATGTACAACAGACATATTAGAAATAGAACCCATAGTTGTATCTTTGGCTTCAATAGATCTTTGATCAACAGACCTCAATTGTTTGTTTGATGACTCTATCTGATCATTTAAGGTCAAGAGTAATTCTTCCAAATTTACATCTTCATTTGTACCCCTAAGTAGGTGGTCATATCTTTGTTTTTGGCGTCTAAGTTTATTGTTCATAGACTGAATCATAGCAAATTCTGCAATTACTAGAAGAGCTAAGATTCCTAAAATAACATATACTAGTGTCATTTATTCCTTCTTTCAATTAATAACTTATTCTTTTGATAAAGTTTTTCGATTTTTTCTTTAATAAATTCCTCATCTCTGAACTGGCCAAGATTTAGCTTAATTGTTGGTAGAGCAGCTAGGCTTGCTGTTTTTAGCAAGTCGTTTGCAATTTGTCCATCAGTTAGGGTAGTTTTCTTGCCATATCTTAAATAAAATCCTAAGACTTCCATAGCTTCTAAATTAATATCAATCATATCTAACAAAGGCTTAGATGCATCTATATAATGCTGATCATTAATCGATCCATTCTTGTAAGCCTTCATAAGTAAGTCGAAATTATCCACATCATCTTGCATTGAGATAGATAGTCCATCAGAAATCTTTAAGATTGTTTCACGTGAAACATCAGCAAGTTTTTGCTTATCGCCCCAATCATTTTTATCCATCATTAGTATCAAATTGATAGCAAGATTTGAAATCAATATTAAAATTGCTCCTCCACCCGGATTAGCTCCTTTGGCTCTCGTTTGTTTTAGGAGAGTCGGAATATCCATATCAGTTAGTGAGTTTGTCATAGATCTTTTCTACATCCTCAATAGAATAACAATCTATAGTAACTTTATAAGCCTTACCTGACTTCTTTACATTGACCTTGGAACCAAGTTTGTCCATGAATTTTTCCTCTAAATCTTCAAACAATATGTCATCTATATTTGGAGTAGATTCTTTTTTCTCAGTCTTTGTAGAAATCTTTCTTTCAACTTTCCTTATATTTGTGCTGCCATTGATAAAATCATTTAGACTTAAGCTTCTTTCATTCGGATCAGCTATTGATAGAAGAGTTCTAGCCTGGCTAGGTGATATTTTCCCATCATTAAGCGCTCTTTTTTCTATATCATATAGATTTAATAGCCTTAGAGTATTTGCTATATAAGATCTAGACTTACCTACGGTTTTTGCAATCTGTTCTTGGGTCATCTTGTGGTCACGCGATAATTTCTGGTAAGCTTGTGCTTCTTCAAGTGCTTTAAGGTCTTCCCTTTGAATATTTTCTATCAAAGATAGGACATCGACATCTTTTTGTTCAAATTCTTTGATTATGGCATCTATCTTATCTAAGCCTGCTAGCTTACTTGCCCTATACCTACGTTCACCAGCTAAGATTTCGTAGTGGTCGTCCTTTTTAGTAACTACAATAGGATTTAGTAGTCCGTATTCTTTTATAGAATCTGCCAATTCATTTAGGGAATCATCATCAAATGTTTTTCTAGGCTGACCTTCACGAGCCTTAATCTTATCAAGAGATATTTTTCTGATAGATTCAACTTTTGAGTCGTAGGTCTTGTTAACATTTTCATCATTTTTCTTATTATAATTAAATACTGGTTTTAATTCTTTATTGCTATTTTCTGGAATCAAAGAATTAAGACCACGTCCTAGGGCTCTTCTATTACTCATTTATACTCTCACTTTCATTGATCTCATTAGCTAGGCACTGGTAGGCATAAGCACCAGGTGAATCTATGTCGTATTCAATAGTTGATAGACCATGGCTAGGCGCTTCAGCTAGCCTTGGGTTTCTTGGAATCATTATCTTAAATACCTTGTCTTTAAAATAGGATTTTACTTCTTCTACAACTTCGTAGGATAGGTAGGTTCTCTTATCAAACATTGTCAACAAGACGCCCTTGATTTCTAGGTCACTATTAAGTTGCTTCTTTACAAGGTTATATGTGTTCATCAATTCAGAAATTCCTTCAAGAGCATAATATTCTGCCTGTACAGGAATAACAATTGAATCACTAGCAACTAAAGCATTTATTGATAGAAGACCTAGGGATGGAGGACAGTCGATTAGCACATAGTCATAGCCTTCTAGACCTTCAAGCAATCCTTTTAATTGTTGGGTTCTCTCTATTGGATCAAGTGCTACCAATTCAACCTCAAGACCAGAAAGAGCTGCCTCTGAAGGTATAATGTCTACTCCTGATTTCGTGTGACTTATGTATTCATTAATATCGATAATTTCTTCAGGCTCAATATCTGCTAAATCATCTTTGCCTCTTTCTTCATAGATAGAATCAGCTTCGACTACTTGGATATTTTCTTGATCATTATCTTCTTCACTTTTTTCGTCTTTTTCTTCTTCATTTATTTCGTCAATATCTTCCTCATTTACTTCTTCTTCTTTGGCGTAAAATAAGTCATATAAAGAAATATCTATGTTGTACTTATCTAGACCTAAACCAGAAGTTGTATTTGCTTGTGGATCTATATCTACTACCAAGACTTTTTTTGATAAGTTTGCAAGGGCTACTGCTAGGTTTACAACTGTGGTTGTCTTTCCAACTCCTCCCTTCTGATTAAATACTGATATTACTTTCATATACACCTCTCATAATTAATATTGCCATATCTATAGCATGATTTTTTGTTCTAAGTCTTACTCTGTTTCTATCACCATTAAGCTGTAAGTGCTTTGTATACTTCTTACCTTTATATAATATGCCTAAATACACTTGGCCTTTGTGGGCATATCCTGTAGTGGCAATACAAAGCTCGCTTTGACTCATTTGGTATAGGCCATCTAACATTTGGACTAAAACTTCTTCACTCACTACATCATACTTCTTAATTGTTTCACATGAAACATTTAATAGTTTTTCTTTTGCTTGGTTAGAATATACTATATATGATTCTTTAAGAACATCACTTGCA
This sequence comes from Anaerococcus urinomassiliensis, assembly GCF_900128425.1. Taxonomy (NCBI): domain Bacteria; kingdom Bacillati; phylum Bacillota; class Tissierellia; order Tissierellales; family Peptoniphilaceae; genus Anaerococcus; species Anaerococcus urinomassiliensis. Next base: position 1,851,933 of record NZ_LT635782.1, read on the forward strand.
CCAGGTATATCAATTATTGACGAAGCAATGAGTCCACCTGTAATAGATTCTGCTGTCGATATGTATTCACCTTTGTCTTTAAGTAAATTAATTAGTACTTCTTCTTTGGTCATATCATCACAGGTTATTAGGTATGTTGAAAGATTCTCTTTTACAATCTCAATACCTTTTCTAATCTGCTTATCAACTTCTTCTTCGCACTTATCTTTGGCAGTGATTCTTAATACTGGTCCTTCATTAGTTATATATGGGCTAATGGTTGGCTTTTCTCTATCAAGATCAATCTTCTGGGCCATTTCCCATTCACCTAAGAGCGCAATCTGTGCAAATACTGACTTCATATAAGCATCACGTGGTAAATGTTTCATAAGCTCATTAGTAAACATAAGTTCCATTTCATTTGGTGGACCTGGCATAATTATATATTTTGTACCTTTTTTTGAAGTGAAAATTCCTCCAGGAGCTGTACCAGCAGGGTTTTTTAAGACTATAGCTTCTTTTGGAAACATTGCTTGCTTGATATTCTCATCGGCCTTTTTCTTACTACCATTAAAATATTCTATTAAAGCATTATATGATTCTTCGTGGATTTCAGACTCTAATCCCAGTGCTTCTATAATAGCTTCCTTGGTCAAATCATCTGGTGTTGGTCCAAGTCCTCCACTTGCAATAACAAAATCCACCGTGCCATCACAATTTTTAAAGGCATCTACAAGTCTGTTGAAATTATCACCAATTGTTTCCATCTTGTATAAATTGATTCCTAATTCTCTCAATTTTTCAGCTATGAATTTTGAATTAGTATCTACTATGTTTCCCAATAATATTTCTGTCCCTATAGAAAAAATTTGTGCATCCATAATTACTCCATTTCTAATATAGTATACCACAAAGATATGATATGAAAAAATATAATAGGGTATAAACTTATCAAAGGAGAAATATATGAATATAGCAGAATTATTAAATATAAAATATCCTATCATACAAGGTGGGATGGCGAGAATATCGCGCGGCAAGTTGGCAGCAGCAGTTTCAAATGCAGGTGGTCTAGGCCTTGTAGGTACAGGCGGGCTTTTTACCGATGAATTTATTAAAGAATATGAAATTGCAAAAGAATTGATAGATGATGACAAATACTTTGGCGTAAACTTAGTTTTAATAGAGCCAGATAGGGAAGAAAAATTAGAATTTATCAAAAATTCAGATGTAAAATTTGTAACCATATCAGGTGGTAACCCTGCCAAATACGTTCCTATATTAAAAGAAGCTGGCAAGACAGTATATTGCTTGATTGGTAATTCTAAGATGGCCAAAAAATGTGAAGACCTAGGTGCAGATGGAGTTATCCTTGAGGGACTAGAAGCAGGTGGTCACTTATCAAAAGCTACATCTATGGCATCCCTTATCCCAACTATAAAGGCTACCAAGCTTCCAGTAGTCGCAGCTGGCGGTTATGCTGATGGAGCTCAAGTACTTGCAGCTCAAGTTATGGGAGCTGCAGGTGTGCAAATGGGTACTAGATTCTTAGTAGCTGATGAATGTGAAGTTCACGACGGATATAAACAAGCAATTATTGATGCCAAAGAATACGAAACCGATATAACCGGAACCTTGGCAGGAGAGCCTGTAAGACAGATTGCCAACGATATGACCAAGCAAAGTTTGGAATATGAAAAACGTGGAGCCAGCGAAGAAGAATTCATAGAACTTTACACAGGTACTTTAAAACGTGCAGTTTTTGAAGGGGATAGAAAAACCGGTTCAATGATGGCCGGAACGTCTATAGGCCTTATAGAGGAAAGACAAAGCGTAGTAGAAATATTTGAAGAATTAAAAGAAGAATACAACAAAGCTTTAGAAGATATAGAAAATGCCAAGAAATTTTTCTAGAATAAAGGGGCTGTTGCAAAATAGATAAATCGTTCCTATATCATTCGAGCACCCTCCCAGAAAGTTTGGCCTCCCTGAGCCGGCGGGCTAAACCTCAAACTTTCTGGAAGTGCACTCCAATGATGGAACGTTAGATATCTATCAATTTGCAACAGCCCCTTTTTCATTACTTCTACAAATCTTTATTAAAAAATAAAGGCCAATAAATATACAAAGAATCATGATAACAGATATAAGAGGCAGTGCTTGCGGGAAGAAAGTTGGCAATATCGCCACCGCATTGTTGCTCATATGAACTATTATATTATCCTTTATATTTGCCCTGTGATAGTATACTAATGATAAAACCATAGCCAAAAAGAATGTATTAATACCTTGGAGTAGGTTCATGTGAAATAGTCCAAAAAGTAAACCATTTAGAATAACAGAAGTAGTTAACGAAAACAACTTCTTGCATTCAGTAAATACATATCCCCTGAACAGATATTCTTCAACTATTGGTGCAACAAATACTATAACCAGAATTTGAATAAACAATTCAAAATTTGTGTTGCTGGTAAAAGCATTTGTTAGCATATCATAGGAATTTTTTACCAAAGTATTATCTTCACCAAGCAAATTTATCAATTGGGCCAAAAGTATGTTCCCAAATCCAGCTGTGCCAAGGCCTATAATTATCATCTTCCATGAATCACTTTGTATGCCCTTATCTTTGACCTTTATTTTCTTTATAATAAAATACGTGCAAATTCCCAATACGATCTGTGAAAGCAGAACAGCGATAATACCTCCATCAGAAGGATTATAGCCTGACAATCCCATAAAAACACCAACTAGTGCTGTAAGTAATATAAGCAGTACTAGGGTTCCAACTATTTTTAAAAATTCCTTTGTTTTACTCATAGTATTCCTTTCGTCTTTTTCTTATATATACCCAAATGTTTCATGTGAAACAAAAAAATCCCTTGTTTTTTACAAAGGATTTTTCTTAGGTAGATTTTTCCCTCTCGGATATTGTTTTTTCGTTGGATGAACTTTTTCTACTATGATATTCACTCTGTCATTGCCATCTAGATTTAAACGGTCAATTTTTTTAACCTCTCCACCCAAAACTTTTATAGAGTTTTTAGCTTGGTCTAATTCCTCGTCGGCCTTAGGTCCTTTTAGAGCTATGAATATACCACCAATTTTCAAAAAAGGTAGACAGTATTCTGATAGGGTGGACATATTTGCTACTGCACGGCTTACTACAATATCATAACTTTCTCGGTTTTCTTTCGCAAAATCTTCAGCTCTAGTATGGATAGCAACAGCTTTGTCAAGATCTAGTTTTTCTATAACTTCATTCATAAACTTAACTTTTTTGTTCACACTATCTATAAGTGTCAGATCTATATCTTTTTCTATAGCTAAGGGAATTCCAGGAAATCCTGCACCAGCTCCTATGTCCAAAACTTTAGAACCTTCCTTTATATAAGGTAAAACAGAAAGTGAATCTTGGTAGTGTTTAATTTCTATTTCTTTTGGATCTGTGATACTTGTTAAGTTGGTATGAGAATTTACTTCCAATAAATAATCGGTGTAAATTTCGTACATTTTTTCCTTATCCACTGATTTCTCCAGTCTTTAATCTAATAAGTAGCACATTGATATCTGCTGGACTAACTCCAGAAATCCTACTTGCTTGGCCAATGGACGATGGTTTAATATCATTTAGTTTGCTGGCTGCTTCTTTTTTAAGTCCAGGAATATTTTCATAGTCTATATTTTCCGGTAATTTCTTTGCTTCAAGCTTTTTAAATTTCTCTATATCAGCCATTTGCTTAGCAATATAACCCTCGTACTTGATTTCTGTTTGAACTTGGATTTGTTGGAACTTTGGAAGTTCAGGTCTTTCCGGATCAAATACTGCAAGAGCTTTATAGTCTAGTTCTGGTCTTTTGATTAGGTCGTATAAAGAAACTCCAGTTACAAGTGGGTTTGACCCAAGCTCTTCTAACTTTTTATTAGTTTCCTTGGTTGGTGTCATCATTATTTTTTTAAGCCTTGCTTTTTCATTTTCAATGGCATGATATTTGCTAAGCATTTTTTGATATCTATCTTCGTCAACCAAACCAACCTTGTAGCCCTTTTCTGTTAATCTCAGGTCTGCATTATCTTGGCGTAGGGTCAAGCGATACTCACATCTACTAGTCATCATACGGTAAGGCTCATTAGTTCCCTCAGTTACCAAGTCATCTATCAAAACACCAATGTATGCATCTGAACGGTCAAGGATAAAGGGATCTTTGCCTTGGATTTTTAGTGCTGCGTTGATACCTGCCATAAGACCTTGGCTGGCAGCTTCTTCGTAGCCACTTGAGCCATTGATCTGGCCTGCAAAGTATAGGCCTGAATAAGCCTTTGATTCCAAAGTAAGGTTTAGCTCACGTGTGTCGATCATGTCGTATTCGATAGCATAGGCCGGTCTCATTATCTTGGCATTTTCTAAACCTATGATAGTTTTGTAAAATTCCATTTGAACTTCTTGAGGCATAGATGAAGATGCGCCTTGAACGTAGATTTCATCAGTTGAGAGTGATTCTGGTTCTAGGAATATCTGATGGGTATCTCTATCTTGAAATCTGATCATCTTATCTTCAAGGGAAGGACAATAACGTGGACCGATTCCCTTAACCTTACCACCGTAAATAGGGGAGCGATCAATGTTGTCCATGATGATTTTCTTCGTCTCTGGTGTAGTGTAGGTTAGATAACAATTTTCTTGTTTGATTCCTGAGAAGTCTTCATTTTCGTTTGCAAAGGAAAATGGAACAATCTCACCATCACCTGCTTGAACTTCTGTTTTTGAAAATTCTATAGTCTTGCGGTCAACCCTAGCTGGAGTTCCTGTCTTAAAACGTCTTAGGAAAAATCCCATATCTTCTAGGCAATCAGAAAGGTAAGTTGCTGCCGAAAGTCCATGTGGGCCAGAAACTTTTTCAAATTCACCTATAAGAATCTTTCCATTGAGGTAAGTTCCTGTACACACTATAATAGCCTTGCATGGAAAGATTGCCCCTTGGATTGTTTCACATGAAACAATTTTGTTATCTTCATAATTTATCTTGTCAACTTCTTGCTCGAAGATGCCAAGGTTTTCTTGATCTTCTAAGACTTTTTTCATTACTTCGTGATATTTTCTCTTGTCAGCTTGAACTCTAAGTGAATGAACTGCTGGGCCCTTACTGGTATTTAACATCCTAGATTGGATGAAGGTCTCATCAATAACCTTAGCCATTTGTCCACCCAAAGCATCAACTTCACGAACTAAGTGACCCTTGCCTGTTCCACCTATGTTTGGATTGCAAGGCATATCTGCAATTGACTCTAGACTTGTTGTAAGGATTAGAGTAGACATACCCAAGCGAGCAGAGGCTAGAGCTGCTTCACAACCTGCATGACCTGCACCAATTACAACAACATCATAGGATTTTTGTACATATTTATTTTCCAACACAAAACTCCTTAAATACTTTATCCATTATCTCATCTGAAACTGATTGACCTATTATTAGACCCAAGTCGTCATATGATCCTCTTAGGTCAACTTCTACTGCATCAAGAGGTATGCCTATCCTTATATCTTTAAGTGAGGATGCTAATTTTTCTCTTGCAGCATTTAAAAGTCTTTCATGTCTAGTGTTTGTAATCAAAACTGACTCGCGATTAATCTCGCTGGTATCAAAGATATCAGTTATGGTTTCTTCAAGCTTATCTATACCTATATTTTCTGTCATGGAAGCTTCTATTATAGGAAGGTCCAAGATAAATATTGACTTATCAAATTTAGTATCCAAATCTTGTTTGTTTAAGATTATGATAGTGTTTTTATCCTTTATAAGGTCTAGGATCTTTTCATCCTCGTGGTCAAATTCTCTTGATGCATCAAAAATAGCTATTATAAGATCACTAGCTTGAGAAAGCTCTATCGACTTATCTACACCAATTTTTTCTACAATATCTTCTGTATCACGGATACCAGCTGTATCGTTTATCTTTAATGTAAAAGATCCAAGGTTGATATATTCACTGATCAAATCACGAGTTGTACCAGGTATATCTGTAACTATGGCACGATTTTCTTTTAAAAGGGCATTTAATAGGGAAGACTTGCCCACATTTGGCTTGCCAATGATAGTTGTATTGATACCATCTTTTATAATTTTGCCCTTATTAGAAGTATTTAATAATTTGTCAATCCATGCCTTGGCCTGCTCCATATAATTGATTATCTCATCTGGAGCTAGGTCTTCACCATCTTCTGTAAAATTTATAGAATATTCTAGACGTGATAAGGCTTCAAGAAGGGATTTTCTTATTTTTTCAATCTCCTGCTTTAATGATCCCTGCAATTGGCTGATACCCTGAGCCTGGCTTAAGTCATTGGTAGAATTTATTATGTCTAAAACTGCTTCTGCTTGGGATAAGTCTATCCTTCCATTTAAGAAGGCACGCTTGGTAAATTCACCAGGCTCGGCCAAAACTGCCCCAGAATCTAGAATAAGATTTAATATTTTTTTTACAGAAATAAAAGACCCATGGCAATTAACTTCAACTATATCCTCACGGGTATAGGTAGCAGGTCCTGCCATATAAGAAACCATGACTTCATCTATGACCTCACCCTTAGTATCAACAATGTTTCCATAACGCATTTTTCGGTTATCCTTGATTCTATCAATTGGACCACCAGCAAGGGGTAGGAAAATTTTATCAATTATCTCTTTACTCATCTCTCCACTCATCCTAACAATGGATATACCACCAGTACCTGTTGGAGTAGAAATAGCTGCTATTGTAGCTTCACTCATAATATTCCTTTCATTTAGTACGATTAGTCATCCACTACTTTGACTAGTGGTTTATAACATAAAGATTATAGGGTAAAAAGTTAAAATGTCAACATTTATCTACTATGCCCCTAAATTCTTACCTATATTTTACTAGTTTTTGCCTAGCCTACTATAGATGATACATGAATGGTTTTAGTAAATTTTTAAAAAAATTTTTAAATTTCTTGTAAAAACGCTTTCATTTTGTGATATAATTTTCTAGGTAAGGAGGTGGAAGATGTCTATAGCTAATAAAGACATAATTGAAAAAATCAACCTAGCAATCAAAAAAAGTGAAAAATACATTGGCATGGGGGAAATAGCCAGTTACATACCAGAGCTAGCCAATGTAAATCCAGAAAACTTTGCCATAGCTCTTGTAGATACCCAAGGTCATACCTATGAGTTTGGAGACACAGACGTAGTATTTTCTATGCAATCCATATCTAAGGTCATATCTTTGATTATGGCTCTAAAGGACAACGGCTATGATAAAGTATTTGAAAAAGTCGGAAGTGAGAGGTCTCAGTATAAGTTTAACTCAGTTATACCCATAGACGATAAACCAGCTAATCCACTAATAAATGCTGGAGCTATTACAACCTCATCTCTTATAATGGGAGAAGATGTAATAGAAAAATACGATAGGATCCTAGACTTAATAAAACAAATGGCAGCCAGTGATGATATTGGCCTATTGGAAGAAGTTTACCTATCAGAGATGGATACAACAGATATAAACAGGGCCATAGCTTATTATTTGAGAAGCAAGGGCATTTTTGATGATGATGCTGAAAAAGTCTTGGACCTATATATTAGAAATTGTTCTATAGGACTGACAGCAAAGCAACTAGCTCATATAGGAGCAATCCTTGCCAACTCAGGCAAAGATTTAAACTCCCAAAAGGAGATAATTTCCAAGGACATAGTAAAAATAACAGTAGCTCAAATGGCCAGCTGCGGCATGTATGAGATCAGCGGCAAGTATCTACAAGATGTAGGTATTCCATCAAAGTCTGGGGTAAGTGGGGCCATCCTAGGTGTTGTACCTGGTAAATTTGGTATCTGCGTTTACTCACCTTTACTTGATCAAGCTGGCAACAGCGTTAGAGGGAAAAATCTCTTAAAAATTCTCTCCAATGACTTAGACCTAAATATTTTTTTATAAGGAGAACAAATGATAAATTTCGGGCAAACAATAAAACAAATTGGTGATTTATGGGCAAGCGGCCTATACGAAAAAGCCTTTAATACAACAACAGGCTTATTATCTGACACCATATATACATACATACTAATTCCATTACTTTTAGCCATTGGTATATATTTCACAATCAAGATAAAGGGTGGACAAATCAAAAACATAGGCCATGCAGTAAAGCTAATTACTAAACCAAGCAAAAACAAAAATACTATATCTCCCTTCAAGGCCTTCACTATATCTGCAGCCAGCCATATAGGAACAGGTAATATAGTCGGTGTTGCAGCTGCTATAGCTACTGGTGGACCTGGAGCGGTTTTTTGGATGTGGGTTACTGCCCTAATCGGGGGTGCATCATCCTTTGTTGAAAACACCCTAGGCCAAGTATTCAAAGAAACAAACCCAGATGGGACCTTTAAGGGTGGACCAGCTTATTATATGAGAAAGGCTCTCAATAAACCAAAGCTAGCTATCATATTTTCAGTAGTAATTTCTATAGTATATGGTATAAACTTCAATGCTATGCAAGCTAATACTATAGCAGCAGGCTTTAATTCTTCTTTTGGTATAGACACAAAAATAATAGCCGTCCTACTAATTATACTAGCAGGCATTATTATCTTTGGAGGTTTAAAAAGAATAGCAGATGTGACCAGTCTTCTAGTACCAGTAATGGCTGTCATTTATATGCTAGTAGTTTTATTTATAATTATAAAAAATATAGGTCTAATACCCCATATGTTTGGGCTAATATTCTCCAATGCCTTTTCTCTAAAAGCTGGTTTTGGCGGACTTTTTGGAACAGCCATCCTAAATGGTATCAGACGTGGACTATTCTCCAATGAAGCTGGTATGGGAGCTGTACCAAATGCATCAGCTGTAGCAGATGTATCCCACCCAGCCAAACAAGGTCTTATCCAGGCCCTAGGTGTCTACCTAGATACTATTCTAGTATGTTCAGCAACAGCCTTTGTAGTTATTTTAGGTGGGGAGGGCATTTATAACTCAGACCTACAAGGACTACAAATAACCCAGGCAGCCCTAGCCAATGAAGTAGGTTCTTGGTCAAATTATTTCTTGACCTTCTGTATCCTAATGTTCGCCTTTTCATCTATAATAGGCAACTATTATTATGGAGAAAATAATATCCTAAACCTAAATCTTGGCAAGTATTCCCTAAATATCTATAGAAGCCTAGTGCTCATAGCCATCATCCTAGGCTGTGTTGGAGACTTCTCAGTAGTGTGGAATATAGGAGATGTTTTTATGGGTATCATGGCGATAATTAACCTTATAGTATTAATATTCTTAGGAAAGATTTCCGTAGGTGTTTATAATGACTACATCAGCCAACTAAAAGTAGGCAAAGACCCAGAGTTTAATCCTAGGAATATAGAGGAACTTAACCCTTACTTAGATCAAGTTACAGCTTGGGATAAATAAAAAAATTAATCCATAATAAAATCCTAGTTGATTAGCTTATTCTTAAAAAGGATAATGCATCTCCTACTAAAGATATAATATTATGTAAAGTGCTAACTAATATAAAATAGTTTAAAATAACTTAATAAGCATAAAAAAATCCTACCCTGGGGTAGGATTGGACAAAGAAATACCAGAGCTAATTTATTTATAACTCTGGTATTTGCTCCAACTTTATGGAGTCACCTTAATTTCGGATTTTGGGGTTAAAGTCATTCATGGGTCTATTATTTATTGGTCTTTGTCATCATTTACATAGGAAACAACAACATATCTTTTTGGTTCCTGACCTTCTGAATGGCTAGATACATTAGGGAACTTGCCTATTTCTTCATGGGCCAGTCTTCTTTCATAGGAGTTCATATATTTTAGATTCCAAGATTTTCCGCTTCTTTGAACCTTTCTAGCTGTATCAGCAGCTAATTCTCTGATTTTTTCATCCCTACGTTTTTTATAATTATTTATATCTACATTGACTCTTAGGTTGTTGGCTCTACTATCAATTGACTTTCTAATCAAAAGTTCTATGGCTTCCAGGGTAGCTCCACCCTTACCAATGGCTATGCCCGTATCATTTTCATCTACCTTGCCATCAAGTTTTATAGTCGAACCCTCAAGATTGCCATAAACACTTGAATTTTCAAAGTGCATCTCTTTTAGGATATCTTCAAAAAATTCCTTGGCCTTGTAGTATTTGTCAATGTCAGTTTGTTGCTTTTCTTTGGCAATACTTGCCTTAGCTTCGCCTGCAGTAAATACTCTTGCTATTGACTCATTTTTGCTTTCTTCTTTTGTTTCTTCTTTGGATTCTTCTATTGAATCTTCTACTAAAGCTTCATTAGATTCATCAAACTCATCTATAGATTTTTCTTCTTCAAAAACTGGTTCTGGACGTCTTTCTATCTTGTAGCCATCCTTTGTTATAGAGTCAATATTGTGGTCCAAAACTTCAGATAAGTCTGGATTTTCCTTTTTTTCTTTTGATGAATTTTCTTGGTAAGAATTGATTTTTTGAAGTCTAGAGTATTCTCCTAGATCTTCTTCTTCACCTCTGATGCTTTTTATAGAATCTTCAAAGGCATCAGAATCATACTGATAGTCTTCCTTTTGACTAGGGATTTCTGGCTGATCATCACTTTTGTAATTTGCAGAAGCTTCGTTTTTGTAGTAGTCGGTTCTTTTTGAAATGTTGTATAATTCATCATTTCCCTTAGAGCTATCTCTTTTGATTTCTTCTTCAAAATCAAAAAGGCTTTCTTCTACACTTTCATCATAGATTACTTTTATAACAGCATCCTTGCTGCCAAGGCCCAAAAATCCAGCAGAACCTTCTTCTATGACTTCTATTTCAACTTCTGATCTGTCTTTACCAATCTCATTTAAGGCTAATCTGATAGCTTCTTCTTTATTTTTTGCTTGTTTTATTATTGACTTTTTCATCTTTTACCTCATTTAATTGTTTTGGCTTTTTGACTGTGTAATGCATTATTACCATTATAATAAGTCTGATTAGAGAACTCATTGTATAGTAAAGTGGAAGACCAGCTGGCAGTCTGATAAAGGTCATAAAGAAAACAAGTGGCAAAAATAACATTGACTTATTCATGCTGCTCATTGGACCTTCGCTCATTTGTGGGTTGGTCTTCATGGAAAATAGGGTTACCAAAAATTGGGATACACTTGTAAGTAGTGGCAAACCAAACCATAGAGGGTCTGCAAGCGTTAGATCTGGTACCCAGTAGAAGTCTCTTCTAAGGTTTTCTATACCCTCAGGGAAGACAAAGGTTTTTGTATCGTTCATAACTCTAAGTAATCCAAATAGGATTAAAAGTTGAAAAATCATCATAAGGCAAGATGATATTCCCGGATTAACTCCTTCTTCTTTATATAGCTCTTGCATCTTTTTTTGCATGATCTGTTGGTCGTAGCCATATTTCTTTTGGATTTCATCCATTTTAGGCTTGATTTTTCTAGATTGTTCTGCCTGTTTTTGAGTAGAAATAGTAACTGGTATTGTTAATAGGGAAACTAGAAGGGTCATCAAAATGATTGCTATAGCATAATACGAAATATTTTCTGGCTCAGCACCAGTAGCAGCCAGCGAATCATAGATCCACCTCATTAGTTTTCCCAAAAGGGTAGCTAAAAAATTTATCATAATCTCTCCATATAATATAAACTAAGGGACAGGGTCATATCCACCCTTGGAAAAAGGATTACATCGTAAAATTCTCCACACAGACATCAAAAATGCTTTTACAAATCCATACCTTCTAAAACACTCAATAGCATAGCTAGAACAGGTTGGATGATATTTGCACTTTCCAAAGCCAAGTTGTGGAGAAATGTAGTTTCGATAAAATATAATGATTTTTATAAAAATTTTATTTAACATAAAAAATCTTATTCTTTTTAAATGCTTTGCTAAGTACGTGACCTAGAGATTTCTTAAGTCTGATGTAGTCAAATTCTGTAACATGCTTTTTTGGAATGATAACAATATCAACTCCATTGAGATTTTTGTAGTTAATCCTTACTATATCGCGTAGTTTTCTCTTAAGTCTGTTTCTTTGGTTGGCCTTACCAATCTTTTTGCTTATAGAAAAACCAAAGCGGGGATGGGAGAGGCCATTGTTTTTAATCAATACAGTAAAGTCTCTATTAAAAAAAGCTTGATTCTTTTTGTATACTCTCTGAAAGTCAGTATCTTTTCTTAAACTTATTCGCTTTTCCATCTATGTCCTTAAATCTAAGTAAAAAAGCAAAACTTCTAGCCTAAAAATTAAGCTGAAAGTCTTTTTCTGTTTTTCTTACGTCTAGCTTTAATAACGCGTCTGCCACCTGGTGTTGACATTCTTTTTCTAAAACCATGATCTTTAGCTCTTTTTCTTCTATTTGGTTGATAGGTTCTTTTCATTATTACACCTCCTCATAAATTTTGACTCATATTATTATATGTAGAAATAGCTATTCTGTCAAGGTTTTTTAGTTCTTTTGATCCTAAAATAACTAGGAATATTAACCATGAATAAAAATTCTAGGATTTTTATTATAAATATACCAAATATTAGAGAATTCTCTTATATTTTTTCATTGTGGATAAATAATTTTGGAAATTTTTTTATCAACAATATTTGAACACTTATCCAAATGAAAAATAATTAATATATGTGAGTATAAAAAAATCAAAAGCCCATTATATGGACAAAAGCAAAATAAAATTATAAAAACTATAAATAAATACACAGACTTATCCACATATCAACAATAAAAAATCTGAATTAGTAATTTATCTAAAGAGTTTTCCCAAAACTTATTAACAGGATGTGGATAACTTGTACGAATCTCTATTTTATAGTATAATTTGAGGTGTAAAAATATATGGAAAAGCCAGTTTTTGCTTTTCATAGGTTATATTTTTGTGGAAAAGTTTTAATTTTTTTTATTTTTCTCGATTTTTTATAATTTTAATCCCATAAAATAGAGCTTTATTTTAAAAAATTCGACTTATCCACAATTTAATCCACATTAGTGGATAAGTCCTATTATTTGCTTTTATCCTTTATATATAGGTCTTTATACTTGTGGAAAGATTTTTACTAAGAAAGGCTTGATGATGATCAATTTAGAATACATTACTGATGAATTAAAAAATGAAATGAAAATGAATATTCCAGATGAGAGTCAATATTACACATGGATAGATATTTTAAAACCATTAAATCTCTATGAAAATACTCTGTATTTGGAAATACCAAAGTCCAATATGATTTTCGTTTACGATAAGATATGGACTCCATCCCTCCAAGAAAGCTTGGATAGGATTACAAAAGATGAGCCTGGCCACTACAAGGTTGTGGTTGTAGCAAGAGATTCTGATTCATATTCTAGAATCTTGACCTTGGGCAATAACTTTGATGACGATGGACAGATGAAGATAAAAGGGCTAAACAAGTACCCAAAACCACTTTTGGATAGGAACTATACCTTTGAAAACTTTATCCAAGGCAAGTCCAACCAATACGCTCTTGCTGTTGCCAGTGCAGTTACTGAAAATATCATAAATGGTCACCCAAATAAGGTATACAATCCTCTCTTTATATATGGGGATTCAGGCCTTGGCAAAACTCACTTGATGCAGGCTATAGCCCATAAGATTCTTGAAGAGCGTGACGACTTATATGTTATGTACATATCTAGTGAACGCTTTACAAATGAGCTTATAGCAAGTATCCAGCCAACAAGCAGGTCCAAAATTCAAAACCTAAACCAAGAATTTAGGGACAAGTACAGATCAGCAGATATCCTGCTTATAGATGACATCCAGTTTCTATCTAATAAGGAAGGTACACAAACGGAGTTATTTCACACCTTCAATGACCTATACTATGCTGATAAGCAAATAGTGCTATCATCAGATAGACCTCCTCTTGAGATCAAAGATTTGGAAGATAGGTTACTTTCAAGGTTTTCTTGGGGTATTACCGTTGATATACAAAAACCCGATTTTGAGACAAGAGTTGCCATACTCCAGAAAAAATCTGATGAATTAGGTGCTTTTATAGATAATGAAATATTGACCTATATAGCTGAAAATATCGATACGAACATTAGAGATTTGGAAGGTGCTTTGTCAACAGCCATTGCCTATGCCAAGGGAGATGGAAGAAATACCATAAACCTTGAAGATGCTACAAAGGGCATCAATACAAGGTCTATCCACAAGAGAAAGCACATCAATATAGGCGATATACAAAAAAAGGTAGCAGAGAAATATTCTATAAAAGTTTCTGACCTAAAGGGCAAGAGCAGGAAAAAAGAGATAGTCAATCCAAGGCATATAGCCATGTACCTATCAAGAGACTTGACTGATTCATCCCTTGTTACTATTTCCAATGCTTTTGAACGAGATCATACTACCATCATGCATGGCATAGATAAGGTAAAAGATCAGATGGAAAGTGACGAAGATTTTAAAACAGAAGTAGAGGATTTGAGAAATTCTTTGACTGATTAAGGGCAAAATGTGCATATCTTTTGGGATAAGCTTGTGGATAAGTAAATTTAAAATTTATAAAAAGAATCTCAAAATGATATGTGGATAAAGTCCCAACTTATCCTTGGATTATCCACATGGTATTTTGTATAAGTAATGGCTTGATATAAAGCTTTACTTGACTTTTCCACATATATACATGCCCTACTACTAATACTACTAAATATATATAGTTATATGAGGAGACACCATGAAATTTGAAGTTAAACAAAATGAGCTGATAAATGCTATCAATATTGCCAATAGGGCAGTGTCCAAAAATACCAATATACAAATTCATGAATTAATATACTTTGAAGCAAAAGAAGATAGACTCTCACTGACTGCTTTTGATGGGGAAATCACAATCAAAACCTTTATAGAAGCAAGAGTAATAGAAGAAGGAGAGATGGCCCTAAAGGCAAATCTATTTACTAATATAATTAGAAAACTTCCTAATGATATTGTAAAGATAGAAAGTAAGGATGGCAAAATATCTATAAGAAGTCAAAATTCTAACTTCAACCTCCTTGCCTTTGAGTATTTTGAAAAACAAGACCTGGAATTGCCAGATACATCTCCACTAGAGATATCAAATGATAAATTAAAAAGATCTATATTACAAACAGAATTTGCTACAAGCTTAGATGAAACAAAGCTTGCCCTTACAGGAATTTTATTTGAGCTAAAAGATGCTAGCTTAAATATGGTTGCCCTAGATGGCTACAGGGTAGCCCTAAAGAAAAATACTATGGACTACCAATCAGAATACGAAAATAGCGAATTTATCATACCGAAAAGATCTCTTATGGAATGGTCCAGGATTATAGCTGATGATTCTATTACAAAAATATATAAAAATGAAAATGACTTAGTTTTCCAAGCTGAAAACACTACTATGTATTGCAGAGTAATAGATAAAAACTATATAGACTACAGAAATATTATAAACAAAACATCAGAAACAAGTGTTATAGTTGACAAGGCTAAGCTAGTATCTGCCCTAGACCGTGCCCAAGTTTTGTCAGACCCAGGTAGGGCAAATCTTATCAGAATAGAAATTGCCGAAAATCATATGATTATCAAATCAAATTCTGAAATAGGGGATGTAAAAGAAGTCATAGAAATAGACCAAGAAGGACCAGAGCTTAACATAGCCTTCAATGCTAGATATATGCAAGAGGGAGTTAGAGCCTTTGACAGTGACAAGATCAAACTTAATTTCAAATCATCCCTAAATCCTTGCTTGATAGATCCAGTTGACAGCAAATACGAAGATGAAGAATTTACCTACCTAGTTCTTCCAGTAAGACTAGCAAATTAGGAAAAAACTATGGAAGAATTAGAATTTCAAACAGAAATGATAACATTAAAAGATTTGCTAAAAGTTACTCAATTGCTCCCATCTGGTGGTATTGCCAAAGCAGTGATCAAAGATGAGGGAGTAATAGTAAATGGAGAAGATTGCTTTTCTCCAGGCAAAAAACTCTACAAAGGCGACTGGCTAATCTTTGATGATGTAAAAATTACTATTGTATAATGTGGATTAAAAATATAAGCTTAGATTCATTTAGAAATTATGATAAGGCAGATGTAGAATTTTCTAAGGATATAAATATCTTTATAGGCGATAATGCCCAGGGCAAGACAAATTTGTTGGAATCCTTGTATTATCTGGCCAATGCTACCAGTTTTAAGAAGATTAGAGATAAGGATATCATTTCCTTTGATAAGGAGACTATGTCTCTTGAGGGCATTATCAGGAAAGATAAGTATTTTAAACACGTTTATATAAATGTTGACCAAAATAGTAAGAATATCTATGTAAATGAAGTAAAATATGAGAGGAACAAAGACTTAAAATCCCACTTTTCTCTGGTGCTTTTTACACCGGAAGATTTGCTTATAATAAAAGAGGGACCCAATTTAAGGCGAGACTTAATTGATGATATAATAATAAGTGTAGATTTTTCCTACAAGCAAATCAAAAAACAATATGATAAGCTTATTTTTCAGAGAAATAAACTTTTAAAAAATCAAAAAAGTCCATATTTTGAGGATCAAGTCAGAGCTTTTGACAAAAATCTTTGCCGTTTTGGCTATAGAATCTACAAGAAGAGAGCTAAGATTACAGGGCTTATAGGAAGATTTGCTAATGAGTACCATGATTTGCTCTCAGAAGATAAAGAGGATTTAAAAATAAACTATAAACCTGATATCATTGCCACTAGCCAAGAAGATTATTATCAAAAGTTTATAAGATCCTATGACCTAGACAAAAAGTATCAGACGACCCAAGCTGGCATCCACAAAGATGAGATAGAAATCACTATAAATGATAAACCAATCAAAAATTTTGGATCCCAAGGCCAGCAAAGATCAGCAATACTAAATATAAAACTAGCCCAAGTAAGATTGATAAGGGAAGTGACAGGTGATAAATCTGTCATTTTATTTGATGATGTTTTCTCAGAACTTGATGAAAAAAGATCCCACTTCCTCTTAGAGAACCTAGAGGGCTACCAGACAATTATTACAGCTACCAATACCAAAAGCTTGGATATGGTGGATGAATCTTCCCTTAGATACATAAACAATGGCAAAATATACCAAAACTTGATGTAAGGGAGATTTTAGAAAGGAAAATTATGACAGAAAATAATTACGATGCCGGTAATATTAAGGTCTTAGAGGGACTAGAGCCAGTTAGACTAAGACCTGGTATGTATATAGGCTCAACTAGTGAAAAAGGTCTACACCACCTGGTTTATGAAGTTGTAGATAACTCAATAGACGAGGCTCTTGCCGGACGTTGCGACTACATAAAAGTGACCGTATCAAAAGATAATATTATAACAGTAGAAGATGATGGATCAGGTATACCAGTAAAAGAGCACCCACAAACTCACAAGTCAACCCTAGAGACTGTTCTTACAGTTCTTCACGCTGGTGGTAAGTTTGACTCATCAGCCTATCATTATTCAGGTGGACTTCACGGTGTAGGTGTCTCTGTAGTAAATGCCCTATCAGAATACCTTATAGCAGAAGTCAAAAGAGATGGTCACCTATATCGCATGACCTTTGAACGTGGAGTTGCTACAAGTGATTTGGAAATTTTGGGAGATACTGAAGAAACCGGTACTACCATAAGCTTTAAGGCTGATCCAGAAATATTTGAAACTACTGTATACGACAAGAAAACTCTAGAACGTAGGTTCCGTGAAATGGCCTTTCTAAATTCTGGTGTGCAAATAATCTTTGAAGATCAAAGAGATGAATCTTCTCAATCATTCAAATACGAAGGTGGAGTTAGTGAATTTGTTGGCTATTTAAACCGCAACAAAGATTCTATTATGACTGAAATCCCACACTTTATTGGAAGCCAAGAAGATACAGAAATAGAAATTGCCTTCCAATACACAGATTCGTATTCTGAAAATATCCTAACTTTTGCAAATAATATCCTTACTCCAGAAGGAGGAACCCACTTATCAGGCTTTAGGTCTGCCCTCACTCGTGGAGTTAATGACTATGCTAGAAAGTATAAGTTTATCAAAGAAAACGAAGAAAACCTCCAAGGTGAAGATGTCAGAGAAGGTATGACAGCCATAGTATCAGTAAAGATATCAGAACCACAATTTGAGGGTCAAACTAAGGCAAAACTTGGTAACTCTGAAGTTCGTGGAGCTGTAGATAGCTTCTTCTCATCCAAGCTAGAAAGCTTCCTTGAAGAAAATCCAAAGGTTGCGCAAACCATCCTCGATAAGGCTCTCCAATCCAGAAGAGCACGTGAAGCTGCTAGAAAGGCAAGGGACTTAACCCGCAAGCGTTCTATACTTGATAGTGCAACTCTTCCAGGAAAATTGGCTGACTGCCAATCTACAGATATAGGAGAAAACGAGATATTCATAGTCGAAGGTAACTCTGCTGGTGGTTCAGCAAAGGGTGGACGTGATAACCGCATCCAAGCTATACTTCCTCTTCGTGGTAAAATCCTAAATGTAGAAAAGGCAAATATAGACCGCATATTAAATTCAGAAGAGATTAAGGCAATGATAACAGCCTTTGGTACAGGAGTTGGCAAGGAATTTGATATATCAAAACTTCGCTATGGCAAGATAATCATCATGACAGATGCCGACGTCGACGGTGCTCATATCAGAACCCTACTATTGACATTCTTCTATAGATATATGAAAGATTTGATAGATGATGGCCATATTTATGTTGCCCAACCACCTTTATACAAAATCACCCACGGCAGGACTGAACGTTATGTATACTCAGATGCCGAAAGAGATAGGGTCATAGGAGATATAAAGGGCGAAAACTACAAGATCAACCGCTACAAGGGTCTTGGTGAGATGAACGCTGAGCAACTTTGGGAAACAACCATGAATCCAGACAACAGGATATTGCTTAGGGTCTTAGAAAATGAAGAATCAACAAGTACAGACGACACCTTTAGCCTACTTATGGGAGAAAAGGTAGAACCAAGACGTGAATTCATAGAAGAAAACGCCAAATACGTAAATAATATTGACGTATAGGAGGCAAGATGACTGAAATTAACAATGAACACAATATTATAAATGTAGACCTAGAAGAAAAGATGAAGGATGCCTACCTGGATTATTCTATGTCTGTAATAGTATCTCGTGCACTTCCAGATGTACGTGATGGACTAAAACCGGTACACAGAAGAATCCTCTATGGTATGGAAGGTCTAGGTCTTGATCCAAACAAACCAACCAGAAAATCTGCCAGAGTAGTTGGTGAGGTAATGGGTAAGTATCATCCTCACGGTGACACAGCTCTTTATGATGCCCTAGTACGTCTTGCCCAAGATTTCTCAACCAGATATCCCCTAGCCCAAGGCCAAGGTAACTTTGGTTCTGTAGATGGAGATGATCCAGCGGCTATGCGTTATACAGAAGTTCGCATGTCAAAAATCGCCAAGGAAATGCTAAGAGACCTCAATAAAAATACTGTAGACTTCATACCAAACTTTGACGAAGAAGAAAAAGAACCGGTAGTCCTACCATCAAGATTTCCAAATCTTTTGGTCAATGGATCTAACGGTATAGCTGTAGGTATGGCTACAAATATGGCTCCACATAACCTTAATGAAGCCATAGATGCATCCATAGCCTACATGAGAAACCCTGAGATAAGCATCCAAGAATTAAACAAAATTATCAAGGGACCAGACTTCCCAACAGGGGCAAAGATCTTAGGCAAAAAAGGAATCAAGGATGCCTACGAAACAGGCCGTGGTAAGGTTAAACTTCGTGGTATAGCAAAAATTGAGCCTTTCAAGAAAAACCGCGAGAGAATCATAGTTACAGAGATCCCTTACCAAGTAAACAAGGCAAAACTCATACAAAAGATAGCCGACCTTGTAAAAGAAAAGAGAATAGATGGTATATCTGATATCCGTGATGAATCAGATAGAAAGGGAATGAGAATTGTAATCGAAATCAAACGTGATTACAATGCCAATATAGTCCTCAATAACCTCTACAAATACACCCAACTAGAGACAACCTTTGGTATTATAAACCTTGCTTTAGTTGATGGTATACCAAGAATTCTCACATTAAAAGAATTGATCAAATACTATATCGACCACCAAAAAGATGTAGTAACCAGACGTACACAATTTGACCTAGACAAGGCAAAGGCTCGCAAGCACATAGTAGAAGGTTTGATCATCGCTATCGATAATATCGATGAGATTATCAAAATCATCCGTTCTTCCTATGATGACAACGAGATTAAAGGTATTTTCCTAGAAAAATTCGGCCTAACAGACCTCCAATCTCAAGCTATCTTAGACATGAGATTGAAACGTCTATCAGGACTAGAAATTGAAAAACTTAATGCAGAAAATAAGGAACTTGAAGAGACAATTACCTATCTCCTATCAATTCTAAACTCAGATGAAAAGCTTATAGACCTAATAGAAACAGAGTTAAATGAGATTAAGGAAAAATATGGAGATGAACGTCGCACCAAACTTGCTCCAGATGAAGGCGAAATAGATATAGAAGAGCTTATAGAAGAAGAAGATATACTAATCACCCTTACAAATGATGGATACATTAAACGCTTACCAGTAGATACCTACAAGGTACAAAACAGGGGAGGCAAGGGAATTTCTGCGGCAAATACCAAGGAAGATGACTATATCAAACGCATCATGACTACAAACACTCACGAAGACTTACTATTCTTCACATCCTTTGGTAGGGTCTATAGCCTCAAGGGCTACGAAATCCCAGAAGGATCTAGGACAAGCCGTGGCCAAGCCATAATCAATATTCTATCCCTAAACTCAGGCGAGAAAATAACAGAGATTATGCCATTATCTGAGCTAAAAGAAGACGATCAAATTGTACTTCAAACACAAAATGGTAAGATTAAGAAAACTGATGCAAATAATTTCACATCTATCCAAAGAAATGGAATAATTGCTATTGGCCTTGAAGAAGGCGATAAACTAATATCTGCCCGCCACATAGAAAAAGAAGAAGAACTAATAATATCAACTAAAAACGGTATGACCATCCAATTTAACACTGAAGACGTGAGATCTATGGGTCGCCAAGCTCGTGGAGTCCGTGCTATAAAACTAGCCAAAGATGATGAAGTAGTAGCAATGAACATCAGAGGCGAGGAAACCTACCTACTAGTTGTAACAGAAAATGGTTTTGGCAAGAAGACATCATTTAACAACTTCAAAAACCAAAACAGGGGCGGCAAGGGAATCAGATGCCACAAAGTCACAGAAAAAACAGGCTTTGTAGTAGACACTATCCCAGTAGATATAGACGAAGACATAATGATGGTTTCCCTAAGAGGTGATATAATAAGAATTAGAGCAAAAGATGTCTCTACAACAGGAAGAAACACCATGGGAGTCACCCTCAAAAATATGAAAGATGACAAAGATAGAATAGTATCAGTAACCAAATACGACGATGGCGCATACGATGTCCAAAGAGAAGATATTAAATAGGGGAAGAAGATGTTTGATAAAGAAATAAAAATTGAAGACGATATTCAGACAGTAAAACTTGTTGGCGATCTAGATGTGTATTCAGAAGAAGACTTCAAAGAATTCATAGAAGAAAAAATAGATGCCAACAAGGACCTAGTATTTGACCTAAAAGACCTAGATTACCTAGACTCAACAGGCCTTGGTATGTTTATGCTTATCTACAATAAGCAAAAAGAAAATGGCAAATCAGTAAAAATAATAAACACAAAAGAAAATATCAAAAAATTATTCAAAATAACTGATCTATCCGATCTATTTGATATGGAGTAAATAATGGATAAAATTACCATAACAATCCCAGCTCGCAAAATCTATCTAAAATCCATAAGATTGTTTACCGCTTCCCTTGCAAGTGATCTAGGATTTAATATAGAAGAAGTTGAAGACCTTAGAGTTGTAGTAAGCGAGGCTATCAACTACAAGCTAAGCGATGAGGACGTAAAAATAGAATTTTTGCCAGAAGATAAAAATCTTCAAATCAAAGTTATAGGCAAGGACAAGAGCCTAGACCAACGTGCACTCAAAATGCGTGATTTAATTTTGAAGGAACTTGCAGACGAAGTTGAAATCACAAGCGGAGAAATTAAAATCACAAAAAGGGCAAGCTAATGACAAAGCAAAAAGATCTAACTGATCAAGAATACAAAGAGCAGATCAAAAAGAAATTTGAAGAATATTATGAAACCCGAGATAAGAAACTTCGTGATGAACTGATCGAAGAGCATATGTATATAGTAGATATCCTATCCAACAAATACGTAGGCAAGGGGATCGAAAGAGAAGACCTCTACCAAGTAGCAAGCCTTGGGCTAATCTTTGCAGTAGAAAGATTTGACCCAAGTAAGGGCTACGAATTTTCATCATTTGCAACACCAACAATAATGGGTGAACTCAAACGCTACTTTAGAGACAAGGGTTGGGTCATCAGAGTCCCAAGAAGAATCCAAAACCTCTACAAAAAAATAAATAACGCCAAAAAAGTCCTACCCCAAGAACTGCAAAGAACCCCAACAGTAAAAGACATAGCAGACTATCTGGGAGAAGACGAAGAAACAATACTAGAAACCATGGAAGCAAGCAAAGTATACGCTCCACAAAGCCTTGATATGAAATACCAAGTCCAAAAGGGAGAAAACTCCATAGACTTGGCCGATATGATAGGAGAAGAAGACAGGAACTTCGACTCCATAGAACTATCAGATCTTATAGAAAAATCAACAGAAAGGCTAAACGATTTGGAAAAAGAGATCCTAGAACTAAGATACTACGAGGGCAGAACCCAAATAGACATAGCCAACACCCTAGACATCTCCCAAATGACAGTAAGCCGTATAGAAAAAAAGATCTTGCAAAAATTCACCATGGAACTAGAAAAAATGGAAGATATCTAAAAAATCACGCTAGGGATTAGCCCTGCGTGTTTTTTATAGAATATCTAGGGAAAAGAAAATAGTAAATGTCTATATTTTTTTATATGGGAAGTATAGAAGTATAAATTTTAAAATCACTATAGCTATGCAAATTGAACAAATGATAGTTTTTAAAATAAAAATCAAAATATCCTATAATCTTATAAAGATTACAAAATTTTCTAATAAGCCAGCAAAAGTGCTGGTTTTTTATTATAAAAAAGACTTGACAACATGTAAATGTTTTCATATAATGTAATGGAAATATGAAACGTTACAAAAAAAGTTATAGTAATTGTTTTTTTAAAATTTTAAATATGAAACGTTTCATATAATTGTTCCACACTTGTTTATATAATTATGGTGTATAATAGATATATAATGAAACGTTTCAAAATATATAAGAGTGGAGGAATATTATGGCAACTATGAAAGATGTGGCCATGGAGGCTAATGTAAGCCTTGGTAGTGTTAGCAATGTTATAAATGGTAAGGAAGTAAAACCAGATACATATAACAAAGTAATGGAGGCGATAAAGAAATTAAATTATGAGAAAAACGATTTAGCTACAGGTTTGAAGAATAATAAAACAAATACTGTTGGCTTAATTATCCCTACTGTATGGCACCCTTTTTTTTCGGAACTAGCTTTTCATGTTGAACAAATTTTACAAGAAGATGGATATAAGATGCTTTTATGCAATACACATTCTAATCCTGATAATGAGATTAGATATATCCAGATGCTTAGAAAAAATATGATTGATGGGATTATAGCCATATCTTATTCTGATATAGAGCTTTTATTAAATTCCAACCTACCCTTTGTAAGTATTGATAGGATATTTGATAAGGATGTAAACTTTGTAGCTAGTGATAACTACCAGGGTGGTAGGCTTGCTGCTAAAACTTTAGTTGAAAAGGGATGTAAAAATTTACTTTATGTAGGTAGCCATAATGTTTTTAAGAATGCAACTATGGATAGGAAAGTAGGCTTTGAAGCTTATTGTAATGAGAATAATATAGCCCATGAGATTATAGACTTACTTGAGCCTTATAGTGGTCTAAAGGAAGAGTTAATTGCTACATTTAATAAAAATGAGGGTATAGATGGTATTTTTGCTATTAACGATTTTTTAGCTATTGATATAATAAAAATGTTAAATGTAAATCAAATTAAACTTATAGAAGACTATCAAATAATAGGTTTTGATGGGATTAAGCTTAGTAAGGAGAGATCTTACATGATTTCTACTATAGTTCAGGATGTCGAACGTATAGCTAAAGAAAGCGTTTCTATACTTTTTAAGAATATAGAAAATGAATCGTTTTATGGAAATGCATACGTACCTGTTAGATTTGAGGAAGGAGGGAGTACCAAATAATCTTTATTAGAAAAAGGGGGAACTGATGAAAAAATATGATGATATTCAAAATACTAACGAAATAAAAGATATTGAGAATATGAAAGAAATTAATAATATAAAAGATATAAATGAAAATGATGAAGATTTCAAAATATCTAAGTGGCAGATTTTTAAAGAGCAATACCAATTATTTTTATTATTGCTGCCAGCATTGTTAATTACATTTATATTTAAATATATACCAATGTATGGAGTTTTGATTGCCTTTAAAAATTATAATCCGCTAAAGGGAATAATGGGGAGTCCTTGGATTGGATTTAAGCATTTTGAAAACTTCTTGAATTCACCAAACTTTGGAATACTTTTAGAAAATACCTTGAAGTTATCTATATATGGTTTGCTCTGGGGATTCTTTCCACCAGTTATACTAGCTTTGATGTTGAATCAGGTAATGAGTGATAAGATGAAGCAACGTGCCCAAACTATTTTATACTCTCCAAACTTTATATCTACAGTAATAATAGTGGGTATGGTGTTCTTATTCTTCTCAGCAAATGGACCTATAGTAAGGATCTTAACTAGTATGGGGATTAACCCGCCAAGGTTTTTAACAGACCCTGATTCATTTAGATCCTTATATATAGTTTCAGGTATATGGCAAGGAATGGGATGGGCTTCAATATTATACACTAGTGCTCTAGTAAACATATCACCCGACTTATATGAGGCGGCTGATCTTGATGGAGCTAACTTATTCCAAAAGATAAAAAACATAGAGCTTCCAGCCTTAAAACCTATAATGATGGTTAACTTCGTACTGGCTGTAGGAGGAATAATGAGTGTGGGATATGAGAAAGCATATTTAATGCAAACTTCTCTAAACCTACCAACATCAGAAATTATTAGTACCTATGTATATAAGATAGGTTTACAGCAAGGCAACTATTCATACTCTGCTGCTGTAGGTTTATTTAACTCAGTAATAAATCTAATACTATTGCTTTTAACTGGTTATATAGTAAAGAAACTAAACAAGGAGAAAGCTTAAGATGAATACTCTAAACTTAACTAAAACAGATAAAAAACTTAGAAGAGTAAATATAGTTTGTTTAATAATCATATTACTTTTAATTTTAGTACCTATGGTTTATGTACTTCTTGCAAGCTTTATGTCACCAGATGTATTGCTTAGCAAGGGAATAAGTCTTAAGCCATCCGATTGGAGTACAGAAGGGTACAAAAGAGTATTTGCAGATAAAAGTATCCTTAGAGGATTTATAAATTCTTTTATATATTCCTTAAGTTTCGGTGTTTTAAATGTAGCTGTAACAATGATGGCTGCCTATCCAATGAGTAGAGAAGATTTATTATTTAAAAAAGGAATTTATACCTTCTTTATAATAACAATGTTCTTTGGCGGGGGCTTAGTTCCAACATACTTGCTTATCAAAGACTTAGGTATGTTAGATACAATTTGGGCTTTGATAATACCAGGTTGTTTTTCTGTATTTAATTTGTTTCTAGCACAAGTTTATATAAAAAGTTTACCGCAAGAGATGATTGAAGCGGCTAAGGTTGACGGGGCAAATGACTTTCAAATATTTGCTAAAGTTATACTACCACTATCAAAATCAATCATGTTTGTAATTTTTCTATATTCTTTTGTTGGGATGTGGAATAGTTACTTTGACGCAATGATTTATATAAAATCACCAGAACTCGAACCCTTACAATTAGTTTTAAGAAAGATTCTAGTTCAAAATCAACCTAATATGAACATGATTGGATCTCAAACAGCTATGGCAGAACTTAAGAAAATAGCTGAACTTATAAAATATGCGACAATTGTAGTATCAAGTGTACCATTAATAGTTATGTTCCCATTCTTCCAAAAATACTTTGAGAAGGGAATATCACTTGGATCAGTGAAAGGATAAATTATGAAGATTAAAAAAAAATTATTATTAGCATTGGCAATTCCAGTAATGATTACAGGATGCGGAAAAGGCTCAGAAAGTGGAAACGCAAGCAGTGAAGATTACCAGTTAGAAAATGTAAGCTTACCATTAGAGGAAAAGGTAAGCCTAAAAGGGATGATTAGTAGTTCACCTCTAGCACCAGAAGATCCTAACGAAAAACTAATCTTTAAGAGATTAGAAGATGATACAAATGTTCATATAGATTGGACTAATTATAATAGTGACTTTAGCGAGAAAAGAAACCTTGATATAGCAGCTGGAGATATTCCTGATTTCATATGGAATGCTGAAGCTTCTGATGCAGATTTAATGAAATGGGCTGAAACAGGAGTAATTGTTCCAGTAGATGAGTTAGTTGAAAACTACATGCCAAATCTTAAGGCGATTTATGAACAAAACCCAGAATATAAAAGTCTAATGGTGGCTCCTGATGGGAAGATGTACTCTTTCCCATGGATTGAAGAACTAGGTGATGACAAAGAGTCTATCCATACTGTAAATGATATTCCATGGATTAATGTAGAATGGCTAGACAATTTAGGCCTAGATATGCCAACCAACCCTGAAGAACTAAAAGAAGTTTTAATTGCCTTTAGAGATGAAGATCCAAATGGAAATGGTGAAGCTGATGAGATACCTTTTTCATTTATAGATGCTGATGGAAATGAGGACTTTAAACACATTATATCTGCTTTTGGTGGGGATGGAGACAATGATAACCACTTAGTTGTAAAAAATGATGGAACTTTAAATTTCACTGCAGACGATGATGAGTATAGGACAGCCTTAGAATATATGAATGACCTATATAATGAAAACCTAATTGATCCAGAAGCCTTTGAGCATGATTGGAATGCTTATATAGCCAAGGGTAAGGACCATAAGTATGGACTATACTTTACATGGGATAAGGCAAATGTGTCTGGAATGAATGATTCTTATGATGTTTTACCTGTTATGGAAGGTCCGGATGGAGTAAAACGAATTACTAGAACTAACAATATGGGTTTTGTTAGAGATAGGTTAGTTATAACATCTGAAAATAAAAACCTAGAGCTTACTGCGAAATGGATTGACAAAATGTATGAACCTATCCAATCTATCCAAAATAACTGGGGAACCTATGGTGATAAAACCCAACAAAATATCTTTGAGATGTCCAAAAATGGTAAAGGCGAACCAATGCTAAAACACCTTCCACTAGAAGGGACTGCTCCTGGCGAGCTTAGACAAAAAACAGAAGTTGGTGGACCTTTAGCGATATTAGATGAATACTATGGGGAATATACTACAATGCCTGATGATGCAAAATGGAGACTTGATATTATCAAAGAAGAGTTTGCTCCATATGTAGATAAGGACAACTTCTTCCCAAAAGTATTTGCCCCAGCAGAAGACCTTGAAAGACTTGCTCAAATAGAAGCAGACTTATTCCCATTCATCAGCAGATCTAGGGCTGAGTTTATCCAAAATGGTATAACAGACCAAGATTGGGATGCTTATAAGGAAGAGTTAAATCGTTTAGGACTAGAAGAATGGCTAAGTACTAAACAAGAACACTATGATAGCTTTAAAGAAAATTAGGAGATATGATGTCATTTAGTACAGGAAGATCTAATGATTTTATAAAAAACAACAAAGATAGGGTAGATGATAAGTTCTACCCTATAATAAACTTTGCAGCTCCAGTAGGTTGGATAAATGATCCAAATGGTGTATCTGTTGTAGGTGATGAATATCACTTATTCTACCAATACTATCCATACGAACCAGTCCATGGACCTATGCACTGGGGACATGCAAAGACAAAAGATGGAAAAACTTGGGAACATTTACCAGTAGCTTTAGCCCCAGACCAATCCTATGATAAAAATGGAGTATTCTCTGGAAGTGCTATAGAAAAGGATGGAAAATTATACCTAATGTATACGGGTCATCTAACAGAAACAGACCATGGTGAAGTAAGGCAAAACCAGAATATAGCTGTATCTGATGATAATATAAACTTTGATAAATACCAAGCTAATCCGGTTTTAGATGAAAATAACCTACCAGAAAATATATCCAAAAAAGATTTCAGAGATCCTAAGGTATTTAAAAAAGATAATAAGTATTATGCTGTAATAGGAACAAAGACAGAAGATGAAGTTGGTACAGTATTATTATATGAATCAGATGATTTATTAACTTGGTCCTATAAGAGTGTATTAATATCAGATGAGAAGTACCTAGGTGATATGCCAGAGTGTCCTGATTTACTTTTATTTGATGATAACAAAGCAGCACTTTTAGTAAGTGCCATGAATTTTGACTATGAAGGTATGAAACATCCTCATAAAACAATGATTATTGAAGGACATATGAATTGGGATACTTATAAATTTATTCCTGAATCTATAAGAGAGATGGATTATGGTTTTGACTATTATGCTCCTCAAAGTGCCAAAGAAGGTGATGATTACTTTATTATAGCGTGGAATCAATCCTGGGGTACAAACCTAATTCCAGGAGAATCAAACCATAATTGGATGGGTCAGATGACAGTACCTCAATTAGTATATGAAAAAGATGGAGAGATAAAAAGAAGTATCCATCCTAAAGTTTTAGAAAATAAAAATCTATTAGAAAAAACTACTAATAAAGCAAATGAAAGCTTAGATATAAATCCAGGTAATTATATATACATTAAGTACAACAAGAAGAATTCATCTTATCTAAAGTTAGAATTTAAAAATAAAGAAGAATCTTTTAGCTTTAAGTTTGATTTAGAGAATAATAAGGGATCATTTAATAGAGAATCTTTAGCTTACCCTATAAAGAGTGACCGTAATTTAGATATCGGAAAGAAAGAATTTGCTATTAGATTTGAAGAAGAAAATGATATAGGCATTATCTTTGACAAATCTTCAATACAAATATATATAAATGATAAATATTCAATCTCTAATACTTATTATTCTGAAAATCCTCTAGATACCTTGATAATAGATTCAGACAATGGTAAATCTTTAGAATTAATAGAGAATTATTCTTTACTAGGAGAAAATTGATGTATGGTTCAATAGAAGCTGGAGGCACTAAAATAATATGTGCTGTAAGTGATAATAAATTAAATATTATTGATAGATTAAATATAGCAACTAAAGACCCAAATTATAATATGGAACAAATGATAAATTTCTTTGATAAGTACAAAGAAGATTTAAAGGCTATAGGAATTGGATCATTTGGACCTGTGGATATAGATCCTAAGTCAGACTCCTATGGTCATATTTTAAATACTCCTAAGAAGGAGTGGGAAAACTTTGACCTAGTAAGTCCTATAAAAAAAGAACTTGATGTTGAAGTTTACTTAACTACAGATGTAAATGCGTCAGCATATGGAGAATTAAAAATAGGCGCTGGCAGGGGTAAAAACTCCCTTGCCTACTATACATTTGGTACAGGAGTAGGTGGGGGAATAATTCAAAATGAAAACTTTATTGGAGGAGTTTCCCACCTAGAATTAGGGCATATGATAGTCAAAAAACATAAAGATGATGACTATAAGGGATATTGCTATGCTCACGGTGATTGTTTAGAAGGACTAGCATGTGGTCCATCTATATCCGATAGATTCAAAAAAAATGGACAAGAAATAGATGAAGATGATAGTTTTTGGGATATAGAAGCATACTATATAGCTCAATGTGTATATAATACTGTCTTAAGCTATTATCCAGAAATAATAGTTTTGGGCGGGGGAGTAATCCAAAAGAAAGGGTTACTAGATAAAGTGAAAAAACATTTTAAAGATCTAATGAATAATTATATAGATATAGGTGATATAGATAAATATATAGTAAAACCACAAAGAGATGGTGAATCAGCCACTATAGGATGCCTAATTCTTGCCCAAGAACATTATATAAAAAAGATTGGATAGACTATGGTAGATATTAATTTTAAAAATATATATAAAAAATATAATAATGCTACAACTTATGCTGTTGAGGATTTTAATTTAGATATAAAAGATGGTGAATTTATAGTTTTTGTTGGTCCATCTGGATGTGGAAAATCTACTACACTTAGGATGATAGCTGGTCTTGAAAATATTACCAAGGGTGAATTATATATAGATGGTAAGCTAATGAATAGAGTACCATCTAAAGAAAGAGGAATAGCCATGGTATTTCAATCATACGCCCTTTATCCTCACATGAGTGTAAAAGAAAATATGAGTTTTGGATTAAAGCTTAGAAAATACGACAAAAACCAGATTAATGAGAGGGTAAATAAAGCAAGTAATATCCTAGGGCTTGATGAATATCTGAATAGAAAACCTGCTGCTCTTTCAGGTGGGCAAAGACAAAGAGTTGCTTTAGGAAGAGCTATAGTAAGAGATGCAGATGTGTTTTTAATGGATGAGCCTTTATCAAACCTAGATGCTAAACTTCGTATGCAAACAAGGGCAGAAATATCTAGACTCCATGATGAACTTAATGCTACAACTATTTATGTAACCCACGATCAGACAGAGGCAATGACTATGGCTGATAGGATTGTAATCATGGATAAGGGAATAATTCAACAAATCGGTACCCCAGAAGAAGTATATGATAGCCCAGCTAATACATTTGTTGCAAGCTTTATGGGTTCGCCGGCTATGAACCTTATAAACCTTACCTATAAGGATGGACAAGCGCTAGGTGAAAATGGTTTTAAGATAAAATTAAATGAAAGCCAACGAGCTAAATTAGATGAACTATCATATGATGGAAAAGAGATTGTATTTGGAATAAGACCAGAAGATATACTAACAAATGTAAATCATGAAAACACAAATGATGATAATATTTATAAGGCTAAAATTGATTTATCAGAGTTACTAGGATCAGAGTCTATGTTTTATATTACAGTAGCTAATGTTTCCCTAATAGTTAAGGCTAATAAGGAAAGTTATAGGCAAAGTGAGTATATGGATATAGGCTTTAACCTAGATAAGTCCCACATATTTGATGCAGCAACAGGTGAATCTTTAACTAGAAAAACTTACTAAATATCAAGTCAAATGTAATAATATTATTTAAAAATGTTCTTTTGTAAAATCCACGAGTAATCGTGGATTTTATTGTTGTCCACTTAAGTGAGTTGAGCTAATGAAAGAGAGCGAAACAAAAAAACACCTGCTATTAAGGTGGAGGGAGTGTAGATAAAGCTTAGAGCAGTAAGAAAAGGAGTAAGCGATGAAGACTTATATGAAAAAATTACACAACAAACACATATATCTGGATATAGAAAATTCAGAAATTGCAAAGTTAGATAATAGGGACTTTGATAAATTGATTGCTCACTACAATAAGCCACTTCAAGTAGGAGTCTATTCTGATAATTATGAATTAATTGATTTATTAACTAAAAGCGGTTTTTCTTTAAAGAGAAAATGTCATGAGTTAGAAGTGAGCAAGTATGATTTAAAATCTCCTCTAGAAAATGAGATAGAAGATCTATTTGAAACTAGGAGTGGGCAGTTTGAATATGAATATTGTTGTAAAATGCTCTACGATTACTATGCTAAAACACATTATGATGTAAACCCACTTACAGCAAAATTAGATGATTTTATAGATAGGATTCCTCAAACAGTAATTTATACAAAATCCAAAGATCACATTGACCATTGTGCCTTTGTTGAAGAAAATGAAATTGCTTATCTAGCTTCTTTCAGTGAAGATAATAGCAAATCTTTTCTAAACTCCCTCTTATTCCTTATGTTTTCTAAATATAAATACATCTTTTTTGAAGCAGATGATACAGATTGGCTAGCAACACAATTAAGAGAAATGTTTAAAATAGATAATCCCATAACTTTTGATTCTTATGTAAGATATAAGTAGAAATATTATGGTTAAATGTCGGATAAAAATAGCCAATATGTAAGAAATCAGTCCTGGAATCATCCTTTTGTATTCGGAATTTATATAAAATTAATATTACACTTTAATATGGTAAAATTAATATAAGCTAATGAAAATATAAATTATGATTCTTTAAGGAAATTAATATGGATAGAGAAAATAGAGCTATGTACCCCTTTATAGGCAGAGAAATTAAAAATATAAGAAAATATAAACATATAACTCAAGAAGAATTGTCTAAAATTAGTGGCGTTAATAAGGATACAATTAGAAAGATTGAAAACGGATATGTTGATGCTAATATTGTTACATTACTCTTAATATTAGAAGCATTAGGAGTGAGTATAAGTGATGTAAGCGAAACTTTTCTAAATCAAAAGGGGACAATGTATTCTAATATTAATAGCATTTATAAAGGCATAGAAGAAAGTCTTTTAATTTTCGATTACAAAAAAATAGAAGTATTGCTTAGCAAACTAGAAGAGCTGGATTACTCATTTTTACCATTTTCTTCCTATGAAGAAATAGAATCTAAAAGATTATTATATAGATCATTTGTAGAAGATAGTTTATATAAAAATGATGAAAAATCTATAGATTTACTTTTTGAATCAATTGGAGTATCATATAAAAGTTTTGATTTGAATCATTTGGATAAGCACAGTTACAATGGTCTTCAGACTAGAATATTGATGAACATTGCATCAATTTATAATAAATATGATATAGAAAAATCATTTGAAATATATAAGCACCTAATAATTTCGAATGATAATTTAGAAGAAAGGAATCAACTACTGTATAACCTTATTAATACTAAATATTTAATTGGTGATTATAAAGAAGCATTGAAACTAAGTACAAAATTACTTAAATCTATAGGCAATAATGATACTAGATTGCATATATTAGCATTGTTTCAAAAAGGTTTGTTGCTAGAAAAGATGGGTAGGATAGATTCCTCAATTATATATTTAAAGTCAGCAATCAATCTATCTTTACTAACTTCTAATTCAAATTTATCAAAAAAAATGAAAACTATAGCAGATAAGTTAATATAAAACCCAGATTATAATCGTATTTACTTATTTTGCGTTCCGTGATATTTTAAATATAGGTTAACCTAATATTTAAATATTAAAGAAAGAGAAGATAATGATAAAAAACAGTACTTTTAAAATAATGAATATAATTAAGTCTTATGGGCAATATTATTTTATATTAAGCTTTGTTTTGGAAATAATATCTGCTTTGATTTTTCCCATAAGCTTAGTTCTTATGGAAAAGTTTGTTAATACAAGTATAGATTATTTCCTAACAAGGGATAATTTAAATTTACTTATTAGATATTTACTCTTATTTTTATTTACATTTTTTCTGGTTTCAAATTTCAATTTATTTACAAATACAGTTGACATACATTTACAAAGAAATATAAAGAAGAATATTTCTTCTGAAATTACGGATAAATTCTATAAAATCAATTATGAATGCTTTGAAGATTCAAATTTTAATGATACTTTAAATAGGATGCAAAATAATCCTGATGAAAAGATTTTTGATATATACAAATCTTATATGGCTATTATTAAATCGTTAGTAAGTATTGTATCGGTTAACATAATAATATCAAAGATTTCACCAATATTTTCTTTAACCTATAGTATTTTGATTGCAGCTATATGTTATTTTGATTTTATGGCTATGAATGAGATGAATAATATGTTTAACAATCAATCTTATTCAGAAAGAGAATCAGATTATTTTAAAAAATTACTATCAGATAAACACTCTTTAGTTGACCTTAGAGTTTATAAAGCTTGTAATTTTATATATGATAAATTTTCTAAGGCTAATAAAGAGAAGGTAGATGAAAGAATATCTACAAGTATAAAAAATCAAAAATATTTTATCGTTAGCAATATATTGATTAGTATGTGGGTGATAAGTATTCTTTATATGGTGTATAAAAATATAATGGATGCGTCTATTAATATAGGTCTTTTCGTAGCTGTAATTACAAGTATAGATCAAATTTTATCTTTAAGTGAAAATATATCCTATGATTTTTCATTTATATCTCAAAATATTTTAAATTTAGAACATTTTGAAAAATTTATGTCTCAAAAAGAAGAATATGATAAAGCAAATCAAAATAAGATAGACTCTTCTTTTATTGAATTTAAGAATGTTAGTTTTACATATCCAAATACTAAGGATAAGGTTCTAGATAATATTTCTTTTAAAATAGATATGAATAAAACTTTAGCTTTAGTAGGGGAAAATGGGTCTGGAAAATCAACCATTATAAAATTAATTTTAAAACTATATAAGGTTGATACAGGAGAAATCCTTATTGGTAATATAAATATAGATGATATTTCCAGAAGTCAATTACAAGATGTATTTTCTGTAGTATTCCAAGATTTTTCAAAGTATGAGATTACTGTTAGAGAAAATGTAGCCTTATCAGATATTAACAATATAGATGATGATATGAAAATAAGGAATTGCCTAGATAGTTTTAAGCTTAGCAAGCTAGATAATCTCGATCAAAATCTTGGGAAAATAAGGAAAGACGGTATAGATTTGTCATTTGGTCAATGGCAGAAATTAGCACTTGCTAGAGCGATATTTAAACAAGCACCTTTTACAATATTTGATGAACCAACTTCAAGTCTTGATCCTATATCAGAAAATAAAATGTATGAAAATCTTCACATTTTAAGTTCAACGCATGGATCAATTTTTGTATCACATAGACTGGCATCATGTAAAATGTGTGACGAAATTATTTTGATTGATGATGGTAAAGTAAAGGAATACGGCAATCATAAAGATTTAATTTATCAAAATGGCTTATATAAGAAAATGTACGAAGAACAAAGTAGCTGGTATAGGGAAAGTGATAGAAATGTTTAAGAAATTATTAAGGACAATATTTACATTTATTCCAATCGCGAGTCTTCTTGTAACAATAAATTTTATAATTGAAGCACTAGTTCCAGTTAGTATAACTTATATAATATCTAAATTAGTAAGTTCAATAAACTTATATTTTAATAATAATTCAGGGATTGATGATATAAAATATTGGATGTGTATCTTTGTTGGCGTATTTATTATAAAGGGGCTTAATAGCTCTATTTATAGTATTAGTTTGAATGCTTATTTATTTGAGAAACTAAATAATATTTTGGAAATCAATTTGGTTAGAAAAGCATCAAGTATTAGCATCTTATCATACGAAAATCCAGAAGTTTTAAATATAAAAAGAAGAGCAGAATCAGCAGTAGAAAATGAAGTTATACCAATGGTATATTATAAACTTTTAGAAGTTTTTAAAAATCTTATAATATTTATAAGTATGATTGTAGCTTTATCTACCTTTGATTATAGACTAAGTTTTATTTCAATTATTGCAACAATTCCTCATTTTATAAATAGACTAGTTAGAGGTAAAGAATTTTATAAGATTAAAGAATTCCAAAGTGAAGATGAGAGAGAAAAAAATTACTTATACTCTTTAATAGCAGGTAAAGATACTAACAAAGAGCTTAGAGTATATGATAAAGAAAAATATATAAAGAAAAAATATATGAATACATTATTTAAGCTTGAAGATAAATTATGGAAATTCAAGCTTCATGATAATAGAAACTTCGCTTTATGTGAAATCTTAGTGATTATGGGTTTTGGTATATCCTTAAGTCTATCTTTAAAACTAATGATAGATGGAGCTATAAATGTTGGACAATTTTCAGCTCTTATTTTAGGGTTAGAAAATCTAAGTGAAGCTAGCAAGAATTTTTTAATAAATGTTGGAGCCATACCATCATCCTTATTATTTGCCAATAATTATTTTGATTTTTTGGAACTAGAAGAAGATAATCTGGACGAAGGATATAAACTAGCTGAAATTAGATCAATTGAATTTAAAAATGTTAGCTTTACTTATCCGAATACTACAAAAAAAGCACTGTCAAATGTAAGCTTTGAAATTAAAAGTGGTGAAAGCATAGTAATAGTTGGAGAAAATGGATCTGGGAAAACAACTATTAAGAATTTGATACTTAATCTATATGATAATTACAATGGCGATATTTTAATAAATGATATGAATATTAATGAGATATCGAAAAATTCATTATATGCACTTACAAGTACCGTTAATCAAAATATAGTAGATTATAAATTAAAGGCAGATGAATCTATATTATTAGAAAAAACAGATGGAAAAAATAATAAAGAAATCGATGATAATTTGTCATATCTATCTCTTGATCACCTTAAAGATAAAGAAGGATATAAAAGATTGGGAAAAGAATTTAATGGATTAGAATTATCTACTGGACAATGGCAAAGATTGGCATTAGCTAGATCTAATATAGCAAATAGTAAATTAAAATTATTTGATGAGCCGACATCTTCGTTAGATCCATTAGAAGAAAATAAGATATTAAAAGACATAATAAAACAAAGTAAAAAAGATCCATTAGCTATATCAATAATAATTTCTCATAGATTAGGTCTTGCTAAGTTTGCTGATAAAATTCTAGTTATGAAAGAAAGTAAATTGCTAGGAGTTGGAGATCATAACAATCTGATAAAAAATAATCCAGAATATATAAGACTTTATAATTCTCAATCAAAATGGTACAAAGATTAAATTGTAAGCATAAACAGAAAAATTTTATTTTGCATAGTTATTTATAATAGTTGAATTAAAAACAACGATCAAAACAAGGTTTTCAATATTCTAATACCATATGCTATAATGTAAGCAAAAGTTATAGCTTAAGTGAGGTGGAAAATGAATGAGTATGATTTTTCCTATATTGGTAAAAGAATAAAATATGAACGTCAAGAGAAAAATATTTCTAGAGAAGAATTAGCAATCAGATCCTTAGTGTCAGTAGAAACTATAAGGAAAATTGAAAAAAATCTGTGTGATCCTAATATTTCAACACTAATCCCTATTTGTAATGAGCTTTCAATTGATATAAGTAGAATATTTTTTGATTATCCAAACTCACCATCTTATAAATTATAAATGCTAGATAATAATTCTTCGTTTATCAAATTTATTGATGATGGTATTGAAAATACAGCTGGTTTTATCGCTCATTATGAAAATAAGAAATATATACTAGAAATTCATTATTCTAGTGTTGAAAATCTATCGCACATGGCGGATATGGGTAAGTTTAGTGACTTAGAATATTGTGAAAAGGATGAGCTGGTAATAGAATGAAAAATCTTATTAATAAATTTTTTAGATGTAATTTTTTCTATATTGTAGTTTTTTGGATTTTTAATATTATTAGTTTTTTTCTAGATACTTATGTATTGGGATATGTAATGAAACAAATTGAGGCTGGTTTTTATTTGGACCAACTAATTAGGATTATTGTAATTATTGGACTTATAATGTGCATAAGTAAAGTGGCTTATAATATGCTTAGTAGTAAGGTTTCCTTTCTTTCTTTTGAGTCTAGAATGAACTACCTTTTTGATATAAATTCGAAAGCTATAAATAATAGGTATAGGTCTTTTGAAGACGAAAAATTTGTAAGTAGCTACCAAAGGACGCTAAGTTTTTTTTCTTCTGATATAGAAGGATATCAAGAAGCAATAAATGGATTTATTGAGATAATTCCTTTTTTTATATTAACAGTATTTAGTGGTTTTTTTATAGGAAGATACTCTATATTAATTCTTCTTATAAGTATAATTATAGCATTTATCATTTTCCCAATTAAAGATAAGATCAATAGCTTTGATTTACTTGAAGATGAAGATTTAGGAGATATAGAAAATAGAAAAGATTACTACCACTCACTTACTACTAATAGTAAATATAGCAAAGATATCAGAGTTTTTCACCTTAAAGATATGATTCTAAAAAGATATAGAGATGTAATTGATGACTTATTTGATATTTTTGATAGAAAATCAAAACTAAGTCTTAAAGTTAAGCTACATATTAGTTTGCTTTTAATTTTAAATGATATATCTATTTTAGCAATACTTTTATTTAGACATAAAAATATTTTAGTTAGTGATTTTGTAATTATATTAAATATGTATTACCTATTTAGTGAGTCTATTATTAAAGTATTAGAGAGTTATTCATCTATTAGGAAAAACTCTAATCTTTTTGAAAGGTATGATCAAGTTTTAAATAAAAATCTTCAAGATTTCAATGAATTTGATGTAATAAATAAGTTTAAGGTTGATTTTATTAATGTATCATACAAGTATCCTGGATCTAGTGATTTTGCATTAGAAAATTTAAGTGTGAGCTTCACATCTGATGAGAAAATAGCTATTATTGGAGAAAACGGTGCTGGTAAAACAACATTTATAAAGTTATTAATAGGATTGCTTGAGCCAACTAGCGGGCAAATATTATTTGATGGCAAAAATATATCAGCTGATGATAGGATTAATTATTTCGCGTCAACATTCCAAACATCTAAATTATTCCCTGGTAGCCTAGCGGATAATCTTTTTTTCAATAATAAGCAAAATAGAGATTTAGAGTTTATAAAATCTTACATACATAAAAATAAGATTGAAAATAAGTCGAAATTTCGAGACCTTGATCTTGAAGACTATATAGGTAACGAGTTTTTTGATGATGCTTTTATACCTTCAGGTGGACAAGAGCAACTAATTGTAACATTAAGGGCACTTTTATCTAATAAAAGGATGCTAATATTTGACGAACCTACATCTAACTTAGACATTGACAAAGAGATTAAATTCTATAATATTCTTTCTGAATTTGAAGATAGAGGATATATAATAATATCACATAGGATATCTATAACTAATGTAGTAGATAGAATAATAGTTATTAGAGATAAAAAGGTAGAAAATTCTGGG
Source organism: Anaerococcus urinomassiliensis (assembly GCF_900128425.1). NCBI lineage: Bacteria > Bacillati > Bacillota > Tissierellia > Tissierellales > Peptoniphilaceae > Anaerococcus > Anaerococcus urinomassiliensis. Next base: position 1,891,027 of record NZ_LT635782.1, read on the forward strand.
ACTTATCATTATCTTAAAGAAAATTCTCCTTATTTTAAGCACTTACTAGATATATCTGAAGAGCTAATGAAAGGAGCAATAGATGATTGATAGTATAAAAACTTCATTATCGCTCATAAGGAGAGCTAGTAAGACTAATAAGAAATTTATAGGAATTTTGATATTAAATGTTGTAATAAGTTCTATTGAGGCCTATGGATTTTTCAAATTTATAGAACTTATTACCAATTTTATAGCTAATAAAGATTCACTTGATAAAGCTATTTATGTTTTTATATTTTTGTGCTTGCTGAAGTTAATAAATGCTTATATTAGCACACAATCTGTAAAGATTGGAAATGAATTCATATATCAAGTTGAGGAAGAATTAATAGATAAATCAATGTCGATATCTTATAAAGTGACCGAATCAAAGGATTTTTATGACCTTCAACAGAGAGCTAATTATTCCTTGCGTAATCAGTATGCCTTAGAGAATATGATAGAAGCTTTGGTAAATATTATCCAAGGCATCAGTATTATCATAGTAACTTCATTTATAATTTCTAGCATTTCTTTTTGGACAGGATTTGTAGTATTGATATTAGTTTTTATAAACTTTTACACAAGGTTGGTATATTCTAAAAAAGATGAAGAATTTTATAATAAGCTTGCACCTATCAACAACTGGATATGGTACTACCAATATATACCACTTGAAGATGATAGATTTATTGATATAAAAGCAAATTCTATGGAGACTAATATTATTAAATCGAGCAAGATTTATATTGATAAAACTATAGAAATATTTACTGACTTCTATCATAGAATGGGAATTAGAGATACACTATCAGATCTTACTGATATCCTTATATACTTTTTTGTTTTAATTACTGGTGTAGTTGAGCTTTATAATGGAAAATTTAATATAGATTATTTTGCAATACTTATTATGGCAATATTTAAGATAACAAATGCTATAAAAGATATTTCAGAATCATTAATTGATTTTTGGAGATATTCTCTATTTTCTAAGCCTATTATAGAGTTTTTGTCACTTCCAAACTCTGATGAATTAGCTTTAGAAACCAAATATACTAATGAAATCCATTTAATTTCTAGGAACTTAACATTTGCATATAATCATAAGAATGTCTTAGAAGACATAAATTTTGATGTTAACGAAAATAAATTAATAGTAATAATAGGTGAAAATGGTTCTGGAAAATCTACTTTAGTGAAACTTATAGCAGGTATGTATACGCCAAATCAGGGTCACATCTCTTATAATGGCTATGATACAGAGAGAATAAATTATTCACATATAAGTCCTGTTTTCCAAGATTTTAAGCTAATAAAAGACTTTACTAGTCTTGAAAATATAAGAAGAGAAGTAGGAAAAGATTATGATAATAAAATTCCTTGGCTACTTGATTTATTAAACTGGCAACTTAATTTTGATTTGGGAAAAAGGATAGGAAAAGAACTTAGTGAAGATTATGTAGAATTATCAGGAGGTCAAGGTCAGCAAGTTGCTATATTAAGAGCTATCTATAATAAACGCAATATAATAATTTTGGATGAGCCAACAGCATCAATAGACTTGGAAAAAGAAAGAGATATTTATAAAGCTGTTACAAAGCTTAGGGATAATAATATAGTTTTTTTAGTTTCACATAGACTATCTTCTGTACATCAAGCAGATGAGATATGGTTTATAAATGATGGAAGATTAGAGAAATTTACTTCCCATAAAGATGCAATGAATAATTCAAAGACATATAGAGACTTGTACACTAATTATTATGATAATTATTCAAAAGTTAACTAATCTAGGCACTATATAAATAAATCTATCCTTAATATTATAGTATATTTAACAACTTTACTAGTTTTTGTAGATTATAGGATAAGCATAGTTGTCCTTTTATCTTCTGTATTAATTGCATTATACCCTATTTAGTCACAAGTGTATTAAAATCGAGTAAAATAGGTTATAATTGTAATGAACGGAGGTAAAAAGCTAGACCTTTCGACTTCGCTATTGCTCCGCTCAAGGAAGTCCACTTCGTTTTACTTTTTCCTCTAATTTTCCAAATAAAAAACCCACAATTAATACTGTGGGTTCTAGATTATCTCATATGTTTCTTACATTCATCATTTCTATTAGAAAATTTCCTTGACATATGATGATGGTTTTTATTTCTTTTCTCTTCTCCTACTCTATGGCAAGTATCATAAGAGTTTTTATTGGTGGAGTGCTTGCATGTTTGCATATCCATGTAGTTTTCGTTCATAAAATCTTTGCAAGCTTGGTAGCCTTCACTTTTGTATGTTTCATCACAATAGTCTGCCATATGGTTTTCGCAGTCTCTGTGCATGTGATTGTGATAATAAGAATCTTCATTCATACATATATTTGATTCAGTTTCATTTTGCGTATTGTCCATGTTTTTAGCATATCCCGCACCGCCTACTAGGCTTGTTGCTAATAATATTGCAAATATTTTATTCATATATTTCTCCCTTTATTCATTTCTACTCCTGAACTATACCTCGATTTTATATTTTATCATAATTTTGTCTTCAGACAAAGTTGTCTGATCAGACCGAAGACAAATCCCAGCATAAACTGGCATTTGTCTTTATTTTTTATCGTTTTAAGCTATTTTTGCAATAAAAAAATCCCTAGTTAAGTTCTGTACTGACCCCCAAAAGTTGGACTTAAAAACCAACTTAAGGAGGTCAGTTTTTTAATGACAAAATACAGCACAGAATTTAAGATGAAATTAGTAAAAGAATATCTTGAAGGAAAAATAGGATACAGAGAATTAGCAAAAAAATACAATATCCCAGACAAGCATACTATTAGAACGTGGGTTAATGCTTACCAATCCCAAGGTTATGATGGACTAAAAGTATCAAGAAAGAATAATAGTTACACTTTAGAATTTAAACTAAATGTAGTAAACTTGTATTTAACAGGAGAAATGTCCTATCAAAGCCTATCAAACAATCTTAAAATCAATAATCCATCAATAATCGCTCGATGGGTTAATGAATATAGAAAAGAAGGAATTGAAGGACTTAGACCCAAGAAGAGAGGAAGACCTTCAAAAATGGCAAAAACACCAGAGAAATCAAAAGATATAAAATTAGAATCAACATCACAATTAACCAACGAAGAAGATAATTCATTAAATGAAGCACAACTAAAAGAAAAAATAAAGAAGTTAGAAGAAAAAAACTATTGGCTTCAACTAGAAAATGATGCAATAAAAAAAAAGATAGAATTGTCTCAAATGACAGATGCAGAAATAAGACAATTGCTAAAACAATCGAAGTCTTAAGAAGTAAATACAAACTTAAAGATTTGCTAATCTACTTTAACCTTCCAAAATCGACCTACATGTATTGGCAAAAAAGGCTAGAGCTGCCAAGCAAAGACAAAGAAATTGAATCAAAAATATTAAAAATCAGAAAAGACAATCCAAACTATGGCTACAGAAGGATAACAGCAATATTAAAAAGATTAGGACTAACAATAAACAAAAAGAAAGTACAAAGGTTAGTTCAAAAATTAAAAATACAAGTAAAGAACTTTTCAAGGAAAACAAGAAAATACTCATCATACAAGGGAACTGTTGGTAAAGTAGCAGACAATAAGATAAAAAGAAACTTCAAAGTAGAAAAACCATATACCCAAATAACGACAGATACAACAGAATTTAAGTATTTAGAAAAAGATAAATCAGGAAACTATCAAATAAAGAAACTCTATCTAAATCCATACCTAGATATGTACAACAGTGAAATACTAAGCTATGAAATATCAAAGAAACCAACACTAGAACCAATTCTAAAAGCCTTAGATAGAGCAATAAAAATAACTAACAAAAGCAAGGAAGAAAGAATATTTCACTCAGATCAAGGCTGGGCATATCAAGTAAAGCAGTACACATCAAAACTAGAATCCAATGGCATAATCCAATCTATGTCCAGAAAAGGAAACTGCTTGGACAACTCACCAATGGAAAACTTCTTTGGAATACTAAAACAAGAAATATATTATGGAAGAAAATTCTACTCATATGAACACTTAAAACAAACAATTGAAGATTTTATAAAATATTACAACGAAGAAAGAATAAAAGAAAAATTAGGATATTTAAGTCCGGTGGAATATAGAGAAAAGAATGTAGCATAAAAAACTTCCACCCCTAGGGGTGGAAAGTAATAAGCTAATACCAGAACTAGTAAACTACAAGTTCTGGTATTAGGTCCAACTTTATGGGGTCACCTTATTCATGACTTTCCTAGGGAATGTATTTATATTTTCTTTTTTAGTATCCTCATTGCCCATAGGACTGCTATTATTGTAACGCCAACATCTCCAAATATTGCTAGCCACATATTTGCATATCCTAGTAGTCCTGCTATTAGGATTCCTATTTTGACAGCCATTATGAAAATCACGTTTTGCCTTACTGTCCTATTGGTAAGGTCTGAGATTTTCATTAGCTTGCTCATCTCTCTAAATTCTCCGTTAACTACGAGTATATCGGATGATTCTATAGCAAGGTCAGATGCTGTTTCTCCCATTGATATACCAACATCTGCATTGGTAAGGACTGGGGCGTCGTTGATACCATCTCCTACAAAGACTGTAGGAAGTCCTTTATCTTGGTAGCCTTTCATAATTTCTAGCTTCTGGTCTGGCATTACTTCTGCAAAGTAGTTATCTAGGCCAAGTTCTTTGGCTGTTTCTTCTACTGCATTTTTTCCATCGCCTGATACTACAGCTATATTTTCAAAATGGTTGTGAAGATCTTCTATAGTTTCAAATGATTGGTCTTTGATTTCATCTTCGATTATTACTTTTGCAGCAAGCTTGTCATCTATAGATACATAGATTGCCCTGTCATTTTCTTCTCCATCATAGCCAATAAATCTAGCAGAACCTATCTTGATTAGGTCTCCATCCTTGCTAGTAGCTCTTACACCAAGGCCCTTTTCATTGGTTACTTCTTCAAACAAATCATGTTTTTCATCACGGTCTAGACTTTCTACGATCCCTTTTGCTATAGGATGGGTGCTCATTAGCTCGATATTATATATATAATCGAGGATTTTTTCCCTATCATGGTCAGTAAAATATTCTATATCTTTTACTTTGAAATTCCCTGTAGTGAGGGTTCCGGTTTTGTCGGATAATAGGACTTTGGCATTCTTTAGTCCTTCAAAATACTGGCTTCCTTTTATAAGGATGCCATTTTCACTAGCTAGTCCAAGGCCTGACATAAAGCTTAGTGGGACTGATAGTACTAGGGCACATGGGCATGATATTACTAAAAATGTAGCTGCCAAGAATATAGAGTCATACCAATCTCCTCCAAAAAATAGGGGAGGGATGATAGCTACTATAAGCGCAATAGCTACAACAATTGGGGTATAGATTCTGGCAAATCTTGTTACCATTTTTTCACTTTGAGATTTACTTTCTGCGGAATCCTCTATAATCTCCATAATCTTTGCTGCAACAGAATCATCAAATTCTTTCTTAGCTTCCATCTTGATAATACCCTCAGTAAGAAGGGATGAAGATATAATCTCAGACCCTACTTCGGCTTCTACTGGCATGGATTCTCCAGTAACAGAGGATGTATCAAGTAGACCATGGCCTTCTATAACTACACCATCCACACCAATTTTCTCACCATCACGAACGAGGAGGATATCTCCTACTTCTACATCATCTAGGTCGATTTCTGTAGTAGAACCATCTGGGTTTACCTTATTGGCCACATCAGGCACTAAGTCTAGGAGTCCTTCTATGTTTTGGCGGGACTTATGGCTTGCTATATTTTCAAATAAATCACCAAAATTATAAAAAAGTATTACAGCAATTGCTTCTATATATTGGCCCAAGAGAAAGCCTGCAATTGATGCTATAGACAAAAGGAAGTTCTCATCCATGGCCTGGCCACGGATGATTCCCTTAAACCCTTTTATCAAAACATTCCATGCGGATAGCAAGTAGGCTAATAAAAACCCACCCACAATCCATATACTTTCACCTATATTATTCCTTAATACTGCTAATATAGCAGTAAAAATACCTATAGCTATAAGTTTACTAAGCTCCTTTTTGTGAGCATCTGTCATAGACTCAAGCATATCCTACCTCACTAAGACAGTCCCTGGCTCAAGCTTATCAGCAAGTCTATTAGCCTCATCAAAGATAGCATCTTCATCAGCACCATCAGCTAATTCCATCTTTAGCTTCAAAGTTAGGAATGATAGGTTGGCATCATTTACTCCATCAATTTTCTTAACAGCCTCTTCAATCTTTGCTGCACAATTTGGACATAGGTCATCACTTTCTACTTTGTATTTTACTTTCATTATATTCTCCTATTCTTTAATATGTTCTAATCCTGTCATAAAAATTGTCTTGACGTGGTCATCGGCAAGTTCGTAGTATATTGACTTGCCACTTCTATTGGAACTGACCAAATTGTTATCCTTCAAGCTCTTTAGCTGGTGGCTTATAGCTGACTGGCTCATATCCAAGACTTCTGCAATTTCGCCTACAGAAGTAGGTCCACTAAAAAGCACATTCATGATTCTAATCCTAGTCGAATCACCAAAAACCTTAAAAAGATCAGCTAAATCAAATAAAATTTCTTCATCTTTGATAGTTATCATTATCACCTCCGTTCATATGAGCATATGTTTATATGAACATTATAGCATATGTCTTTCTAATGTCAAATTTATATGTGAATAATTTTAATATATGAATATTTGACTTCTGTTTTTTTACCTTTCCAAGCGGGATTTTTACTCTTTAACAAAAAAGACAGAATCCCCCGTCTAATTAATACCATTTTTTTCCATTGTATTCTGTGTGCTCTAGGTCTATCTTTTCCCAGCCGCCAAACCTTGATATATATTGGTTTTTAAGCTCTTCATACTCTTCTTCGCTTACCTCTACCGTGTCATACTCACTATAGTAATAGAAAGGCTTTTTTGCTTGCTCAAAGCTGTTTGCAGCTTCATCATAGAGCCAGTTATATCTTTCCTCAGGATAAGAGTCATCTTCGACTTTTCTTTGATCCTCAGAAAGCCATTGCCAAGCTGTTTTCCAGTAGCCCTCTGCCCTTTTGCACTGATACTCTTCTCGCCTTTTACGAGCTTCTCGTAGTCTTCTTTCCTCTCGTCTTTCTGCTCTTATAAGCTCTTTTTCGTCTTCTGATAGCTCTACAGTATCCTCATAAAAGCAGTAATCACACCACTCTCCGCCTTGTCTGTTTGCACGCATATAAAAGATATAATCGTCAGATATAGGCTTTCTATATATCTTCCTCCAGCCTTTTACGGTGCGTAGCTCTGTATCATCATAAGGCTGATGTTCTCGGTATATACTGATAGCTTTACCATCTGAGTAGCGGTCGCAGTATCTGAGAAGATTACGCACTTTAGTGCTGGTCTTTATGCTTATAGGGACTTTGCTTTTTTTAAGCTTTTTTAAGTCTCTGATATCTATGATTTTTCTGCCATCTTTATAAGTATCTATAGTTAAAATATTTAAAAAGAGATTATCTTTTTTAAGAGGAAATTGTTAAAAAGTAGTAGGAATGTATTGTCAACTAGTAAATTATGCTTGTATCAGATAAACACCTGTATGTATATCTAGAATTACAAATTAAAATTATGAAAGACATATAGTATAAAAAATATGTATGCAATTATAATTGTTTGCATGTTTTTTATTTACCGATTAAAATAAAGTTAAATAATTATTATCGGAGAATAGATAATGAAAAAATATATACGAAAATTGAAAGTTCCAATTATAATACAAATCATATTTACTTTATTGTACTCAGTTACTGTTGCAATTTTTCCTCTTATTAATAAATATTTATTTGATCATATTTTAGAAGAAGGAATAGGTCTTGTTTTTAAACTTATAGGCATTTATGTATTATTGATTCTTCTAAATTTACTCTTTCAATATATATCTAGGTTATATGAGTGGAAAGTTTCTAAGTTATTTTTTGTAAAGATTAAAGATGATTTGTTCAAGCATATTTCTTCTTTAGATATCCACGAGTTTAATAAAAGGAAAGTTGCTGATTACTTGGTGATTTTTACTGAGAATGTGGAAGCAATAGACGAGGATTACCTCAGTGCTTACATAGATCTCTATAAATCTATCCTTAATATTATAGTGTTTTTAACAACCTTGCTTGTTTTTGTAGATTATAGGATAAGTATAGTTGTCCTTTTATCTTCTGTCTTAATTGTATTTATCCCTAAAATATTTAAAAAGAGATTGTCATTTTTAAGAGGAGAGCAAATAGCAAGTATAAAGAGATATTTTGATAAGGTTCTTGACTTGTTATCTGGCAAATCACGAATCAATAAAGTAACTTTTAAGAACATTAATAATGAGCATAGGTCATATCTTACTGATAGTGAGGACAAAAGATATAAGTTTGGTAAGTTTAAAACTATTTCAGATTTAGCAGGAGCTTTTGGTATATTTCTAGTGGAATTTAATACCTTTGTTATAGTAGCCATACTTCTGGCTCAAGGAAAAATAACTGTTGGAGTTGGAATAGCAGCTTTTGGATACACTACTAGTTTCCTAGACCCTATCAATGATATACTAAGCTGCATAAATCTTATAAATTCGACCCAAGAATTAGTTGATGAAACTATGGATTTCATTAATGGAGACCTAATAGAAGAAAAAGACAAATGGGAAGATAAGAAAGTCGATAGACTAAGCTTAGAGAATTTATCTATAAGTTTTGATAATTTTTCCTTAGATAAGGTAAACTATGTATTTGAGAAAAATAAAAGATATGCTATTCTCGGCCACAGCGGTTCCGGTAAATCAAGCCTATTAAAACTCATTGATGGAAGTCTAGAAGCAGAAACTGGGCAAATTTATATAGATGGGAATCCTATAGATGATTTGGACGAATACATATTTTCACTCAAACAATATGAGTATCTATTTAGAACAGATTTCATAAACAACATTAGTATATTCAAAAGCATGGAAACTGACACGAAATTAGTAAATAATTTCTTGATGGCCCTAAATGAAAAGATGAGAAACAAAATCATAAATTATGAGGATATAAATAAGCTAAGTGGAGGAGAAAAGCAAATTATAGGCATAGTACGTATGCTAGTAGCAGATAGACCAATAATACTTTTAGATGAGCCCTTTGCTAGTATTGACCACAAAACAAGCAAGATAATAAAAGATTATCTATTAAACTTACAAGATAAGATAATAATTGAAATCACCCACGATCTATCAAAAGAAAATCTATCGAGATTTGATGAATTAATACATATGGATGAGGGGAGAATTAAGTAGAAAGTGAAAAATATAGAAACTTCCAAAGTCGCGATAAAAATCGTGGCTTTTTTGTTTCATGTGAAACATTTATCTATTAATTAAAAATAATATAATAGTAGTAAGGGGGAGCTATGATAGTAGAATTGACCACAGAACATATAGAAAAAATAAACAAGAATTTTATCGACCAAGGCTGGGATGAGAGAAATCTAGATAAATATTTACAAGAACAAAACAAGGGAGATCGTATAGCTTTAGTATATGAAAAAGATGACCAAGTGAAGGGATATATCACTCTAGTAAAAAATCCAAGTTCAGGTCCATTTAAGAACACAAAAATCCCAGAAATCAAGGACTTTAATGTCTTCGAAAAATATCAAAATAAAGGCATAGGTCAAGAACTTTTGGACGCTATAATCAAAAAAGCAAATGGTCCACAAGTGGGTATTGGAGTAGGACTTAATCCAGACTATGGCAAAGCACAGAGATTGTACATCAAAAACGGCTTTATCCCCAATGGCAAAGGAATTTACTACAAGGGTGAAATTGTAAAAGCTGGAGATACTTGCATTAATGATGACGATTTGAATATGTATTTTACAAAAGGAGTATGTTATGTTTAAAAATATTATTGTAAGAAAACCAAGTAAGTCTATGATAGAGGGTATTAGTACTGGTATGTTTAGTGAGGATAAGCCTATTTATGAGGATGCTATCAACCAACATGCTGAGTACGTTAAGACTATTGAAAGCTTAGGAGTTGAGGCTCTTGTTTTGGAAGCTTTGGAAGAATATCCTGATTCTTGCTTTGTTGAAGATCCTGCTGTTGTTTTGAAGGAATGTGCTATTATTACAAATTCTCCTAGAGAAAGCAGAAATGGTGAAAAATATGAAATAGAGCCAGCTATCAAGAAATATTATTCAGATGATCAAATATTCTACATCGAAGCTCCTGGCACTATGGAAGGTGGAGATGTTATGGTTGTTGATAAACATATTTACATCGGACAATCTGATAGAACCAATGCTGAAGGTGCCAAACAATTTAGCGAAATAGTTGAAAAGTATGGTTATACTACTTCTACAGTTCCTGTAACAGAAGGCCTACACTTGAAAGACTTTGCTATTTATCTAGAAAATAACAATATGCTTGTAAGTGAAAAGATGAACGAAGCAGAAGCTTTCAAAGACTTCAACCGTTTTGTAGTTCCAAAAGAAGAGTTGTATGCTATTAACAGCTTATATATCAACGGCACAGTCCTAGTACCAGATGGATTCCCAAAAACACTTGAGCATATCAAATCTCTAGGATATCCTGTTAAGCTTGTTAATACTGATGAATTTAAGAAAATTGATGGTAGCCTTACTTGCTTATCATTGAGATTCTAAAACAAAAAGTCTGATAGTAGTGTTTTCGCTCTATCAGTTTTTTATTGTTCACTTAAGTGAGTCGAACGAACGAATGTGAGTGAAACAATAAACCACCTGCTATGCAGGTGGAGGAATTTAGCTTTAGCTTCAAGCCAAAAAATTCTCGCTTGATATATAATTGTGATAACCACATGCACAATTAAAACAAGGAGAATTTAATGGACAAGAATAGTTTATCACACACCAAATGGAAATGTAAATATCATGTAGTGTTCGCACCAAAATACAGAAGGCAAGCAATATATGGAAAACTAAAAAAAAATATAGGTCAAATTCTTAGAGAATTATGTCAACGTAAAGGAATAAATATAATAGAAGCTGAGCTTTGTGTAGACCATGTTCATATGTTGATAGAAGTACCACCAAAATACAGTATATCAGAAATAATGGGGTATCTAAAAGGGAAAAGTTCATTAATAATATTTGATCGTCATGCCTATTTGAAATATAAATATGGAAACAGACATTTCTGGTGTAGAGGTTACTATGTTGATACAGTAGGACGAAATGAAAAGATGATAAAAGAATATATACAAAATCAATTAAAAGAAGATTATTATTCAGACCAAATCAGCTTAAAGGAATATTATGACTCGTCTACGGGTGAGTCAGTACCAAAGAGCAAATAAATAACTGCTTAAGCAGTAGTTGGTAAAGTGGTGCATGTTATGGAATATTCGACAGCCCCAAAAGGGGCGTGCCGGTATTCGCGCCTTATAGGCGCTGTGCAAACTACCAGCTAAGTTGGTAGTTTTGATTTTCATAGCTGATAGTAGAGATGCTTTTATGATAATAGGTGTTGACGAAGAAGATAAGTATAATATCAAAAATGTCAGGAAAGATAAGGGAAGAAGTAATACTCAAAATGTTGTTGATTCTCTAAAGCTTAAAAATTATAATAAGCTTGTAATAATTAATTTACTTTATCGGTGTTGATAATATAGTAAAATTGCTTAACATAAGGAGGTATTTTATGAAGTATGAAGACATTAGATTAAATGTTTCAAATGATTCTATTAGTGATTATAAAGTATTCAAAGGAATAAAATTATATTCTGAAATGTTTAAAGCAGAAGATGGAAAAAAACTCATTAATAAAAGAGTGTTTGTAACTCCCAAAAAAAATTATGTATATTATGAAAGGACAGATATAAATTGGAATTATTGGTCAGATAAAACAAAATATGACTCGAGTTTTGATTTAAGTGATAAAAATCATAATATAATATTTGAAGTAACATCTGAATTGGATAATTTTTCAAAATACTTAGATGAAGAAGTAATCAAAAAAATTATAATGAAAGAAAAAAGAGAAGAGATAGTAGAAGTACTAGATATTTGAGACTGTGTAAAATTCTGTGTATAGAAATCTCCTGATTATGGTTAAGAAAAACTAATCAGGAGAAATTTTTATGCCATAAGAAAGCGATCAGAAACAAAATCTCTAAGATGTTAATTGAAGAATATTAACAAGAAACAGCACAAGATTTACAAGATGCTCTAATATACCTTTTAGGTGAGACAATGGAGCATTTGTTGAAGAATATGAAAATGCATTAGTTTTAAATAAAATGTTAAAAGAATTTAGAATAATTGAGAATAAATATATTCCCACATACGAGGCTTCCCTAAAATATTAAATATTATCCATACTGACCACTCAAGCCACGTCGAGAGTGTAGTATTGATGTCAAAAATCCATAGTAGAGCGGCAAATTAGAATTATATAGAGAGTGAGAGAAATGAACATCAAAGAAGAATTATTGGCATTGCAGGATATTTCATATGCTGATTTTCAAGCGAAATTGACACCAAATATTCCAAGAGACCTATTGATAGGGGTTAGAGTTCCAGAGGCTAGAAAGCTCGCTAAAAGAATTATAGGAGATCCGGAAACATCAAAATTTCTAAGGGATTTACCCCATAAATATTATGATGAAAATATACTTCATGGACTCCTAATTTCTGAAATTAAAGACTATGATGCCTGTATTGTGGCAGTTGATGAATTTCTGCCTTATGTAGATAATTGGGCTGTTTGCGATATTATGTCTCCAAAGATTTTCAAAAAAAATAAAAAAGCACTTTTGGAAAAAATTAAAGAATGGTCGGCATCGGAAAAGACCTATACTTGCCGCTTTGGAATTGAGATCTTGATGTCTTACTTTCTTGATGATGATTTTAAGCCTGAATATTTGGAGATACCAGTCTCTGTTAATAGTGAAGAGTATTATGTTAAGATGATGATTGCGTGGTTTTTTGCAACGGCTTTGGCAAAGCAATGGGATGCGACCATAAAATATATTGAAGAACAGCACCTAGATACATGGACTCATAATAAGGCAATACAGAAGGCACGTGAAAGTAGGCGCATTACACCGAAACAAAAAGAATATTTAAAGTCACTTAAAGGATGAGGAAATTTAGTTATATTGAACTTTAACTTACACCTTATAGGACATATTTTTTGCATTTTCAACTATGCAAGTAGCGTTAAAATCCACTTATTTGTGTATGTTATCATCAGGTTCGTCTTAATAAATATTAAAATTGTTATGTGATCGAAAAGAAAACAGGGAATTGAAGTTATGCTAGTAAAGTAAGATGATAATGGGAATGTTAAAAGGCTAATTTCAAAATATATCCTATATGGAATTATTTCTAAATAGATTTCAATTATATGACCTTACACTTTATAATATATTTAGATTAAGTTCCAAAACGGAAATAATTCTAAATAGATAGAGGTGTAGGCATATGGAAATAAAGCGTGATTATTATTTAGATAAATTAATTCAAAAAAAGACAATGGGTTCATTAAGATTATTACAGGAATTAGAAGGAGCGGTAAATCTTATTTACTTAATAATCTTTTTTATAATTATTTGATTGAGAATGGAGTAGATGAAAACCATATTATAAAATTTGCCTTTGATTCAGGAAGAGATTTATTAAAAATTGGCGAAGATTTAATAGATTTAGATGTACTAAGCGGCGAAAGATTAGTAGATCCTAAAAAGTTTTTAGACTATATCATGAGCAAAACGAATGACAAGGAAAAATTTTATATCCTCTTAGATGAAGTTCAATTGCTTAAATCTTTTGAGCAAGTCTTAAATGGATTTTTGCGTCAAGATAATTTTGATGTTTATGTTACTGGGAGTAATTCTAAATTCTTATCTAAAGATGTCATTACTGAATTTGCAGGTAGGGGTGATGAAATTCATGTTATGCCGCTTGTATTTTCTGAATTTCTTCAAACTTATGATGGCGACAAAGAAGATGCTTTTGCGGAATATCAAGTTTACGGCGGTTTACCAGCTGGGGCTTTAATGAAAAGGGATGAAGATAAGATGAATTATCTAAAGGGGCAACTCGAAAATGTATATTTGCGCGATATTGTTCATAGGTATGACATACGTTTAACTTCTGAACTAGAAGACCTACTCAATATTTTGGCATCAGGCATTTCAAGTCTTACAAATCCAAGTAAAATAGCTTCAACTTTTAAGTCCATAAAAAAATCTAAAATTTCTGCAAATACAATTGATAAGTTTATAGGCTATTTTGAAGATTCTTTTATTTTAAAAAGAGTCTATCGATACGATGTTAAAGGGAGAAAATATATAGGCACGCCTTATAAAATATACTTTGAAGATGTAGGGTTGAGAAATGCAAGATTAAACTTTAGACAGATAGAACCAACCCACCTAATGGAAAATATCATTTATAACGAATTAAGATATCGTGGCTATATGGTTGATGTAGGAATGGTCATGAAAAGGGAAAATGTTAATAATAAAGATATAAAGAAACAGCTGGAAGTTGATTTCATAGCCAACCTTGGAAATAAAAAATATTATATTCAATCTGCATATAGCCTCCCTTCCATAGAAAAAATAAATCAAGAAAAAGCATCTTTATTGAATATTGATGATTCATTCAAAAAAATTATAATCGTAAAAGACAGAGTAAAACCATTTCTAGATGAACATGGAATACTAACTATTAATTTGTTTGACTTTTTATTGGATAGAGATAGTTTAGATTTATAGGGATTCATTCGATGAGTTGATAATTATTAATATGTTCCCACATACGAGGCTTTTGAAGAATTACCAAATTTATCCATACTGACCACTAGAGCTACGTCGAGACTATAGTATTGATGCCAAGGAAATAAGATAAGAGTTTGTAAGACTGTTGAAATCAATGGCTTTAGGATTTTAGAAGAAATCTTAAAAGCCATTTTTCTATTTAAAAACACCTTGTGGGAACAATTCGAGTGTAGATTATAACAGAGTATGTAGACACTATGGATATTTTATGTGGAGTGAGCATGGTGGATACTATTAGGCTGTTCATTATAGATTAATAATATATGAAACTTCAAGCTATATGAATGGTTATAGTAAATTAATAAAATAGATGACATCTATAAAATGTAAAAATAGCCTGATCAGAATAGTTGTTAGAGAAGACAATTATAATACAAAATAGATATAAGTTGCTGTTTTGTGTTATAAGAGACAAATAAGATATAACCTAACTACCAGATGTAGAGACGGTAGTATTGATGTCAAGGTGAGGGACTAAACTGTATAGAAAAGCCTTGAAATAAACGGGTTTTGATGGTATTGCCAAGAAAAAGTGCATCATCGTAATCTCATTTTTAGATCTTTTAAAAACAGTTTTGTCTTCCGGAAATGTAACTATGGAACTGCTTTTTGACGTATTGAGACTTCAGAAATGTAGTCGGAGGTGGCTTTGGAGATATTCAGACAATAAAACTGTTTGCAATTGTATATTTCTCGACAAACGGGTCAGGTAGATTACTGAATACACTGAACGTCCGGACAGACGACTTAGTAAAAGATTACGGTTTACGATGAGAAATAGGCTGTGGAATTCAAATCAGCCCTTGCGATAAAAGGAGATGGATGTAAAGAATATATTAAAATAGGGCACCTCGTCAGGAAATGGCGGGGTGATTTTTTGTAGGAATACTTTAAACATAAAAAGCATATGAAATTGCTACGGCATTGTCGAGTTGGAATTAACATATTTTTACTTGACAAGGCAATAATTTATGATATAAATAGTATGAAATGTATAACAAAGGATACTAACCCTCAAGGAGATAAAATATGAAAAAAAGCAAGCAATATCATAGTAACTTGGAATATGAGAATAAAACTGAGAAAAACGAACAGGGGCTTTATGCTTGGACTGCAAAAGTTGGCTCAAAAGGACAAATTGTAATTCCAAAAGAGGCAAGAAATTTGTTCCATATAGAAAGTGGTGACACAATTCTCCTGCTGGGTGACCAAAATCAGGGAATAGCATTGATAAGTGGTGATAAAATGGCTGAGATGCTACAGGCAATTAAAGGAAAGATATTATGAAACGAATGAAACGATTAAAAATTATTATGGTTATTTTGATTGTATTAGTTGTGATTCTAGTGGGTTTTGCATATCGAACGCTTCACTTTGATTATGGGAATGATCAGTTTATGAGGAAAAAGGGGAAGCAATTAGGATTTACAGAAAAAGTGTACAAGACGACTGATGGCAGTAAAATAGCATACTTAGAAGGGCCTGATAATGGGGAGCCGCTTTTACTAATTCACGGTCAGATGGTATCAAAAGAAGATTATGCGAAGGTTTTACCGAAACTATCGAATTATTTTCACATCTTTGCGATAGACTGCTACGGACATGGAAAATCGTCTAAACATCCTTATAAGTATCAGCTAATTCCTATTCGTGATGATTTGATCGACTTCATGCGTGATGTGATTGGTGAGAAAACATATCTTTCAGGACATTCCTCAGGTGCTTTGATATCAGCGGCAATAGCTGCAAAGGAAAAGGAACAGGTAAAAGGACTTCTCCTTGAAGATGGACCTTTCTTCTCTACAGAGCCTGCTAGAGCAGAAAATACTTTTTCTTATCTTGAGTTCAAGACAATCCATGATTTTCTGTCGCAGCAAGCGGAGAAGAATTATACGAGATATTATCTTGATCATACTTACATGAAATCACTTTTTAATAAAGATGGAAAAGATAATTGGAACTTTATAGTTAAAAATCCTTTTTCCAATAGAATCAGAGAAAATAGTAGCAAAATGCCAATTGTTTGGTATTATCCTCCTGAAATCGGGCTGAATGGAATTATATTCTTAACACGTAACATGCAGGACGGAACAGGAAACTATGATTTAAGATTTGGGGAGGCTTTTTACGATTTTTCCTGGTTTTATGGAGTTGATCAGAAAAAGATGTTGAGCGAAATAGAATGTCCGACAATCATTCTTCATGTTGCGCCTTCAAAGGAAACCGCGCCGAGCTATTATGATAATAATGGAATACTGCTATCTGCCATGGACGAAAAAGATGCAGAAGAAGTGCATGCGTTAATTAAAAACAGTACTCTTAAATCAGGCTATGAATCAAGTCACGATATTCATGCCGACTTACCGGAACAGTTCGTTGATGCAGTGATTGAAATGAAGCAGCAGAAGTAGTGTATATTCTAGTTGAACGGGCTTTGATATGTACCCGAATATATCATTTCTTTTGCAACTTCCACCGTGCAACGAGTGTGAAGGCTCTCTTCTTGATGTATTGCTATCGTCAGAGTGGTCTTGATACATGTTATGACTAATTATAGTATTGATGTCAAGAAATTAGGATAATGGTAAATAAAACTCTTGAAACAGGTGGCTTTTAGGATTTCTAGAAGAAATCTTAAAAGCCATTTTTCTATTTAAAAAACACCTTTTGGAAACAGTTCAAGTGTAGATTATTTCAGGGTGTGTAAACACTATGTATATTTTAGGGGGAGTGAACAGGATAGATAATATCAGGCTACTTATCATATAATAAAAATGATATTATAGTAATTAGGTTGAATTAAGGAGGTAATTATAATGAGTCCTTTAGTTGTATATTATTCATATTCAGGAACAACAAGAAGATTAGCAGAAGATATTGCGTTGATTACTGATGGAGATTTGAGAGAGCTGAAGCCACAAAAGCCTTATTCATTCTCATATAATACAGCTGTAAAAGAAGTGAGAGAAGAAATTGAAAAAGGATATTGCCCACCTCTTATTCAAGGAGCGGAAACTATTGAAGATGCAGAGGTGGTTTTTATTGGTTCTCCTAATTGGCTTAAAACTTTTGCCCCACCCGTGCTATCGTTTTTAAGAACGGTTGATTTAAATGGAAAGACAATTATTCCGTTTTGCACGCATGGCGGAGGTGGTTTTGGGAGAATGATTGAAGATTACAAAAAGGAATGTAAGAATTCAATTATTAAAGATGGAATAGCATTAAAAGGAGATTACAGTTTTGATGAACTAAAAACATGGTTAGATAGTAATTTATGAATCCTAGTTTATTAAACTCAAATAACCAAATCAGAACTACCAGCTAAGCTGGTAATTCTGATTTGATTATTTTAAGTTTACTAATTTTTTGATTAATATATTGACTCTCATATAATATGGTGTTATACTCATAATAACACACCACACATAAAGGAGCGGTATATGAATGATAAGTCGGTCAAAAGGATATTAAATATCATAATCCCAGTCCAATTTATAGTATTTGCTATATTGGTTTCTTATTTTCTTGATTTTAAATATAGAGAAAATTTTAAAAATATCGTATCTGATTATAAAGAAATCACTATAAACAATATCGATATGGAAAAAAACATGGATGTCGGAGATTATATAGGAGAATTTTTGGATGAAAAGAAGGGGCTTTTATTAAGAGAAGTAGATAGCCCTGACTACGCTGGGGATAAGATGATCCATGGTTATTGGATGAGTGGAGATTTTGATGCTAATAGAGATAAGCTAAATATAGAATTTCTAGGCAAGCAATACGCATCAGATGAGAGTTTTAATAAGCTAGATGATGGTGGAAGTATAGGTTTACTATCTGGGGAATATGGATTGATAGAGCCTACTCCAAAGTTTATTTTTGGAGATTCTTATGTATTTATAAACCTCATAGGTACAGGAAAGTTTGCTGGCTTTAACGGTACATACAAAGCGGTAGGACTTAGTGATCAAGACATAGATCAGTTTTATAAAGGAATAAGTGAAGCTAGTGGTATAAGTGTAGCAGAACTAACAGATGTAAAAGGTGGTGGATCTGCTATGACAGGTGACCTCCCATTAGGATTTATAGCTATTTATATAGTATCTACCATCTTAATAATTGGCCTACTAAGTACATATACAGTATCAAAACTAAAGAATATGGGAACATACCTACTTCTGGGATGGACTAAGGGTGATTTTATAAAATCTACCTATGGGACTTTCAATAAAACTGCCTTAGTAGTGACTTTGCTATTTCCATTATTTGGACTAATACTATCCAAAGCAAGTTTTTTGACTCCTAAGTTTATTGGTATATATTTTTTAGCTGGTTTTATTAACTTTGTAATATATCTGATTTTTGAATTTTTAATTTCATTGATTCTAAGAACAGTAAAACCAATCAATGCAATTCATGGTAGGGTTACGAAAAAAGGCTTACTTATATTTGGGATTATCTTGTATTTACTAGTAAATCTATCAACAGGTTTAGTTTCGTTTGTAGGTATGGATGATTCAATAGCAGAAATTAGAGATCAATATAAAACAAAAAAAGAATGGGAAGAGGTGTCTGACTACTATGTAACCAATGGCTTCTTCAAAGGCGATGACTATATGGACCCTCAAACAGCCGATCAGCCTACGCTAGATAGAGATTTTATGGAATTTTATAGGTCGATTGAAGGCAAAGATGGTGTAAAATTTATCAACACTCATTTCTATAGGCCAGATTTTAGAGAAGAATGGATTGATAAAGGTGTGTATAAGTATCCGCCGGATTTTTCTTATATGGAATTTAAGGCTGATAATAATTATATAGAAGATGATCTGGGCATCGATTTGGATGAAGATTTGATTAAACTATCTAAAGAGGGATACAGGATTTATCTGATACCTAGTAGCTTTACTGATGGTGAGAAAAAGCAAATAGAAAAATTCTATCAAGAAATGAATGATCAGGACTTCTCAGATGAATATGTGAATGAAAAATACTACTCTACTCTTTATAAGGGAAATAAATTTATCACTTATGATAATAACAAAGAATATTTTACCTTTCCTAATAATTACGATGACTTTATGTACAAAGAAACCTTCCCACTTAAAACAAGTGAACCTGTTATAAGCCTTATAACCAGTGAAAATATGTCCTATTTTGAATCTATGAGTTTACTTGCTGGAGGGGAAACTAACTCATATATAAAATTAAACCAAGAAGCTTACGATAAATATATAAACAAAGAATATTATAAAAAATTTAATTTAGATGATAATATGCCTGAATTTGTAAAAATTGCTGATTTGATAACAGGAATGATACGTAGTTTAACTCAACACATTGCAACTTTTATAATCCTTGCCTTGTTTTTAACCTATATAGGAATAATGATTTTATCAGCTTTGATTAAACTATATAGAGAAATATATGGAGAAGAAGTTAATATCAAAAAATTCTTAGGCTATGATAACAAAAAAATCTATAAAGCCTTATGGATCATAGTAATACTAGCTAGCCTAGTAAATATCATAATAAGTCTAGTGAAAGGCTCAATTAGTGGTATAAGTTTATCAGTTATCCTATTTATAATTCAATATCTAATGCTTGATAGGCTAACAAAAAGAAATCAGTTTGAGAATTTAGTGGAGTTTTTAAAGTAGGAGAAATATATGAATCATTTAGAGATAAGAGAAGTATCAAAAGCATTTGGTAGTAGAAAAATAATAAATAACCTTCGCTTTGAAGTAGCTAAAGGGGAGGTCCTAGCAATAGTAGGAGAAAGTGGATCGGGTAAGTCTACTCTACTTAATATGATAGGCTTGCTAGAAAGAGTTGATAGTGGGGAGATTTTACTTAAGGGAAAGGCTCTGCCTGATATAAATAGCAAAGAGGCTACTCTAATACGTCGAGATGAGATAAATTATATTTTCCAGACCAATGCTCTCATATCTGAGAAAACTGTCAAAGATAATTTGCTCATTGCTATGGAATTTGTAAATCTTAAAAGTGCAGATAAATTAGATCAAATAAAAAATATTTTAAATACTCTAGGTATCGAATATTTGATAGATCAAAAGATAAATACCATATCAGGTGGTGAGGCCCAAAGAGTGGCACTGGCCAGATGTATATTAAAGCCTGGAGATCTAATCCTAGCCGATGAACCTACAGGATCTCTAGACCCAGCCAGAGCTGGTGAAGTTTTTAGATTGTTAATAAGCTTACGAGATGACTTTAACAAGACAATAATAATTGTAACTCACGACATGGATTTGGCTAGAAAATGTGATAGGATAATTGAAATCAAAAAGTGATGAGCAGAATAGATTTACCTATTCTGCAACATCACCTTCTGATTTTAAAGTAATATAGATGTAGGAGCTGATATGAAAACTTATACTAATAAATTTCACAATAAACATACATATTTAAATATAGAAAATTCAGAGATATCCACTATCAATGATTTTGATCATTTGCTTGATAAGTATAAAAAGCCCCTACAAATAGGAGTGGATTCTAATAATTATAAATTGATTGACTTATTGGTAAAAAATGATTTTATTCTAAAGAGAAAGTGTTATGAAGTCGAAGTTACCAAGGCAGATCTTAAATATCCTCTTGAAAAGGCGGATATTTTCCAATGTCATTATGGGAGTTATGAATACAAGAAATGTTGCCAAATTCTTTATGATTATTACGCACTAGTTCACTATGATGTTAGTCCGCTAACTGCAAGTTTTGCTGAATTTGTAAATATTATTCCTAAGGACTCACTTTATATTAAAGAAGATGGAACCATCACAACTTGTGTCTTTGTAGAAGAAAATGAAATTGCCTACCTAGCTACTAGCAAATCCGATTCGAAAACTAGGAGAGTTTTCCTAAGTGCCTTATTAACTTTCCTTTTCGAGAAATACCAATATATATTCTTTGAAGCAGACGACACGGATTACTTTGCCACAGAGTTAAGGGATATCTTTGATATAAATATTAGAAATTCTTACGATACTTACATCAAATATTACAAAAAGCATGAGACTAATAAGTTTTCCTAGTCTCATGCACTTGTATCATTTATATGATTTTTAACCCATTCCAATAGTTCTTTTTCACTTAGCTTTGAACTTGAAAGTTTAAGTATTACATCTATAAGTTCCTGATCTGTGTAAGTTAGAGAATAACCATTGATGTATAAATTTGTTAGCATAGCATGGGTGCCAATTCTCTTATTACCATCTATAAATGGATGATTCATCACAAGGGAATATCCAAGATGAACAGACTGACTTATGGCATCTGGATAAAGATTAATACCATCAAAAGTTTGATAGGCAGAATTTATGGACAAATCTAACATATTTTCATCCCTAATACCCTTACTACCTCCAAATATTTCTATTTGTTGCGTGTGCAAATATAAAATTTGTTTTCTAGTTAATCTTTTCATTCAGATAATTTCTTATAAACTTCTTTATTTTTTTCGATTAAAGACTTAGAAATATCCATAACCAATTCATCATCGGCATCTTCAATATTTTCAGATTCTTCATAAGCTGTTATTACATATTTAGGTGCATTATTTTTTAAAATAACTGCAGAGCCTTTTTCATCAACTAATCTTGCTACTTTGGAAAAATTTTGATTAGCTTCGGTTATTGAAACCATTGTTTTTGTATCTATCTTCATAATAGCCCCCTTATTTAGGATATATTATACCTACTTATAATCCTAAATCGAATTTTGTTAGACATTTTACCTATGCTATAATAAATAGGAAAAGAGGTGGAATTGTGAATCAGAGAGAGCAAAAGCAAAAAGCAAATGAATTTGTAAATAGATGGCAGGGTAAGGGCAATGAAAAGGCAGAAAGTCAAAGATTTTGGCTAGACTTATTGCAAAATGTCTACGGCATAGACCAAGCCACAGCCTATGTGAGATTTGAGGATAAGGTTATGCTAGATAATGCTTCCTTTATAGACATTATTATTCCAGATACCCACGTCCTTATAGAGCAAAAATCTAGAAATAAATCCTTAGACAAGGCCATCAAGCAATCAGATGGGGCACTCCTATCTCCATTTCAACAGGCTAAAAGATACTCAGCAGAATTACCATATTCCCAAAGGCCAAGGTGGATTGTAACATGTAACTTCAAACAATTTTACATATATGATATGGAAAAACCAACCGGAGAGCCAGAAAAAATTCTCCTAGAAGATTTGCCAGAGGAAGCCTACAGGATGAACTTTTTGGTAGACAAAAAGGACGAAAATATTATAAAAGAAATGGAAGTATCCCTCCAAGCTGGAGAGATAGTAGGTTTTCTTTATGATGCCTTACTAAACGAATACAACAATCCCCAAGACCCACAGACTCTAAAGGATTTAAATATTCTATGTGTCCGCCTAGTATTTTGCTTTTATGCAGAAGATGCGGGACTATTTGGCCACCACAATATGTTCCATGATTATCTTGGAAAATTTGATGAAAGTAACTTTAGAAGTGCCCTCATAGACCTATTTAATATTCTAAACCAGCCAGAAGAAAAAAGAGATCCATACCTAGACCCAGAATTATTAGCCTTCCCTTATGTAAATGGAGGTTTATTTGCTGAGGCAAATATAGAAATCCCAAGGCTAAATCCCTTTATTCGTGATATAATCCTAGAAAAAGCCAGTCGTGGTTTTGACTGGAGCAAGATATCACCAACCATATTTGGATCAGTATTCGAATCCACCCTAAACCCAGAAACTAGGCGTGCAGGCGGTATGCACTACACATCCATAGAAAATATCCACAAGGTTATAGACCCACTATTTTTAAATGATCTAAGAGATGAGTTTGACCAAATCAAGTCTATAAAGACAGAAAAAATAAGAAATAACAAGCTAGAAGTCTTTCAAAATAAACTAGCTAGCATAAAATTCCTAGACCCAGCAGCAGGATCTGGAAACTTTTTGACAGAAACCTATCTCTCCCTTAGAAAACTAGAAAATGAAGCCATCAAAACCCGTTTTGGAGACCAAATATTTATGGGAGATGTAGAAGATCCTATCAAAGTCAGCCTTGACCAATTTTATGGGATAGAGATAAATGACTTTGCAGTAACAGTAGCAAAAACTGCCCTATGGATATCAGAAGACCAGATGATGAAAGAAACAGAAGAAATCATCCACGCCAACATAGACTTTTTGCCACTCAAATCCTACGCCAATATAGTAGAAGGCAACGCCTTAAGAATGGACTGGGAAGAAGTAGTTGCTAAAGATGATTTGGATTATATAATGGGAAATCCGCCTTTTGTTGGCAAAAAAGAGCAATCTAAAGATCAAAAAGCTGATTTGAGAGAAATATTTGGCAAATTAAAAGGATTAAATAAGTTAGATTATGTATCTGGATGGTATAAAAAAGCATCTAATTATATACAAGATACCAAGATCCACACAGCTTTTGTATCTACTAATTCAATAACACAAGGTGAGCAAGTATCTATATTATGGAAAAATTTAATTTTAGAAAATGGTATTTCAATAAATTTTGCTTATAGAACCTTTAAATGGGATAGCGAAGCATCTTTAAAAGCACATGTTCATGTTGTAATTGTAGGATTTTCTATTGAAAAATTAGATAAAAATTATTTATACTCTCAGGATACTGTAAAAATAGTAAATGATATTAACGCTTATTTAGTAGAAGCGCCAAATACTTTCATCGACAGTAGAAAAAAACCTATAGATAATGGAAATTTAATTTTAAATAAAGAAGAGTTAAAGAATATTTTAAAAGAAAATATAAAAAATAAAGAATTTATAAAAAAATATATTGGTGGATATGAGCTTCTCAATAACAAAATGCGTTGGTGTATATGGTTAACTGATAAAGATCCATCTGAATATAGAAAATCAAGCAGAAGAAAAGAAACTTTAAAGCTTGCAGATACCCCATATCTATTTGGAGAGATAAGACAACCAAATTCAGATATGCTTGTAATTCCAAAAGTATCATCTGAAAGAAGAAAATATTTACCATTGAAATTTGTAGATAAAGATACTATTGTTAATGGGAGTGCTTTAATATTAGCTACAAATGAAAAATATATTTTTGGAATTCTAACTTCTAATGTTCATATGTCATGGATGCGTGCAGTTGCAGGAAGGATGAAAAGTGATTATCAATACTCTGCTAGTATTGTCTACAACAACTTCCCATGGCCAGACCCAAGTCCGGAACAAAAACAAAAAATAGAAAAAACTGCCCAAGGCATTCTTGATGCACGTGAACTTTATCCAGCATCATCCTTAGCAGACTTATATGATGAGCTTACTATGCCAGTAGAACTTCGCCGCGCCCACCAAGAAAATGACAAGGCAGTCATGGAAGCATATGGTTTTGATTGGCGTACTATGACTGAGTCTGAGTGTGTGGCTGAGCTTATGAAAATCTACCAAGACTTGGTAAAGTAAAAATAAATTTAATGTAAAAAATCCTAATTATTTTTTAGTAGTCTGAGGGGCTGTTGCAAAATAGATAAATCGTTCCTATATCATTCGAGCACCCTCCCAGAAAGGTCTCTGTCAGTCGACGGGCTAATTACCACCGTGAGCCGGCGGGCTAAACCTCAAACTTTCTGGGAGTGCACTCCAATGATGAAACGTTAGATATCTATCAATTTGCAACAGCCCCTTTTTATGTCATGATTCATTTTCCTGTTTTGCCTAAAACAAGAGAGGGTAAAAATTAAAAAACATTATAGGAGAATATGATGAAAGGCAAAAAAATCCTACTAACTCTTATGATTTTTCTAACAGCTTGTAATGCTAATAATGAAACCAGCAATAAAAGCGAGAAAAATCCTAAGACCGATATAGATATGAAAGAAGAGACTAGCAACAAGGATGCTCTAGAGTCTGCCCAAACAGACCAGGCCCAAATGGATGAATTAATTGCCCAAAACCAAGCGGAAGTAGATAAGATGATGGAGGGCATGTCAGAAGAAGAAAAAAAAGAATTTGAAAAGAACATGGCCGAAATGGGTTTTGATGTAAATGACGTAAGCAATATGGATAAACTTTTAGAAAAATCTAAGGATCAAAACCTAGGTGATATGAGCCTAGCGGGCATACAAAAGGGAGATGGAGAGCGCAAAAAGGAAAATACAGCCAAGGCAGATACGTTATATGCCAAAATCAAAGAAGTTAAAACTGATATTAGCTTAGAGGGCATAGAAGGAGAGGCTCCTACCAGCAAAGATGATCTAATGACCACTTTTGGCTTTACAGAAGATCAAAGCGGCGAGGAGACCTACTTTGAAGACATATCCTATATGCAATCCAAGGATGGCAAGGAATATAAGATAGCTAGTAGTCAATCAGGCAGTATTTTGACAATTGAGCCAAAATCTAGTCTAGACATATCCCTACCATATGGGATAAGTGGTGATGATAGCAAAGAGGAGGCTAAGGAAAAGTTAATAGAAGGAGCTCATTTGCTTAGGTTAAATGAAGATAGCCACGCCCTAGACTTTGCAGCTGGAGATAAAATCTTTAGCCTAAACTTTGATACTAGTACCGGCAAAATCTATAGCGTAACCATAGAAGAACCGGTGGATTCATCAACTATAAAAAATGATATTCTTTTAAATATCTATATTAAAAGAAATAGACCAAAAGAAGAAGGTTCATTTATGATAGAAGATCAAAAATTAACCTACCCAATGACCATGGGTGATTTAAAAGATGCCCTAGGAGGGGAATATGAACTAATAAGTGACGAGAATACAAAGGACTTCTCCAAAGATTTTGATATGGGTATACTCACCTATGGAACATATGCCATCCTTGATGCACCTAGCCACAAGTATTTAGTTGAATACAATATACCTGATTCAATAAAGCCTAATTT
Organism: Anaerococcus urinomassiliensis; assembly: GCF_900128425.1. Lineage (NCBI taxonomy): Bacteria > Bacillati > Bacillota > Tissierellia > Tissierellales > Peptoniphilaceae > Anaerococcus > Anaerococcus urinomassiliensis. The sequence continues at coordinate 1,917,850 of NZ_LT635782.1, forward strand.
AAACGATCAAGGTCTATATACTCCAGATGATAGCTATGAAATATCGGGTATAAGCTTTTATGATGGTCCAGACTTTGCAATAGAAGGCAAAGATATTGACATTAACCAAGAATCCTACAAAGACTTAGAAAAAACTCTTCTAGATAAGGGAATACTCTATAGTAAGGGCATAGATGGCCTAGAATATACTCCTTATGATAATATTAAATTTATAAGTAAAGGAGACCTAGTAACCATAAAAGTCTCAAATTACGAGCAAAGACTTTATGAGGATGCCCAAAAAGAAGTGATGGCTGACCAAGCCTATTAAAAATCCCAAGGTCTAGGCTTATAATTTCACTAAATCTCCAAGCTGTACTGACCCCCAAAAGTTGGACTTAAAAACCAACTAAAGGAGGTCAGGTCAATCCCTAATCTGATTTTTCTTTGGCAAATATTAAAATAATTTTCTCTAGGCATAGACCTATTATAGATATTGGTCTATAGATAAATCCCTTGGAATATTTCATGGGATTTACTTATTTATCTTCCTTACATAAACTCTTATCAAAGGCCTCCATAATCATAGCAAAGACCTCCTGCCAGTCTTGTTCACAATTTACATCATATTTATTCATATCTATGGCAATTTTATCTGAGTAGGAGTAATTCTCATACCAACTTTGGTACTCTTTATGGAGAGTTTTAAAATAGGCTAGGTCTTTTTGTCCCTTTTCTGTACTTAGATCTATCTGCTCAAAGTCCCTACCTCTTTTGGCTAGGTTATCTAGGAACTTATCAAAGCTTATGTCTAGGTAGACTAAGAGGTCTGGGAATTTTTTGGGCATGTCCTTTATCTCTTCTAACATATTAGCTAAGAGATCGGCATAGGTATCATATTCTACCTGACTAATATTGCCTTCCATTAGGTTGATTCTGGTAAATAATTCGTCTTCATAGATAGAGCGATCTAGGACGTTTTTGTTGTTGGTGAGGGCTTCCTTTATAAGTTTGAACCTCTCGTTTAGAAAATATATTTGTAATAGGAAGGCGTATTTTTCCTTATCCTTGTAATATAGAGGCAGGATGGGATTTTGATCTACTGGCTCTATCATTAGCTTACTTCCAAGTTCTTTGGCAAGTCTTGCTGATACTGTTGATTTTCCTGAGGCTATCATTCCCGCTAATACTATCACTGGCATAGTTCTCCTTCTTGTTGTTGATATTGATTATTATTATACAATTATATTTTACATTTTTGTCATAGTAATTGCACATTAAATGCATAGCAATTGGATTATTATAAGTCTATGGAGATTATTATGATTTGAGTAAAAATGTGGGATTTTTTAAGGATAGAAAGGCCTTAGATATAAAAGTTGAGATAAATTTTGATTTCGGTGAAAAATAGGTATTATTGCTTCTATTAGACCTTGCAAGTTTACTTTGATTAATGCCATCTAAAGCAAGAAAAAACCTTCCTAGTACTAGGAAGGCCTTATTAGCTAAATTATTCTTCTCCTGGATACATGGTGGATGCACCTGGGTACATCTTGCCTAGTTCGTCAAATATTAGTCCTATATCTCCAAATCCTGTCTCTTCTAGCCTATCCATGGCACGGGTGTAGGCCTTATCTATATCTTCGTTTGTCATTTGATTTACTACAGAAGGAGAAAATTCATAGTATTGTACCATTGCTGCTTTGATGGCATCGTAGTCTGTTTGGCTTGATCCAAATCTTCTCATTGTTGGTTTTTTAGGTTTTTCGTCTTCTTTTTTGGAAATGTCAGAGGAATCTCCCTCATTTTCTGCATCGGTACTTTCATCACTTTCTTTTTCTGGTGAAAGTTTATTTAAAAATAGTATATCTGCTGCTCTTTTTACGTAATCATCAAAGTATAATTCTTGATTTTCCATATAGGCAATCTTTAGAGCTTCTTGGATATAATAATCATCTGTTCCCCAAACCTTATCTACTGGATAGCCCCAAGTTCCCATCAATGTTCTTTCGTAGTTGAACCTATCTGTAAGCTCTCCTTCAACTGCAGCTTCTTGGTTGTATTTTGCTGCTATTGAATCTAGAGGGAATTTGTTAGATTTGTATGGATTTTCAATTGCTAATTCTTGGAATACAAAGTCCTTTTGATCCCAGTAGCCAGTTTCTTCTGATAGTTCTTTTGCTTTTTCTACTACTTTATCAATTTCTTCATCAGAAAGCTCATCGGCAAAGTCTTCATCAAATTCACCAAATTCGACTATCATTTCTCTCCACTTATCATAGTCTGTTGCCTCGCTTTCTTTTCCAGCAAGACTTGTCTCTTTTTTGCTATCTTCTGATTTAGTTTCTTTATTATTGTCCTCTAGAGCCTGAGATATTTCTTCATCATTTGCTACTTTTTGGACATTTTTTGCTTCTTTATTATTACAAGCACTTAAAACAGCTATTAGTGCAAGGCTTGCTAGTATTTTTTTGTAAGTCATATGGCCTCCTTAAGTTATTATAATTTTATCACGTTTCTTTATTTTTTTGTAGTTAAATACAAATTTGTAATAATTTTTTAATTTTTTTGGGTAATAAATATAATTAGTGCAAAAAATTGTAACTTTTTTGTTGCAATTACATACTAAATGGTTTATAATAGGTCTGTAAACTAAAAAAATAGACTTATTGTAATTATATTGTAATAAAAGTGAGGTAATAAATATGAAGAAAATTAATAAAACATTATTGCTTGCCTCAACATTATTTGTATCTCAAGCTGTAACTCTTTCTGAAAATGCATATGCTGATGAAGGATACGATCTGAATGTTGAAGTAAGCACCGAGGAAAGTTCTGATGCTAGCTTAAAGGAAGTACAACCAATCAGCCTAGATCAAGTAGATAGCAATGAAGATAGTAATGAAGACATCACACTAAGTAGTGAAAACCTTGATGAAAATGAAGAGGCTATCTCAGAAAATAAAGACGATTATCTAGATCTTGAAGAAGAACAAGCTGAAGAAGATACAAGTATTGAAAATGAAGAAAATACAAGTATTGAAAAAGAAGAAAACGAAGATTCTGAAACTAGGCAAAAAGAAGAATTAACTGATGAAGTCAATGAAGAATCAGAAGAGTACGAACAAAGAGATGACCTAGTTTACTATAACGATAAAAACCTTGATGAAATTTTAACAATGATTGACGATGTTGATGCTAAAACTAGCGAAAATAGTCAATCTGTTGATAATAAATCTACTGACAATCAGACTACTGAAGATCAAACTGTAACAGAAGAAACAAATATTAATCATAAAGTTTACTATGCTCCAAAAGCAACAGGTGTTATAGTTGAGGAAAAGAATACAACAAAATATTACGAAAACAATAAGTTAGTTAAAAATGCACAAGTTATAGTTAATGATAGATTTTACAATATTGACAGCAAGGGTAATGCTACAAATCCAAAGGCATATTGGACTGTAATGGGAGCAAACCTATACTATTCAGATGAGACTGGTCATATTGTAAGAGGTATCAAAGAAATCAAAAACAAAAAATACTATTTTAATAATGATGGTATCTTACAATTAAACAGACTTCTAGTAACAAATGAATCTCATTATGATATTGGAAGAGAAGGCGAAATGGTTGCACCAAGAAATAAATGGGTGACAATTAACAGTAAGAAATACTATAACGACAATAATGGAAAATTATTAAAGGGTATAGCTAAAATCGCCGACAAAACATATTACTTTGACAATGATGGAGTTTTAAAAACAAATAAAAAAGTTCTAACAGAATCAAGATTCTACACAGTAGATGGAAATGGTATAGCAACCAATAGGAAGAATTATTGGTTCAACCTTGGTGGTAAGACATATAGAACAAATAAAAACGGCTCTATAATAACGGGTCTATTTAACGAGGGAAATAATACATACGTATTTGACGACCAAGGTGTTCTATTCCAAAATACTTCTATAATTGCTGGTGGAAAATACTATAATATCGACAAAAACGGCCTAGTTAATAATCCTAAGAATTCATGGGTAACATACAATGGTCAAAAATACCACACCAACGAAAACGGATATGTAAAAGAAGGTGTGTGGAAGATAGATGACAAATACTACTATTTCACATCAAATGGTCTAACAGCCAACAAGACAATTACACAACAAGGTGTTGTTTACAATGTCGATGAAAATGGTATAGCTACAAAAGAAGATAATAATATCCCAGGTGAAAAATCTGTTGATAAAGTTATAGAATGGATGTTCAATGCCAGAGCTAACAAACTAACATACAATATGGGAGCAGGTAGAAATACAGCCAGCCAAGCAGACTGCTCATCAGCAGTATATAGGTCACTAATATATGGTGGATTCCTAGGCAAGGATGCCTGGGTAGGCAACACCGAAACTTTATTCCAAATGGGAACAAAGGGCAAGGTAATGTATGAAGTAAAGGAATCTGAAATCCAATACGGGGATATCTTCGTTGCAGGTAGACCAGGTGGATCTGCAGGAGCTGCAGGTCACACAGGATTTATCCTAAACCCAACAGATGATACAATCATTCATATGTCCTACAGCAAAAATGGTGTAGCAGTAACACCTCGCAAGGGCTACATGGGAGATTCAAGAGGACTTCCAATAAAATACTTTAGGCTTGTAGGTGGAAACTCTGCAAACACTTACCTTAATAAGAAATAATAATTTTATAATAACGGGGCTGTTGCAAATTGATAGATATCTAACGTTCCATCATTGGAGTGCACTCCCAGAAGGTTTGAGGTTTAGCCCGCCGGCTCAGGGTGGTAATTAGCCCGTCGGCTGACAGAGACCTTTCTGGGAGGGTGCTCGAATGATAGAGACCTTTCTGGGAGGGTGCTCGAATGATATAGGAACGATTTATCTATTTTGCAACAGCCCCGAATTTTTTTGCAAAGTTTCAACTATGTAAAAGATTGAAAATAAATATTCATTTATATTCATAATCTTGCAAAAATTGATAAAATCTATATTTATCGTATATTATAAATCGTAGGAAAACAATTTAAGGGAGACATAATAATGAAAATTAAAAAAATATTTTCATCTGTAATGGCCCTAGGCCTTTCTCTAACCCTTGCTTCTTGTGGCGGATCAGACTCAGATTCTATCAATACAAGTGAGCAAAATCCAACAAGCAAGGAAAGTACAGATGAAACAGCAGATAGACAAGAAGAAAATGACCTTGACCAAGATGCCAAAAAAGACTTGGATAATTTTGAAAGCCAAACATCAAACGACACCCTAGTAGTTGGTGTTGGATCAATGAATGGTGATTTCATCCAAGGTTTTGGTAATGATGCCAACGACGTTAAAACTCGTAGACTTCTAGGTATAGAGGGAAACAATGGTTTCACAACCTATGTACAAGATGAAAACGGAAAGTGGCAATGGAACAAGTCAATTTTAGCAGAAGAACCAACAAGCGTAAATAATGACGATGGTTCAATGACAGTAACATTTAAGTTAAAGGATGATGTAAAATGGTCAGATGGAGAGCTTCTTACAGCTGATGACTTCCTATTTTTGACACTTTTACAATCTGATTACAACTACATTTCTATGACTGGTTCACTACAAATAGGTGATGATGGACTAGTAGGTTATGAAGCCTTCCACAATAATGATTCAAATGAACTAGAGGGTCTAGAAAAAATAGACGATCATAGTTTTAGTGTAACTATTGATGCCAAAGAACTACCATATTTTGACGTTCAATCTCTATCAAATGAGGGAGCTAGACCACTTCATTATATAGCACCAAACCTTCAAGTAGCTGAAAATGGCAAGAGATTACAAGTCAAAGATGGCTATGAAGTTACAGAGCAAGATAAAGAAGAGTTCATCCAATCAGTAGATACAAGAATTGGCAAACTAAAAGAAGAATTTGACGAAAATTATCCAGAAGTGCCAAAAGATGGCAGCGAGGAAAAGGAAGAATACGACCAAGACCTTAAAGATCGTGACGAAAAAATAGCAGAGCTTGAAGCAAGCAAGGAAGGCGACATAGACCCAACTCGCCTACTAATAGACAAGGCTGCGATTTTTGAAACAGAAGAATATAGATTTAAGCCAGAAGTTACACCAGGACCATATAAGTTCGAATCATTTAAAAACAATATGACAAAACTTAGCCTAAATGAAAACTATCCTGGCAACTTCAAAGGAGATAAGGCAACAATTCCAAACATCATCCTCCAAGTAGTAAACGACAATATAGCTGTAGACCTATTAGAAAATGGCGATATAGACGTTTGGGAAGATGAAAATAAGGGTGGAAAAATCGACCAAATGAGAAAGGCTGCCGATGAAGGCAAAATCCAAATAGGATCTTTTGAAAGAAATGGTTATGGTAACATCACCTTCCTAACAGATAGAGGATCAACCCAATATAAGGAAGTTCGCCAAGCTATAGCTTACCTAATGGATAGAAACGAATTCGTTGCATCCTATGCAGGTGGATATGGTGTTGTAACCAATGGTATGTACGGCCAAAGCCAATGGATGTATAAGGAACGTGGAGCTGATGTAGAAAGCGAAATGATCAACTACACTCTAAATATAGACAAGGCTAATGAACTATTAGACCAAACCCCATACAAATATGAAAAAGACGGCAAAACACCTTGGGATAAGGCAAAACTAGAAGAAAACTTCAAGGGAGACCTAGAAGGATTTGACTACTACAGATACGATGAAAATGGTAAGAGACTAGTAGTAAACCAATATGGTTCTGACCAATCACCAATCACAACCCTTATCTCCAACCAACTACCAATAAATGCAGCCCAAGCTGGTATGGAATACAATGTAACATCTGGTTCTTTCTCAACTCTAATAGAGCTATACAACTATCCAAAAGAAAACCCAGACTATACAGCATTTAACATGGGATCAGACTTTGGTGTGCCATTTGACCCATGGCTATACTACTCACAAGAAGGTCCATTTAACAAGACAAGAACAAATGATCCAGAAGCTGACAAAATCACAGAAGATTTGAGAAGAACTGATCCAAGCGATGTAGAAGGCTTCCTAGACAAATGGGTAAAATTCCAAATTTGGTACAATGACTACCTACCAGAAATCCCACTATACTCAAATATCTTCCACACAGGATATTCAAACAGAGTAAAGGGATTTGATGTAATGAGCCCTGTATGGCACCTAAACGACCAAATCAATGCCATAACATTAGGTGAATAATACAAATTAGCAAAGAAATAGAATAAAGATATTTTTACTCATTACTAAATAGTAGATGAGCAAATATAACTGACCTCCAAAAGTTAGACGGCAAACTAACATAAGGAGGTCTTTTTTTATGTCAGCATAAATAAAAACTTAAAAATTAAAACATAAAATTATGAAATACTGGGCAAAAACACCCAAGTTGCCCTATAGTTGCTAGCTTTTTATAAAAAATTCCTTAAAATAAGCAATAAGGAGGTCTTATGATAGGAGAAAAAATAAAAAATAAAAGAAAAGAATTGAATCTAACCCAGGAATATTTGGCAAAAGAACTAAATATATCAAGACAAGCTGTATCAAAATGGGAAAAAGGACTAAGCGAACCTTCCATGGATAATCTTGTTAAATTATCAGAAATTTTTGGAGTCGATATAGACTACTTCAAAAAAGATGAAGGAGAAGATAAGTCCCCTATAGCAAATATTTTTTGGGATTTCTTATATGCAGCCATTGGACTTATTTTCTATTTACTATATTACTTTGGGATAATGGAGGGAGCCTTAAACAAGGATCCAAGGCAAATGCCGTTTTTAATACTTAGCATTTTTCTAGCCATTTCAGTAATAGCTTTCCCTCAAGCTGTAAAAAATATGGGGGACAAATTAGATGAGATTGATTATTTCACATTTTCAAAATTAATCTTGCCAGTGATTTTTATAATATCACCCTTTATAGTTTTTTATTACATTTTTAAAAAAGAAAAATCTAATAAGTAAATATCATAATTGGATTATTTATAGTAATTTTCTCTATAAGTGATTATAATAACAAACTTTTAGCAGAAATTTTCACAAAAAAATAAAAATTTATTTTCGTATATATAAGATAAAAATGTATAAAGAAAATACAGCGGCCTAAAGTGAAAAAAATAACAAGAACTTTAGCCAAGTGCTGGAACGCCTACGTTTACTACATTATTAGAATAAAGTTTTCCTCATAATTATTTGAGAGTGATTTTCAAAGCTTGAAAAATCAACCATCACAACGCATAAATATACAACAAGATAAATAATAACAGCTTTATCCTGTTGACAAAATATGATTTATGGATTAAAATTTACTTAATATAACATTAAATGGAGGGTATACTCGTGAAAATTAAAAAAGTATTTTCTTCCCTAATGGCACTAGGCTTGGCAACAACTCTAGCAGCTTGTGGAGGAAACACTGATTCAGCTAATACTGAAAAAGATAACGCTGATAAAGCAACAACTGAAGATGCTGCAGCAGAAGATAAAGCTGAAGAAGCAACAGATGAAGCTGGCGAAGATAATGCAAAAGAAACAACTGATGATCAAGGCGAAAATACTGAGGAAGACGAAAAAGCAAGCGAAGAAGTAGAAAACTTTGAAGCTCAAACATCTGACGATACCCTAGTACTTGGTAAAGCTGACATGAACGGCGACTACCTTGTTGGTTGGACAAACAATGCAAATGACGTTAGTGTAAGAAAATTACTAGGTATCGAAGGTAACTCTGGTTACGCTACTGTAGTTCAAGACGAAAATGGTCAATGGGTAAATAACCCGACCGTTCTTGATGGAGAACCAAAAGTTACTGAAAACGAAGACGGTTCAAAAACATATCAATATAAAATCAAAGAAGACCTAAAATGGTCTGATGGTGAGCCAATTACAGCAGATAATTACCTATATGGTAACTTAATCTTTACTCACCCATCATATATACCTGTAACAGGATCTACATCAATAGGTGCTGACTCACTAAAGGGATATGAAGCTTACCACACAGGTAAGGATGCAGATGGCAATGATGTTGACTTCTTTGAAGGTCTAAAGAAAATCGATGACTACACATTCGAATTTACTATTGATAGCTCATTCCTACCATATTTTGAAGAAGCAGCTCTAGCTTCAGCTGACCCATTCCCACTTCATGCAGTAAGTGAAAACCTTGTTCTTAACGAAGATGGTACTAAACTTGTTGCAAAAGATGGTTATGAACCAAGTGAAGAAGAAATCCAAAAATATAAAGATGACCTTCAAAAACAAATCGACAATCTAAATGCAGATTTTGAAGAGAATGTAAAGGCTCCAGGTGCAGATGCATCTGAAGATGATAAAGCAGCTTACGAAGAAGCAAAAGCAGCCCATGAAGAAGAAATAAAAATTCTTGAAGATAAGATGAATGGCGATGTTGACCCAAGCTTACAATTAATCGAACAAGCAATGCTTAACATATACAATGACTATAGGGTAAACCCATCAGTTGTATGTGGACCATATATGTTTGATGAATTCAAAAACAACATGGTTAAACTATCTCTAAACCCTAACTATGCAGGAAATGCTAAGGGTGATAAGGCAACAGTTCCACACATTATAGTACAAACAGTAAACACAAATATTGCTGTTGACCTACTAGAAAATGGCGACATAGATATTTGGGAATCTGAAGCTGATGGTGGTAAGATTGACCAAATGAGAGCTGCAGCTGATGCTGGTAAAATCAAATTTAACGAATTTGAAAGATCTGGATATGGTAACCTTACATTCTTAACAGATAGAGGAAACACAAAATATAAAGAAGTTCGTCAAGCTATCGCTCACTTAATGGATAGAAACTCATTCGTACAATCATATGCTGGTGGTTACGGTGTAGTAACAAACGGTATGTATGGTCAAAGCCAATGGATGTACAAGGAAAAAGGAGCTGACCTAGAAAGCGATCCAAAAATGATCAACTATCAATTAAACATTGATACAGCTAACGAATTACTTGACAAAACACCATTTACATTTGAAGAAGACGGCAAAACTCCATGGGATAAGGCAAAAGCTGACGAAGCATTTGCAGCAGACCCAGATGGATTTGACTACTACAGATACGATGAAAATGGCAAGAGACTAGTTGTAAACCAATACGGTTCTGATGATTCACCAATCACAACACTAATCTCCAACCAACTTCCAAATAACGCTAAACAAGTTGGTATGGAATATAACGTAACAGCTGGTAACTTTGCAACATTAATGCAATACTACACATCTCCAACAGAAGATGCAGAATATACAGCATTTAACATGGGATCTAACTTTGCACCAATCTTTGACCCATGGTATCAATACAACTCAAAGGGTAGTGATAACAAGACAAGAACAAATGACCCAACAGTTGATGAAATTACAGAAAAACTTCGTAGAATCGCTCCAGATGATAAGGAAGCGTTCCTAGACGAATGGATGAAATTCCAACTTTGGTACAATGACTACCTACCAGAAATTCCTCTATACTCTAACCTATTCCACACAGGTTACACAAACAGAGTAGAAGGATTTGATGTAAATACTCCAACATGGCAATTTGCAGATCAAGTTAACGCAATTACAATAGCTAAATAGTTATCGAAAATCTCTTAAAACTAAAAGGGCTCACCTAGGTGAGCTTTTTTAGTTAATGATAATGTATAATTTGGTGGATTTATTAGTTTGTTTGCATAAATATAAAGAGAATTAATAAACAAATATGTAAATAATTATACATAAAAATGATAAATATTTCTTGTTATTATATTAATAATATTTGACAAATTTGGGCCAATATATTAATATATAACTTATAAAAAATGTTATTTTGGGGTTTTTAACCTATTTGATTTTTACTAAATAAATACATAGAAATTATTCAAATGATAACGATTTAGTAAATATAAAAAAATCAATTATATAACAAAATAGGAAGGGGAAATTATGCTCCGTTATATAGTAAAGAGAATTTTAAACTTGATACCAGTTGCAATAATCATATCTATATTGCTATTTACTTTCTCTAAAGCTATGCCTGGGGATCCAATCAAGGCCATGATGCCACAAGGAACCCGTATGACTAAGGCACAAGAGGAACAGCTTTATGAGACACTTTCTGAACGTTATGGACTAAATAAGTCCTATCCAGAGCAATATGTTAGATGGTTAGGCAGAACCCTTAAAGGTGACTTTGGTGAGTCAATTAGAGTTAGACGTGATGTGAAAGAATATTTAAAAGAACCACTAAAGAATACTATATTTTTAAATATTGGTTCTACTATTATTTCATTTGTTTTATCGATACTGATAGGTATAAGGTCGGCCACCCATAGGGGAGGGGTCTTTGATAGGCTCTTCCAGACTCTAACACTGGTTGGTTTATCTATCCCAGTATTTTTCATAGGTCTTATTGCGATTTATATTTTTGCATTTAAACTTAAATGGTTACCAGCAAATGGTATGCCTAGGACCAACGAATTTAAAGAATGGGTTAGATACCTAACTCTACCTACTCTTACACTTACTATAGGATCTCTCGCAGGACTTTCTAGATATGTTAGAAACTCAATGCTTGATGCCCTAAACGAAGATTATATTAGAACTGCAAGATCTAAGGGTCTTAAAGAAAAGACTGTTGTCTATTCACATGCCTTTAGAAATGCACTTATTCCAGTAGTTACAGCCCTAACATGGGCAGTATTAGGTATGTTCTCTGGTTCTGCTATTACTGAGAGAATATTCTCATATAGAGGAATTGGTAACGAACTTATTTCTGCAGTTATGGCCCAAGATTACAATATTATATTAGCCCTATCAATGTTTTATGCTATACTTACACTTTTAGGAAACTTGATAATGGATATAGCCTATGCGCTAGTTGATCCAAGGGTTAAACTAGACGCTTAAGAGGGGAAATATGAACAAGACACTTAACAAATCATTAAAATCGTATAAGAAATTTTTAAAGTCATATCTCCTTAGAGGCTTTACATTTGCAGATGGAATAGATGAAAACGAAGTTAAAAAAGTAGAAGATAATAGACTAGATAAAGAGATGAGAGAAAATCTCAATGGACCAAATCCAAATGTTGGTCCACAAGGGGATAAGTCTACAGAAAATAAGGACCTAAAGGAAGAGGCAATACTTTCACCAGGTCAAGTAGCACTAAGAAACTACTTTAGAAATCCACTTGGTGTTATTGGACTTATAATGTTTCTTGCTATAATACTAGTTGTATTTATAGGTTCTAGAGTCCTACCTTTTAACCAATACTATTCACAAGGTAACCTTACTAATGTTGCTCCAGGTGGGGCATATATGAATTTCCCTGGTGAAATGGAAAAAGAAGGTACAAAAAAAATCTCAATGGGTAATACCTTTGCTGTTGGTCTTACAAACGAAAACAATGTTTATGTTTGGGGATCAAACAACGAAGATAATATTACATCCATACCTGATAAAGTAAAAGAAGGCCTTGCTGGCAAAGAAATCAAAGATGTGGCAGCTGGTGATAGACATATCCTTGTAGCTACAGAAGATGACCAGCTTTATGGTTGGGGTAACAACTCCTTTGACCAAACAAAGATTCCGCCAATGCAAGAAGCCCAAATCAAAGAAGAAGGTATAGAAAAAATTGGTGCTGGTGTTCAATACTCAGCTATAGTTACCAAAAAGAAAAACCTTGTGGTTTGGGGTTCAACAATGGCCAGCCGTTTGAACTTGATTCCATCAACAGTTCAAGGCCAAGTTGAAGACTTTGATACATCACCAATCAATATGATTGTTGCAAAGACAGATGGAACAGTTCAACTTTTAGGTGTAATGGGCGCAGAAAACCAAACAGCTATGCCAAAAGAATTGGCTGATGGTTCAGTTTTTGTCAAAAAAGTTGCACTAACATCTAGCTCAGCTGCAGCCCTTGATGACAAAGGAAAACTTTATGTTTGGGGACCATCTAGAGCTGGTATTTCTGGAAACAATGTTCCAGAATTTGAGGCTCCAATAGTAGATATCCAAGGTGGAGATTCTACCTTTACAGCCCTTGATGAAAATGGAAAGATTTATACTTGGGGAATGGATAACTATGGTGAATTGAATGCTCCAGATGGAGAATTTGATCAAATATACGCATCCTACTTCAACCAATATGCAGTTGACAAAGAAGGCAAGATCAAAACTTGGGGATTAAACGGATTTAGATTTGGTTCTGATGACCAAGGTCGTGATATTTTCACAAGACTAATCCACGGTGGTCGCATGACTATGATTATCGCCCTAATCTCTACAGTACTTCAAGTAGTTCTTGGTGTACTTATAGGTATGATTTCTGGTTTTGCTGGAGGACGTGTGGATAATATCTTGATGAGAATCTCAGAGATTATAGCATCATTCCCATTTTATCCAATGCTTATCTCTCTATCAGCACTATTGCCACCAGGGGCTAGCCAAACCCAAAGAATTACCATGGTAATGATTCTTCTAGGTTTATTAGGTTGGACAGGACTTGCTCGTCTAGTACGTGGACAAATCCTTGCGGAACGTGAACGTGATTATATTACTGCAGCTCGTGCCCTTGGTGTTAAGAACTGGTCAATTATGATGAAACATATTTTACCAAATATCCTTTCAATCGTTATAGTAAACGCAACACTTGGATATGCTGGTAACTTACTAACAGAATCTGGTTTATCATTCCTAGGTTTTGGTGTACAAGAACCTACTCCATCATGGGGTAATATGTTGACAGCAGCACAAAGCTCTGATGTACTAAACGTCTACTGGTGGAGATGGATATTCCCAGTACTTGCAGTATTCTTAGCATCTTTCTCTGTAAACCTTATAGGTGATGCTATGCGTGACGCTATAGACCCAAGAGCAAATGAGAGATAGAGGTAAAGATGAGATTACTAGAAATAAATAAGCTTCACACATATTTCTCCACAAGAAAAGGCCTAATCAAAGCTGTAAATGGCGTTTCATTTACTATCGATGAAGGAAAAACCCTTGGACTTGTAGGTGAATCTGGTTCTGGAAAAAGCCAAACAGCCATGTCTATCTTAAGGCTGTTTGAACCTAACCAAAAGATCTATGAGGGAGAAATCTTATACAAAGGCGAAGATTTAACAAAATATAGCACAAAACAAATGGAAGAAATCAGGGGAAATGAAATCTCCATGATTTTCCAAGAGCCAATGAGCTCACTAAACCCAGTATTTACTGTTGAAAAGCAAATATCAGAAGTTTTGATTCTTCACAGACATATGACTAAGGCTGAAGCAGCCAAAAGATGTGAGGAGCTCCTTGCATCTGTTAAGATTCCTAACCCACATATTGTTGCTAAACAATATCCATTTGAACTATCAGGTGGTATGAACCAAAGGGTTATGATCGCTATGGCCCTTGCCTGTGAACCAAAGCTACTAATAGCTGACGAGCCTACAACAGCTCTAGACGTAACAATTCAAGCTCAAATCCTAAGGCTAATGAATGACCTAAAGCATAGACTTAACACATCTATCCTATTTATCACTCACGACCTTGGGGTTATCAACCAAATGGCAGATGAAGTAGCGGTTATGTATTCTGGACAAATAGTAGAACAATCTCCAGTAGAATTTATCTTCAAAAGAGATATTACAGACTACAACCACCCATATACAGTAGCCCTACTAAACTCTATACCATCTATAACAAGTGATAAGAATGAGAGATTGGACATTATACCAGGTTCAGTACCACACCCACTAAACCTACCAAAGGGATGTAAATTTGCCGACAGATGTAAATTTGCAACAGAAAAATGTATCAATCAAATGCCTGAACTTGTTTCTGTAAATGAGAATCAAAGAATCAGATGCCATTATCCAAATAGAAAGGAAAGGGAAAATGGAAACAACTAACGATAAAAAGGTCTTATTCAAGATAAGAAACCTTAAAAAATATTTCCCTTTAAAAAAGAAATCTATATTTGATAAGGGACCAAGAGACTATGTTCATGCCAACGAATCTATCACAATAGATATCTACGAAGGTGAAACCCTAGGCCTAGTTGGGGAATCTGGTTGTGGTAAATCTACATTTGGTAGAACTCTTTTACAAATCTACGAACAAACTGAAGGAACCACCCTATATTATGGCAAAACAATAGAAGATATTGCTCCAGAATATATGGGCAAAATGATTAAAAATATACCAGGCCAATATCCAAACTATGCCAAAGCAAAAGAGGAATTGGATGCTATATACACTGAGCTAGAAGGTGCCGATACTGACGAAGTACGTGCAGAAATAAACGAACGCGCTATGCTAAAACGTCACGAAATTGAAGAAAAATACACCAATATGGTAAGAATTGCCGGTGGATTACTAGCAAGTGATGACCTATCTAAGGTATCAAACCTTCTAGAAGACTATTACAAAGTCTTAAGAGAAAGAGCAGCAGTCCTACAAGACATAGAAGAATTCGAAGACAAGCTCAAAATGAGATCTCGTGATTGGGATTCCTACCACAAAGCTTTGGAAAATGACAACAAATACAAGGAACTAACCACAAAAAGAGCAGAACTTTCAAAAAAAGTCGGCGAAAAAATAAACATAGTCGATGAATATAGACAAAGTCTAAGCTCAAAAGAAGGATTCGAAGAACTAGAAAGCCTCAAAGACAGCGGTATAGACTTATCTGAACTAAACTCAGAAGAAATGAGAAAAATGAGAAAAGACCTACAAATGATCTTCCAAGACCCATACGGATCTTTGGATACAAAAATCACTGTAGGAAATATCATCGGTGAAGGTGTACTAGGACACGATTTATTCAAATCTAGAAAAGAAGCTGGATACAACGAATATATCCAAGAAACCATGGAAAAATGTGGACTGGCACCATACTTCCTTCACAGATATCCTCACCAATTCTCAGGTGGACAAAGACAAAGAATTGGTATAGCCAGAGCCCTTGCCCTCAAACCAAGCTTTATAGTTTGTGATGAGGCAGTAAGTGCCCTAGACGTATCAATCCAATCACAAATTATAAACCTACTCCAAGACCTAAAAGATCAAAACAACCTAACATACCTATTCATCACCCACGACCTATCAGTAGTAAAATACATCTCTGATAGAATAGGAGTAATGTACCTTGGAGTACTAGTAGAACTTGCAGGCACAGAGCAAATCTTTGACAAACCACTACACCCATACACACAAGCTTTATTACAAGCCATCCCAAGAACTGACGTGGACCAAGGCCAAGAACTTGCTGTAATAGAAGGGGACATCCCATCAGCAGTACACCCACCAAAGGGTTGCCGTTTCCACACCAGATGTGAGTATGCTATGGACATATGTAAAACTTATGAGCCAGAACTCAAAGACTACGACAATGGCCACTTTGTAGCTTGTCACTTGATGGAAGTAAGCGAAGAAGAAAAACAAAAAGCTTACGATAAAAACAAGGAACTAAAGAAAAAACAAGAATCAAAATTAGAAGAGATGAGTGTTTTATGAGAAAACCAATAGATAGATTCTCTGGCAAATCCAATGACGAAATCTATCAAAAGGAATCCTTGCTAGAAGACGACAATCTAGAAAAATACGACAAACTAGCAATGTTTCTAGCAGCTCTAAAAGTACTATTCCCAGCCCTACTAATAGTAGTAGGCCCGATCTTGCTTTTTGCAATATTATTATAAACGAGAAAGGGGCTGTTGCAAATCAATAGATATATATCGTTCCATCATTGGGGTGCACTCTGAGAAAATTTGAGATTTAGCCCGCCGGCTCATGGAGGCCAAATTTTCTTAGAGGGTGCCATAATGATATTGGAACGATTTATCTATTTTGCAACAGTCCCTTTTTGTGTTGAAAAATATTTTTTGACATTTAAAATAAATTTTGGTACTATAAATGTAACATATTTAGTACTAAAAATGTAACATTTTCTATGAAAGGATAATCACGTGGAAGTTCAAATAGAAAATAGAATTGCAGAATTTAGAAAGGAAAAAGGCCTATCTCAGCATAAGCTAGCAACTGCTGTTGGCCTAAAAAGAAGATCAATCATGGCCTATGAAAACAACACCATAAGCCCAACGCTTGAAACAGCCTACAAAATCTGCAAGGTCCTAGACAAAGATATCAAAGAAGTATTTATTTTTAAATAGGAGAAGACAATGGGACTATTATTTAACGATAAAAATGAGATAAAAGCAAAGGTCGAAGAAAACTTTAACGATAATAAAAATTTCCTGGTGGCAATGAAACATAATGATACAAAAACAGGGCTAGCTAAACTTATGCTTAGTAGTATACTTTACATTATGGATTCTACTAGAACATTTATCCTATACTTCAGCCCAAAAGGCATATACGAAAAAGAAATAAGCAATTCAAGTAGGGGAAATTTTACCCTGTTGCCAGCTAATGAAATAGAAGACTTTGAAATAGAAGAAAAATCTAATAAAACTATTATAAACTTCCTACACTTAGGCAAAAAGATGAGCTATGAAATTCCTTATAAGGGCAAGATTTGCACAACTAACGAGGAAAACTTGCAAATCTTAAAGGCAAATAATTGGAATATGATTTAAGATTCATTATTTAAAATAATATTATCATTAATAGATAGATTTAATATGTTTAATTATAATTTGATATAATAAGTACAAAAGTATAAGGAGTTCTTATGTATAAAATTGATAATTTTCTAAACAATGATGATATTGACGTAACTTACAAGATGGGTGCTTTTAGAGTTGCTGAGTACAAAAGAGACTTATCAGTTACCAAGGAAACTGCACAAAGAGAATACTTTGCCTCACAGATGGGTGTTAGGTTAAAACAACTAGTATGTGACCTAAAACAAGGCCCAGTTACTGTACAGGCGGGTTCTATGCAATGGATGATAGGAGATGTAAACGCAAGTTCTGGTATCAAAGGAGTTGGTGATCTTATAGGAAAAAGTTTGAGAAGTACAGTTACCAAGGAAACTGCTGTAAAACCAGAATACCATGGGACAGGCATGATAGTCCTAGAACCTACCTACAAATATATAATTCTTATTGATGTTGGGGCTTGGAATGGATCAATAGTTCTAGAAGATGGATATTATTTGGCAAGTGAAGCGAGTCTCCAACACAAAATAGCAACAAGAAGCTCATTTTCATCTGCTGTTGCCGGAGGAGAGGGACTATTCAACCTAAGCCTAAAAGGAGATGGTGTAGTTGCCCTTGAGTCACCAGTCGCTAGAAATGAACTAATCGAAATCGATTTAGTTGATGATGAACTAAAAATAGATGGGTCATTTGCCATAGCTTGGTCGGGATCATTGAAATTTACAGTAGAACGCTCAACAAGTTCACTAGTGGGATCGGCAGTAAGTGGAGAAGGCTTGGTGAATGTATACAGAGGAACAGGCAAAGTTTTGATGGCTCCTGTTGACTTTAATTAAAAAAAATAAAAAAAGTGTTTAGGAAATCATTTGCTGGGTATAATATAAATAAGAAAAATATATTTTTCATAAACTGATGGAAAAGGAGGACAGTCCAATGAAAAGTGAAGACTCACAGTTTGAGCTATATTTTAAGCCAGATTGTCCATATTGCTTGAAGGTGTTAAATTTCTTTAGAGAAAATGACATTGAAAAATTCCCATCATATAACATAGAAGATGCGACTTGTGGAGATGAAAATAAGAAGAAGTTAGAAGAAGTCGGAGGAAAGGTCCAGGTACCATGTCTTGTTATAGATGGTAAGGCAATGTATGAATCTGACGATATAATTGAATACGCAAAAGAAAATCTTCTTTAAGATAAAATATGTAGCAAAAATTGCTAAGAAGCCTCGGTTGAAACTTAGAGAATAAAAGAAAGTGGAGAAGTCCAATGTACACACTTCAGTTTTGATATGGCGATATGAGTAATTAAAGAAATTTGCTTTGAAGAATATAACTAAACCCAAGCTTTTAAGATTATTATAAAAACAGGAGTCAACAATACCAGTTGATGCTAGGATAAATCGCAAAGTAAGAAATAGTCAAGACGACTTATCTAGCCCTTGTTTGGAGAATAGTTTTAATAGATGCTTGGGTTTTTTATGCTTTTATATAAAATAATTTCATTATAGGAGGGAAAATTGAGTACATTAGAAAGAATAGAAAAAAATTTAAAGGACTTTGCTGCCTTTAGTGCAAGCCCAATTGAGGGTTGTACCAGGTTGCCTTTTTCAGAAGAAACCAGGGCTGGTGCGGATAAATTAAAAGAGTTAATGGAAGATGTTAAGCTTAGCGTTTTTGAAGATGGAGTAGGCAATATATTTGGTATTAGAAAGGGCAGAGATTCAACAAAACCCGCAATACTTTGTGGGTCTCATTATGATTCTGTTTTTAATGGTGGTAACTTTGATGGTATAGCAGGAATTATGTCTGCTATTGAAATTGCAAAGCTACTAGATGAAAATGATATAACTTTAGATAGGGATTACATAGTAGCAGCCTTTATGGATGAAGAGGGCACTAGGTTTGGTACGGGTTACTTTGGATCTAGGGCCATAATGGGTGAAGTGAGTGATGATGAAATTAATAATTTTACCGACAAAGATGGTATTTCTATTCATGAGGCTATGACTACCTACGGTCTAAATCCAGATGATATCAAATCAGTTATATGGGATAAGGACCGCATAGGAACTTTCCTAGAGCTACACATAGAACAAGGACCAGTCCTAGATGAAAAGAAAATCGATCTTGGAATTGTAAATGGGATTGTTGGCATGGAAAGGTATATGATTATTGTAAATGGACGAGCTGACCATGCTGGAACTACTCCTATGGATATGAGAAAAGATCCGGTGGATATTGCAGCAAAGGTAATTGGGAAAATTTCTGACTTTGCCAAAGAAGCAGGTGAGGGTACTGTTGCAACAACTGGCCTAATAAATGTAAAACCTGGTGGCATGAATATAGTTGCCTCACAGGTAGAATTTTCTGTTGATATTAGGTCGATTGACAAGGATGTGGTAAGTGAAATTTATAGTAAAATTGCAAAACTCCTAGATCAATTGACCAAAGAAGTTGGGGCTTCTTGGAAGGCTCAGAAGACCTTGGATGTAGAAGCTACTATGATGGATGAAAAATTGATTGATAAAATGGTAGATTATACAAATGATAGGGGATATTCTAATATTATCATGCCATCAGGAGCCGGCCATGATGCCCTAGTTTTTGGCAAGCACTATCCAGCAGCCATGGTTTTTGTTCCAAGTGTAAATGGCAGAAGCCACAGCGCAGAAGAATTTACACCTTATGAATATTTTGAAAAAGGAATCAATGTCCTATATGATTTGATAGTTAATTTAGACTAAAAAAGCCCATGCTTGTTAAAAAAAATTAACAGGCTAGGGCTTTGTTTTTTATAGAATATTTTAGTTAAAGATTCCCATGAAGAAATCACCAAGTAGGGCTGATATTAAAAATGTACCAGCAATTACAAATATTGATACAATAATACCTTTAGGTCCAACTTCTTTGAATGCTCCCCAGTCTTTTCCTATAATAATTCCTGCATAAGCAAGGATTGGTGTAATGATAGCGTTGATTGTAATTTTATCAACACTTTCTATTACAAATTCTGATATAGGTGAGATTGGGCTAGCAGCTAGGATTGCAATGATTGAAATCCATAGTACAGATGTTACTTTCTTTAGAGGAATAACATAGGATAGGAAATATCCTATTAGAGATATTACTGCCAAAACCAGCATTCCTGGTATAGAGCTTGTAAGAGTTTCTTCTCCAAGTGCATTTGCAAAGATGAACACGACAGTTGTTACAAGCAGTGCTTGGATAAGTCCTGGTAATTCTATCTTAAATTTTTCCATTATTTTTCTCCTCATCTACATTTCTTTTGCGGCCACCTAGTCTTTTATATAGGAATTCTGTTAGTGGCAATCCTAAAAATATACCAAGCGGTAGGGCAATAACAGAAGAAATCAAGTTTGAAAGACCCGCAAATGCTGTCATTTGAGCTTCCATTTCTGGATAGCTTGCAATAAGTGCTTGAAGGCCTGCAGTCATCATTGATGCAGATCCAGCGCCTGTACCCATTGCTGCTCCTAGTGGGCTAACAATGCCAAGGCTTATAAAAATTGATGTAAGTAGGCTTAGTATGATAGGACCAAAGATTGTTCCTATGATATAAACTGCCATTACACCCCTAAACTCTGGGCTTTCTGCACCGTAAGTATCTTGAATAAGGCCAACATTTGCCTCCCTACTTAAGGCATGGCACATGCCAACTGATTCTCTTTTTAAGCCAAGAAGAAGGGCAATTGGTAAAGATAGTAGGATGGTTCCAAGGTTACCAAAGTTTTGTAGAACAAGGGCAAGGCCCGCTTGCCTGATTGCTTCGATTTGAGCGCCACTTGTAACTCCTAGTTTTGCAATAAGGATACTTAGCATAATACTCATCATAGTATTTGCTACTGGTGCATTTTCAATACTTATTGTCTTAAGTGGTGACTTAAATAGGATAAAGGAAATAATCATAGCCCAGATTAGTGGAGAAAATACTATGGTTATTGTTCCAATTTCTAGGGTTTTAGGACCGATAAAAATTGCAAGAAGGGCCACCAAAAGCAGGGTCAAATGCATCGACCAATCTTTTTTAAAGTTCAAACTTGTCATAGAAAACTCCTATTTTAATGCTTCAAAGGCTGTAGCTAAAAATGTTGCAATTCCCTTGTAGAATAAGGTTTCGTCAAGATCAAATTTGGAGTTGTGGTTTGGATAGCAAACCCCATCAGAGTGAGCCTTAATGTTTGATAGGAACATAAAGCATCCTGGGACTTCTTGTTGGTAAAATGCCATATCTTCACCACCCATTACAGGTTTTTGCATTTCATAAACATCGTCTGGGAATAAATCACTAACTACATTTCTTACCTTGCTTGTAAAATCAACGTCGTTAATTAAAACAGGATAAAATCTTTCGTAATTTACATTTGCAGATCCACCATAAGTTTTTGCAATACCATCACAGATTTCTTCGATTCTTTTTTCGACAACATCTCTAACACCTTCGTCAAGGCTTCTTGCAGTTCCCATCATTTCAACCTTATCAGGTATAATGTTTTGTGTAAATCCACCGTTTATTTTACATACAGAGACTAGGGCGCTATCAACAGGAGCAATTTCTCTTGAGATAATTTTTTGAAGACCCATTAGGATTTCTCCAGATATAACAATTGGGTCAACAGCTAGGTGTGGGCTTGCACCATGTCCTCCCTTACCAATTACATCTATAGTAAACTTATCCATAGCAGCCATCATTTCATTGTCTTTAAATCCAATATTTCCTGTTGGAATATCTGCAAGGTGGCCGCCGTGCATACCTACGATATAGTCTACTTTTGGATTTTCAAGTACACCCTCTTCAATCATTGGTTTTGCACCACCAGGGATTTCTTCGCCAGGTTGGAAGATAAATTTAACAGAGCCCTTTAGCTTATCCTTATTTTCATTTATGATTTTTGCAGCTGTAAGAGCGATAGCAGTATGTGAATCGTGTCCGCAAGCGTGCATTTGTCCAGGGTGAGTAGATGCAAATTCAAGTCCAGTTTCTTCTGCAACTGGAAGAGCATCCATATCAGCCCTAATAGCAAGGCATGGACCTTCTTGGTCACCTTCTACTACACAAGATAGGCCGTTTCCATTAACGTATTCCTTATATTCAAGGCCAAGGTCTTCTAATTGTTTTTTAACAAATGCAATCGTTTTTGGTAAGTCCAGCTCAAGTTCTGGAATTTTATGTAACTCACGTCTAATATTTATACAATATTGTTCGTTATCTTTAGCTAGTCTTATATAATCCATTTTTTCCTCCTTATGAAAAATTAGTAATACTAACTACTTTTATTATAGCAAAATATTTTACTAAAATAAACTTAGTAAAGTAATTAATTAAATTGAGTTTTTTTTAATAACAAAAAATCCCAAACCATTAAAATTATGGCTTGGGACATATATTCAATTACTATTTAATTTCTTCGTAATTTAAATCTTCTATTTCATCTTTTTTCTCATCCATAACAGTATCTGGGATCATTTTGCCTGCAATTGTAAACAAGATCGCCATAACAACTGCATCGTCAAACCAACCTAAAAATGGTACAACGTCAGCTACCAAATCTGCTGGCATTACTGCGTAAAGTACTGCTGCTAGTACGGCGATTTTTGCACTTGCAGGAGTGTTTTTGTTAAATAAAGCTTTCATAAAAGCAGGGATTGATGTTCTGATTGTATTTAATTTATTCATAAAAACCTCTTTCTTAAAATGAGTTTGAATATTGTTAACTTGTATCATTATTATACTTGAATATTTTAAAAGTCAAGTTAATTATATTTAATATTAATAAAAAATCTTTTCTTTGGTATAATATTATTAAGGAGAATGATATGGGATTTAGATATAGAAAAAGCATAAATCTCGGCAAGGGATTTAGAGTAAATATGAGTAAATCAGGACCAGGAATTTCCTGGGGTGGCAAAGGATTTAGGCTTACAAAAACAGCCAAGGGAAATATTCGTGGGACAGCCTATATACCAGGCACAGGAGTATCCTACCAAAAGGAATTCAAAAACCCTTTTAATAAGACCAAGGCCCAAAAGGCCACAGCAAGCAATAAAAGAGAAGATGTAAGCACCAATTCCAAAAACTTTACAAATGATGTTGGTAATATCAGATCAGGAGATATGGGAGACTTAGTGGCAGCCAAAAAGCAGAACAAGACCAACAAGATTGTTGCCGTTCTCTTAGTTATAGCAGGGATAGGTCTTGCAATAGTAAACCCACTATTCTTGATCATATCAGCCTTAGGTTTGGTTTTCGGCCTATATAGTAAAAATAACAATACCATAAAAATAGACTACGACTTCACAGATGAGGCGGCCAAGGAGCTAAGCCGAACCAACAAACTCCTAGAAGGCATTATGGAATCAGATGATGTCTGGTTAGTCACAGAGGCAGAAGATCTGGGAGAAGAAACAGGCGCAGATATGAAAATCCTATCTCGCACACCAATAAACTACTACAAGGGAAACGACGAGATAGAAACAAACGCAGAGACCTTTACCCTAGATGCCACATCAAGCAAATTTATATTTTTGCCAGATTCTATTGTGATAAAAGAAGGAAGCAAGGTAAATGCCCTAAGCTTTAAGGACATAGACACCAACCTAGGCAAGATGACCTTCCTAGAAGAACAAACTCCAGCAAAAGATGCTACAGTCCTTGGCAAAACCTACGAGCACACCAACAAAGACGGCAGCCCAGACAGAAGATATAAGGAAAACAAAGAAGTCTATATAGTAGAATACGGCTTCCTATCCCTTTATAACTCAACGGGCTTAGATACATTGATAGTATTTTCAGATACAGTTTTAGATGGGGAGTAAGAAATGGACATAAATGATGTTTTAAAAATTACCGATGATTTAAAAAGAAATGATGAACTATACAAAATTTTTGATGAAGAAAAAAGGCTTGAAAGTAAGGCTGGATCAGTTGAAAAAATAACGACAGTTAATGAAATTGACAAACTAATAAATAGCAAAACAAAAGCTCTGGATATTGGAGCGGCAACAGGCGTATATAGCCTTTATTTAGCAGAAAAAGTAGATGAGGTAGTATCATTTGAGCCATCCAGTGCTAATTTTTCAAAGTTAAATGAGAAGATTTCTCAAGAAAATATTAAAAATATCAAAGCTTACAAAAAGTCATCCATGGATATGGGTGATCTAGCTAGCAATTACTTTGACTTAGTATTACTTTTTGGTCCAATGTATCACCTATCAAATGAAAAAGATAGACAATTTACCCTAAAAGAGGCTAAAAGAGTTTGTAAGAAAGGTGGTCATATCTTAATAGCATTTATAAATCACGATATGATCCCAATGACAGAAACTAAATACAATCCAAATTTCATGTCAACAAATCTTTTTGACCAAGGAAAATTGAGGGTTAAAAACACTCCGTTCATATATTTCACCCTAGATGAATGCACAAAAATGCTAGAAAACGAAAACTTAAAAATAAAAGAAAGAATAGCAAGCGATGGATTTTCTGAACTTTTAGCAGATAAAATAAACCAAATGACCGAGGAAAGTTTTCACACGTACTTATCATGGCACCAAAGCCACTCAAAAAATGAAAATTTATTATCAGCAAGCAACCACTTTTTGTTTGTGTGTGAAAATTAATAAAATAGAGCTGTTAGGTAATTAATTCTGCCTTATCAGCTTTTTTTGTTTGTAGCAAAATAAGGTCATATCATTTTCTTGTTTTCCTGAATTCACTTTCACCAAAAACTTAGGGAAAACGGGAAAATGTTATCTTGTTTTGCCTTTTATTGAAAGTAATTTCTGAATGTGCCAAGTAAATTGAAATTATATTCAAGACGGTATATAATTGCCTTAAATGAGGAGGAAGGAATGAGCGATAGTAAAAAAATTGAATCTTTGAAGGGTAAGCTCATTGTTTCTTGCCAAGCCTTGGCTGATGAACCTTTGCATTCTTCATTTATTATGGGAAGGATGGCAAGAGCTGCCAAAGTAGGTGGGGCAAGTGGCATCAGAGCGAATACTAGCGAAGATATTAGAGAAATCCAAAAAGAAGTGGATCTTCCAATTATAGGCATAGTTAAAAGAGACTATGACGATTCGAAAGTATACATAACACCAACTATGGCTGAAGTTGAGGAACTTATACCAACTAATGTAGATGTCATAGCCCTAGATGCTACAGGAGATATTAGACCAAATGGACTTAGTCTTGATGATTTTTATAAGGAAATCAGAGACAAGTACCCAGACCAATTGTTGATGGCTGATTGTTCTACTGTCGAAGAAGCTATCCATGCAGATGAACTTGGTTTTGATTTTGTTGGCACAACCTTGGTTGGATACACAGACCAATCTAGGGAAGATAAGATCGAGGCAGATGACTTTGCTATACTTAGGAAGATTATCAAAAATGTAGGTGCAAGGGTCATTGCTGAGGGCAATATCAATACACCGGAAAAGGCAAAGAGGGTTATAGACCTTGGTGCTTATAGTGTAGTAGTTGGATCAATAATAACTAGACCACAAGTTATTACAAAGAATTTCGTTGATAAATTAGCAGAATAATTATATAGGAGAGGATAATATGAGAAATTTAGACAAATACAAGGGAGTAATTCCAGCATTTTATGCTTGCTATGATGAAGAAGGCAACATCAGCCCAGAAAGAGTGAGAAATCTTACCAAATACTTTATCGAAAAAGGCGTTAAGGGAGTATATGTTAACGGTTCTTCTGGAGAATGTATCTACCAGAGCGTTGAAGATAAGAAAATCGTTTTAGAAAATGTCATGGAAGAAGCAAAAGGCAAATTAACAGTTATTGCCCACGTAGCTTGCAACAACACAAAAGATTCTATGGAACTTGCAGCTCATGCAGAAAGCCTTGGAGTAGATGCCATAGCTTCTATACCACCTATATATTTTAGACTACCAGAATATGCTATTGCAGAGTATTGGAACGACATATCATCTGCTGCTCCAAACACAGATTTTGTAATCTACAACATCCCACAACTAGCAGGTGTTGCACTTACACCAAGCCTATTTGCAGAAATGAGAAAAAATCCTAGAGTAATAGGCGTGAAAAACTCATCAATGCCAGTTCAAGACATACAAATGTTCAAGCAAGATGCTGGCGAAGATTACATCATTTTCAACGGTCCAGATGAACAATTTATCTCAGGCCGTCTAATCGGTGCAGAAGGTGCAATCGGTGGAACATATGGAGCTATGCCAGACCTATTTTTAAAGATGAACGAACATTTAATAAATGGAAACTTAGAAGAAGCTAGAAATATGCAATATGACATCAATGCTATCATCTACAAGATGGTATCAGGCCATGGCAATATGTATGCAGTTATCAAGGCTATACTTAAAGAAAATGAAAACTTAGACCTTGGCTCTGTAAGAAAACCTTTAGCAGGACTTATAGATTCTGACCAAGCTATAGTAAAAGAAGCAGCTGCCATGATTAATAAAGCTCGTGAGAAATACATTGTATAAGGAAATATCATATGCAGGGTTTTACAACTATTGACTTAATCATACTTATAGCATATCTTGGAGCAGTTCTCTTTGCTGGTCTTCACTTTTCCAAAAAGGAAATGAAGGGCAAGGAATACTTCAGAGGCGATGGATCAATCCCATGGTGGGTAACATCAGTTTCTATCTTTGCTACCCTACTAAGCCCAATATCCTTCCTATCACTTGCTGGTAACTCTTATGCTGGCACATGGATAATGTGGTTTGCTCAGCTAGGAATGCTTATAGCTATACCATTTACTATAAAATATTTCCTACCTATCTACAGCAAACTAGACATAGACACAGCTTACCAATACCTAGAAATCAGATATCAATCCAAGGGCCTCAGGGTCCTAGGGGCAATCATGTTTATAATCTATCAAATCGGTAGAATGTCCATTATCATGTACCTACCTTGTATGGTTCTATCAGAGCTAATGGGTATTAGCGTGGACCTATTGATTATAATCATGGGGGTTATAGCTATCATATATTCATATACAGGTGGACTAAAATCAGTACTATGGACAGACTTCATCCAAGGCTCAGTTCTCCTAATAGGTGTAACATTTGGACTAATATATCTTGTAAGCAACATAGATGGTGGCCTTGGGGCAATAAACTACGAACTATTTGCCAACAACAAGTTTTTGGCTGTTGACCAACCAATCTTTGATGCAAATATCCTAAAAGATAGCGTGTTTTTACTAATATTTGGAGCTGGTATCAACACCATAGGATCCTATGTATCAAGCCAAGATATAGTACAAAGATTTACAACAACAAACGACTCCAAACAACTTAGAAAGATGATGATAACAAATGGATGCTTATCCCTATTCATAGCTACTGTGTTTTACCTAATAGGTACAGGACTATATGTCTTCTACCAAAGCCAAGGTAATCCACTACCACCAAGTGCCCAACAAGACCAAATCTTTGCATCTTGGATAGCTTACGAACTTCCAGTAGGAGTTACAGGTATCCTACTAGCAGCCATATATGCAGCCAGCCAATCAACCCTATCAACAGGACTAAACTCAGTTGCATCAAGCTGGGCCTTAGACATCCAATCAACTTTCAACAAAAAAGACATGACCTTTGAAAAACAAACCAAGATAGGCCAAAGAGTTTCACTGTTGGTAGGTATATTTGCCATAGTAGTATCAATTCTACTAGCTCATGGTGGAGTCAAATCAGCTTACGAATGGTTCAACGGATTTATGGGACTAGTTTTAGGAATCTTGGTTGGAATATTTATCCTAGGTGCCTTTACAAAAGTTGCCAACAAATTTGGAGCAAGCCTTGCTTTCATAGTCGCTTCATGTGTGATGGTATATATCAAATACTTTGTTGACCCAGCCAAAGTATCATTCTGGTCATACTCTATGATATCAATTGCAGTGTCACTTGTCGTAGGCCTTCTAGGATCTGTCATCTACAACAAGGTCAAAAAAGAAAAATTCATCCCACCAGCAAACTCAACAGTATATAAGGAAGTGTAATAATATGATATTTGGCAATATTACAAACTTGAGCGAATATAATTTTCTAGAAGAAAAAATCAAAGAATGCTTCGTTTATGCCAAGGCCAATGATTTAAAATCATACAAGCCTGGACGCCACGACATAAAAGGTGATAAACTATTTGTAAATTTAGTAGAATATGAAACTACAAATCCAGAAAATAGGTTCTGGGAAGCTCACAAAGATTATATAGACCTTCATCTTCTCTTGGATGGAAAAGAGCAAATAGACCTTAATTTCCTAAAAAATATGACATTGGGTGATTATATCAAAGAAGATGACTACCAAAAGATAGAAGGAAACAAAAATTCATCAGTAGTTTTAAGTGAGGGAGACTTTTTAATCTGCTACCCTAATGATGGTCATATGACAGCAATAGCAGTAAATGATTCTCAAAAAATCAAAAAAGCAATATTTAAAATAAAGATTTAATCTTTAAAAAGGCATGTGCTCTGGCATAATGCCTTTTTGTCAATTATAAAAACAAGGAGAAAGACTTGAAAAAATACATAAGCATAGACATAGGTGGAACTTTCATCAAATACGGTCTAATAAGCGAAGATGGGACCATAATTGAAAACCACGAAATGCCAACCCAAGCCCAAAAAGGTGGCGAAGAGATCCTAAACAAGGTCCTAAAAATCATAGAAAACTACACAAAGAATCATCAAATAGAGGCTGTAGCCATATCCACAGCTGGCATGGTCGACAGGGAAAAAGGATCCATTCGCTATGCCTCAGATCTCATACCAAACTACACAGGAACAAACTTCAAAAAACCAATCAAGGAAAAATTTGGCCTCAACTCTTCAGTAGAAAATGACGTCAACTGTGCAGGCCTTGCCGAATACACATCAGGAGCAGGTAAGGATAGCAAGATTGCCCTCATGTTAACCATAGGAACTGGCATTGGTGGCTGTGCTGTAATAAATGGAGAAGTCTACCAAGGAGTATCAGGCTCTGCCCTAGAAGTAGGCTATATGAAAATAGAAAATGGAACTTTCCAATCCCTTGGCTCAGCCAAAAGCTTAGTGGAAAAAGTGGCCATAGAAAAAAACGAGAGCATAGAAGATTGGGATGGCAAAAAGATCTTTGACCTTGCCAAGAAGTCTGATCCTATTTGCACCAAGGCCATAGATGAAATGTGCCAAGCCCTAGCCATAGGCATAGCAAACATCTCCTATGTACTAAACCCAGATACAGTAATACTAGGAGGGGGCATAATGGCCCAGGAAGATTACCTCTATGACATAATAGATAGCAAGCTAAAAGAAAATTTGGCCAAGCCTATATATGAGCAAATCAGCCTCAAATTTGCCAAACACAGAAACTCCGCAGGTATGCTGGGGGCTTTCTATAACTACAAAAACAATTAAGGAGGTCAGCCATAGACTACCGCAGAAAATCAGTTATTGAAAATATAGAATCAAATTATGAAAACTTCACCCCAGTAGAGAAAAACATAGCTGATTTTTTCATTCACAATAATAAAAAGGGAGACTTTGCAGCCAAAAAATTAGCAGAAAAACTATTTGTATCCGAAGCCTCTCTATCAAGATTTGCCCAAAAATGTGGATTTAGAGGCTATAGGGAATTTATCTACGAGTACAAGCAAAATTTTGTTGTAAAACAAGAAGTCATCACCCAAAACGTGAGCAAAGTACTGACAACCTACCAAGAACTATTGAACAAAACATATTCGCTAATAGACGAAAATCAAATCAAAAGAGTCATAGACTATTTTAATAGTAGCAATAAGGTCTTCGTATGTGGTAAGGGATCATCAGGTCTTGCAGCAAACGAGATGGAACTTAGGTTCATGAGGATAGGGGTAAACATAGACTCCATCACAGATGCTGACCAGATGAAGATGCGAGCTGTCTTTCACACAGCAAATAGTCTAATCATAGGTCTAAGCATAAGCGGTGAAACAGAAGAAGTCTTATACTTTTTAAAAGAAGCTCACAAGAGAAAGGCCAAAACTGTTCTAATCAGCTCACAAAATAGGACTGAACTAAAAGACTACTGCGACGAAATAGTCCTAGTACCATCACTTAAACACCTAAACTACGGCAATGTAATCAGTCCCCAATTCCCCCTATCAGTAATGGTAGACCTTCTCTACTCCTTTTTCGTAGATGAAGATAAAAACCTAAAAGAAAAGATGCACGGACATACCCTAGAAGCCCTAAATGTAGGCTACAAAAGAGAAAACAAATAGGGGCTGTTGCAAATCAATAGATATATATCGTTCCATCATTGGGGTGCACTCTGAGAAAATTTGAGATTTAGCCCGCCGGCTCATGGAGGCCAAATTTTCTTAGAGGGTGCCATAATGATATTGGAACGATTTATCTATTTTGCAACAGTCCCTTGTTTTCTAACATTTATTATAAATCGCTTAAGTCAACATCCCTATTAAAAGAATATTCTTCACTTGGGAATTGGCCGCTTACAGACTCATCGTGGTAAGCATTAAGACCCTTTAACATTTCTTCTCTGACATTGGCAAATATCTTTACAAATTTTGGTTTAAAATCTGGATACATACCAAGCATATCTTGTAAAACTATAACTTGGCAATCTACATCTTTTCCAGCACCAATTCCTAATATTGGCACAGAAACACTTTCAGCAATCTTCTTGCCAACAACACTTGGAACACATTCCAAAACTATAGAAAAACAACCAGCTTCTTCCAAGGCCTTGGCATCATCGATTAGTTTTTTGGCAGAATCTCTAGTGGTTCCCTGAACCTTAAAACCACCAAGCATGGTTGAAGATTGAGGAGTAAGGCCAATATGGCCCATCACAGGAACACCAGCATTAATTATTGCCTTGATAGTATCAACATATTCCACTCCACCTTCAAGTTTTACACAATCACAGCCAGTTTCCTTAAAAATTCTCACAGCATTTTCCACGGCCTTTTCCTTGGAAATTTCATAAGAACCAAAAGGCATATCAACAGTAATAAAAGTATTTTTTGCTCCCCTAACAACAGCACTTCCATGGTGGATCATATCATCAACAGTAACAGGAACTGTAGAATCATAACCAAGCATGGTCATGCCCAAAGAGTCCCCAACCAAAATAATCTCCACATCACTCTCATCAACAATAGATGCCATAGTATAATCATATGCTGTTACATAAGCAAACTTTCTCTTCTCTTCCTTGTACTTTTTGAAGTCTAGTATAGACATTTTCTTTTTCATATATTTTCCTCCTTAGCCTTAATCAACAATGTTATAGCCTCGTTATAAGGACAAGCTATACCCTTCGCCATAGCCTTATCGACAATAACTTTGTTGATTTTATCAATCTCGCTCTCGTTCTTCTTCAAGAGATCAGCCCTCATTGAAGAAGTATTTTTCCCGGTTTTCTTTGCGGTTTCAATAACCCTATCAAAAATTTCTTCCTTATCAAAATCATATCCATATAAGTTGAAAATATGGCAAGCTTCACTAACCAGAAGCTTAGACATCTCTCTGGCATGAGAATTTTTGTATATGCAAGAATTTTCCTTATCAGCAAGAGCTGTAATAGCGTTAATGCCAATATTTATGAACAACTTTTCAATCATCAATTTTTCAATATTTTGACTAATTTCAAGGTCAAAACCAGAATCGATGAGAACTTTTTTTACAATATTTAGACTGTCTTTGTTAAAATCATTTTCGCCCAAGAAACTTTTCCCACTACCAGCATGAAAAACTTTCCCATAAGAAAGAATGGTTGAACCATGGGTAGTAGAGCCAATCACAACATGGCTTTTATCTTGAAACATTTCCAAATCTTTGTCATTACCATAACCATTTTGTAGGCTTACAAGAATAGTATCATCAGAAATCAGATGAGAAATATTTTCTAAAGCCTCCATATTTTTGATGGATTTTACAAAAGAAAAAATAATATCGGGCTTAGGCAAATTTTCATCATACATATATGCAGGAATATTATAAAAATGTCTAGAATTGTCATTTTCAATAAGCTCTATGCCGTCCTTATTAATCTTATCGATCTTTTCTATCTTGTGATCAATAAGAAAAACCTCGTTATTTACTGACAAATAACAAGCAAACAAAGACCCCATAGCACCTGCACCAAGTACAGCTATTTTCAAAATTACCTCCAAAATTTATCGAAAAAATCCGACAATATAAATTGAGATAGCACTTAACACCATACAATCTAGTATTATCTTTAAAATTATTAAACAATTTGATGCCTTCTATAATAAAAAGTAAAGCTCAAATCAATCTTTATCCAAATATCATCTCCTAACAAAAAAAGCACGCTATAATTGTCTATAATTTAACAAAAAACAAAAATAGCATGCCTAATAAACACTGTATTTTGAGTCTCATTAAATATATAAGCTCAATTTTTTAAAATAAAAATGGTGTAAGAGTATAGTTTTGCATTCAAATACTATCTCTTATCTAATTATAACAAGAATTTAATATTTTACAAAAGTAAAGTGACTTTGTTAGGAAATAAACCTCCATAAAAGCAGAAAATAGCCATATTAGCTATAGTTTAAGATTTATATTAAGAAACATTTTTTAAAGATAAGAGAATATTTATCAATTGCTGGAGGATATCTATCCAAAAATGATAGCTATGACATAGCTAAATTTATTTATGATTATTAATTTTGTAATCACTTGATTTATGACAAGTAAAAGCGCACATTTTTATTATTAGAGCAAAACAGTATAGTATTTATAAACAAAAATGATAATTATACAGTAAGTAGAAAGTTAATAAATTGAAACGATTTGAAGATTTTAAGAAGCTAGACCAATTAGAAAAAGAACGAGAAAATAAAATTATAAAAACTAGCATATTTGGCATCATTGGCAATGCAGTCCTTGCAATATTTAAAATATTTATAGGAATGAAATCAAATTCCATAGCTATATTGGTAGACGCAGTCAACAACTTATCAGATGCAGGATCTTCTGTTATAACTATTGTCGGAACAAAACTTGCCGGCAAAGAAGCTGACAACAAGCACCCCTTTGGCTATGGTAGGATAGAATACCTATCCGCTATGGTGATATCAGTCATCATCCTATACGTAGGTATAACATCCCTAGTAGAAGCAGTAAAGAAAATATTTAATCCCATAGAGCCATCATATAGCCTCATGAGTATTATCATAGTAAGCCTATCTGTCAGAGTAAAACTAGTCATAGCCCACTATTTCCTAAAGGTAGGAGAAGAGGTCAAGTCCGACTCTCTCATAAACTCAGGCCAGGATTCCAAGCTTGACTCTATAGTATCATTGTCAATTCTCCTAGCCGCAGGCATTTTTGTAATGTTTAATATTTCCCTAGAAGCCTACTTGGGAGCAATTATATCAATTATCATTATAAAATCTGCCATAGATATGCTAAGCAAAACTATATCACAACTTTTGGGAGAGAAAATTGACCCAGAGTTAGCCCAAGTAGTAATCAAAACAGTTGAAAACTTCCCAGGAGTAGAAGGAGCCAGCGCCCTTGTACTTAACAACTACGGTCCCAACGACTGGAATGGGTCTATCGATATAGGAGTGCCAGAGACCTACACAGCAGAAGAATTTGATGAAATCATTAGAGATATTCAGCTAGAAGTCTACTACAAGCATAACATCATCCTCACTGCAGTAGGAGCCTATCCTATTAATAAAAGCAACCGTAAGATTATAAACATAAAGG
This sequence comes from Anaerococcus urinomassiliensis, assembly GCF_900128425.1. Lineage (NCBI taxonomy): Bacteria > Bacillati > Bacillota > Tissierellia > Tissierellales > Peptoniphilaceae > Anaerococcus > Anaerococcus urinomassiliensis. Next base: position 1,952,262 of record NZ_LT635782.1, read on the forward strand.
ATGAGATTAGAGAAATAATTTTCTCTCACGAGCATATAGATGGCCTCCATGGCTTGTATGTAGATGAGATAGATAAGGAAATCAGGTTTGATGTCATCATAAGTCTAGATGCTAAAGATAGGTTAGAGCTACTGGAAGAAGTAGTATCAGATGTCAAATACCACTTCCCAGCATACACTATCGAGGCTTTCCCAAATATAGACTATGCGGGTAGGTAGTAAGGCTTGTTAACCTATATTTTTATAAGGATTTGCTTATATACCCTTATGATAATATTAGATTTACTATTAAACTAACAACCAATTGTTTTATATATAATTATTTATGAAAAATATATAAAAAATACTTGAAGTTTATAATGGTACTAGTATAGTGAGCACAACAAGATAACCATTGAATGATGGATGTATAACTAAGTAATTACTCCATGAATTATAGCTTATAAGAAATTTATAAAAGGATATCTTTTTAATACCTTATTAATTATAGTTGTGGGAGAATAACATTTTTATACACAAAAGCTCGATTCGGAAATATTATAATACAATTGGAGGATATTATGGATAAAGAACAATTAATACAAGGCTTACAAGGCATTGTAACACAGTTATCTCAATATGCAGAACAACATAGATTACAAGCTATTGTATTTGAAGACCAAGGATTCACTAAACTAAGAGAAAAGTACAATGGACACGCTCAAGAAGAAATTGGATTTGTAGAACAATTTGCCCAAAGAATTTTAGATCTTGGTGGAGAAGTAAAGCTTGAAGATAAAAAAGCTATGCCAATATATAAGGATCCTATTGAATTTATAAAATTCGATTTAGAATTATCCAAAGAAGCGCAAAATCCGCTATTAGAATTAGTAAACGGCTCAATGTCTGAACCAAAGACATACGACTTACTAAGAGCATATTATGAAGATGAAGAAGAAGATAAGCTTTGGAGCGAAAATGAATTAGAATTAATTGAAAAAATCGGTGAACAAAACTGGTTACAAAATCAATTATAATAATTTAAATTATATAAATTAAAATATATTTAAAAATTAATTACAAGTGATATGATTACAAGAATGGGGCTGTTGCAAATTGATAGATATCAAACGTTCCATCATTGGAGTGCACTCCCAGAAAGTTTGAGATTTAGCCCGTCGGCTCATGGAGGCCAAACTTTCTGGGAGGGTGCTCGAATGATATAGGAACGATTTATCTATTTTGCAACAGCCCCTTTTATATTTTTATAAAACTCCCAATTGACAGCGACCTAGTCCCTGGTAAAATAACATATAGAAATATTTCTATATAAGGAAATGTATCTATGGGGAAGTAGGCGATGATATGAGCTTGCCAAATAGAACAAAACATCGCTGTCAGATTCAGGTGTAGGAACTATAACAGGTGTAACCGACAAAAAACAAAAAGAAAATTAGATATAGCTAACGAAAACTATTGATAAATAAAAATAATTATGTTTAATTTAAATTAACCAAAGGGGGAGTGGGTGGAACATCAAGAATAAGTATAAATAAAATAGAGACAGAAAAAACAGTGCCGACTCTAGTGATTGCGAATAATATAGCGAATGCTTTAGTGGTTTGGGAAACTGTACAGGATCAGTTAACTCATGTTGTTGGAAGACAGGCAGCTATTTGGATTCGTATGGCACTTGAATGGATGCTATAAAGAGGTTAACCATAATGGCAGGGCTAATAAAAGAGAATTTTAACGAAGAAGTATTAATAGAATTATCTTGGATTATGAATGTGATTGATGAAATAACCCAAAGATATGGGATTGAAACATATGAGACGGTTCTTATAAAGAATCGTATACAACCTGAGGAAGAAAACGCCATAGATCATTTCTTTGCACTAAACATTAGAAAATTAGAGAGCTTGACAATTGGAGATATTCAAAAAGAAATATCAAAGTACTATTTTCAATTGACGAAGAGAGAATGGCGTATATCAGACGAGATAGTTGAAAAACTGATTCGATTAAAGCTAAATATTTTGCAACAAGATTAAAAAAGAAAAAATAGAACTTAGATTATGTTATAGTGAAAGCGACCTAGGAAATTCTAATGACTAGGTCGCTTTTTATGAATGATAAGTTGTAAAATTAAATGCGACACTAGAATAAAATAGAAAACTCATACTAACTTCGTGTAAAATGTTAATAACTACAAAAACACACGCGGAGGTTAATATGAACTATAAACTTCTTACCATAAATGATGGAAATAAGATAGAGGTACTAAGTAAAGAGGGCTATTCTTCTAGAAGAATAGCGAAAATTTTAGATTTTCATCACTCCACAATATCTAGAGAATTAAAAAGGTGTGATAATAATTATGAAGCTATCTATGCCGAAAAAGATAAGATTGAAAAATCATCATCTAAAGGCAGAAAGGCAAAAGCTGATAACAATATCATAAAATCCATATCTGAAAAACTCCATAAGAAGTGGTCTCCTGAGCAAATTGCAAACACTGTATGTAAAGATATTGTATGCTTTAAAACAATATATAATTGGATTTATTCAGGAATTATAGACTTTGATATTTCCAAACTAAGAAGAAAAGGAAAATCAAGAAAAGCCAAAGAAACAAGAGGTAGATTTAACATTGGTAAATCAATAAATAAAAGACCTAAAGAAGTTAAAAAAACAATACTTTTGGTCACTGGGAATTAGATACAGTTGTGTCATCTAGAGGTAAAAGTAAAGGTTGCATAGCAACATTTGTAGAAAGAAAAACTAGATTTTACATAGCCTTACCTATGGTAGATCGAAGTAAAAACTCTATGCTAGAAGCAATTGACAAACTAATTAAATCTTTACCATTAGAAGCTTTAAAGACTTTCACATCTTACAGAGGCAAAGAATTTGCTTGTTATGAAGATGTTGAAAAACGAGGTATAAGTTTTTATTTTGCTGATGCATATTCAGCATGGCAAAGAGGCAGTAACAAAAATTCTAATGGTTTATTAAGAGAATATTATCCTAAGAAGACAGACTTATCTAAAATATCTGTTAATGAGTTAATAAGTAATTTAATGGAGCTTAATACTAGACCTAGAAAATGTCTAGGATATCAAACTCCATTTGATTTGTTTATGCACGAACTTAGTTTGATTTAAGTGTCGCAGTATTAGTTGCAATTCATCACATAAAAATCCGGAATAAATCTAGATTTTTCAATTAATTACCATAAAGCTCATTAATCTCCGGATATGCTAAGTTTAAAAAAAAATAAACTCACCCACAAACCAATAAATAAAAGGCTTTCAGGTGGGTTTTAGAATGAGTATTTTAGCTTGGGCCGGGATAAGTTTTACTATATTCTCAAACCCCCCTTACCAATCATTTGACAAATATAAATTCCTTAATATAATACATATAGAAAGATTTCTATATGAGGTGGATTATGGCAGTTGATTATGAAAATATAGCTAAGAAGCTTAAGGTAATATCTGATCCTAAGAGGCTTAGGATTATTGATATGTTATCTTGTGATGAGCTTTGTGCTTGTGAGATACTTGAGAAATTTGATATTACTCAGCCTACCTTATCTCATGATATGAGAAAGCTTGAAGAGGTTGGTCTTGTTTCTAGCAGGAGAGAGGGTAAGAATACCTACTACTTTTTGGATAAGGCTAGTTTGGATGAGATTGAGGATGGTTTAAGTCTTATATTTAATATCCAAGATGATTGTATTTGTAAGGAGTAGATCCAAAGCAAATATTTTTTCTCTAACATATAGAAGTATTTAAATATGTCTATATGTGATTTACCAATTATAGGATGATTTTAATTTTAAGGAGGATTTTTATGAAGAAGATGTATATATATGAAGGCCCTATGTGTTGCTCAACAGGTGTTTGTGGACCAAGCCCTGATGAAGAACTTATGAGAGTTTCTACAATTGTTGATAGGTTGACAAAAAATGGAGCTAACATTACTAGATACAATTTGACCAATGATACAAATGAGTTTGTGGATAACAAGATTGTGAATAAGTTTTTAAATGAGAATGGCGAAGAGGTACTTCCTATTACTATGATAAATGATGAGGTTGTTATCACTCGTAGATATCCTAGCAATGAAGAATTTTATGAAATGTTATTATTGGATGATGATATAGATGAAACTGAGGAAGCTGCTGGCCCTTGTGGATGTGGCGGATCCTGTGGATGCTAGTTGGAGTTTTGAACTAACTAAGGGGGATACAATTGGAAAAATTTGATATCAACCATATTGATTTGACAAAATATTTATTTTTTACTGGCAAGGGAGGAGTAGGAAAGACTTCTACAGCCTGTGCTAGTGCTATAAGTCTGGCTGATAAGGGAAATAATGTTCTATTAATCAGCACTGACCCTGCTTCAAATTTACAAGATGTCTTTGAGACTGAGCTTGATAATAAGGGTGTGAGGATAGAAGGTGTGGCAGGTCTTACTGTTATTAACCTTGATCCTATAGAAGCTGCTAATGAGTATAAGGAAAGCGTAGTTGGTCCCTACAGAGGAAAGTTACCTACTAGTGTAATAGAAAATATGGAAGAGCAATTATCTGGATCTTGTACTGTTGAAATAGCTGCCTTTAATGAATTTTCTAAGTTTATAACTGCTGCAGACCTAAAGGATGCATATGACTATATAATATTTGATACTGCTCCAACAGGCCATACTCTAAGGATGCTCCAACTTCCTTCTGCTTGGACTAACTTTATCAGCGAATCCACCCACGGAGCTTCATGCCTAGGTCAATTATCAGGCCTAGAAGATGAGAAGGAAACATATAAGTATGCTGTGGAAACCTTAGCTGATGGGAGTCTTACAAGCTTAGTATTAGTTGCAAGACCTGAGGAGACTCCTCTTCTTGAAGCAAATAGAGCATCTCATGAACTTTCAGAACTAGGCATTAAAAATCAAATCCTTATCATAAATGGACTTTTAAGTGCCTATGATGATGAAGTTTCTAAAGCTTTTTATAAGAAGCAAAAAGAATTTTTAGATGCGATGCCAGATGACATTAAGGATCTTGAAACATACTTTATACCACTTAGGGGATACAACTTAAATAGCATCGAAAATTTAAGATCTTTGCTAGTTGAAGATAAGGATTATACTAGTAATCTAGATCTTAGCATAGATGAAACCCCTAGCTTAAAAGATATCATAGATGACTTACACAAAAATGAGAAAAAAGTTATCTTTACCATGGGTAAGGGTGGTGTAGGAAAGACCACATTAGCATCTGCCATTGCCAAGGGACTTGCTGATAAGGGACAAAAAGTCCATCTAACTACAACTGACCCTGCCAACCATTTGACTGGAATGATTGAAGAAGATGACTTATTAACTGTAAGCCATATAGATGAAGAAGAAGAGCTTAAAAAATACCAAGAAGAAGTTTTAGAAAATGCTAAAAAAACTATGTCTGATGATGACTTGGAGTATATAAAAGAAGATTTGCGTTCTCCTTGTACTCAAGAGATTGCTGTATTTAGAGCCTTTGCAGATGTGGTGGATAAGGCGGATAATGAGATCGTTGTTATAGATACAGCTCCAACAGGCCATACACTTATGCTCCTAGATTCGACAGAATCCTACAACCAAGAGATAGAAAAAAACCAAGGTAATGTTCCAGAGTCAGCAAAAAAACTTCTACCTAGACTAAAAAATAGTGAGGAAACAGAAGTCCTAATTGTTACCCTTGCTGAACCTACTCCCTTCTATGAGTCTGCAAGGCTTGAAGAAGACCTAAAGAGAGCGGGAATTTATAGCAAGTGGTGGATTATAAATTCATCTATATATAAAACTGGCTCTACTAACAAGACCTTAGAAGCTAAGGCTAACAGTGAGCTAGAATGGATAAATAAGGTTGATAAACGTGCAGATGGAAACTTCACAATAATCCCATGGTCTAGTGATCAGATTAAGGGTTCTAATTTAGATAAATTAATTAAGTAGGTATATATGACAGAAAAAACAAAAGTTGCATTTATATGCGTTCACAATTCTTGCAGGTCTCAGATAGCTGAGGCCCTTGGCAAGAAATTTGCAGGAGAGAAAATAGACTTTTACTCTGCTGGAACTGAGCTAGTAGATCAGATAAACCAAGATGCAGTCAGACTTATGAAAGAAATACACGGAATAGATATGGAAGCTGACCAATATTCCAAACTCATAGATGACCTACCTGAAGTAGACTATGTTATCTCTATGGGTTGCAATGTGGTATGTCCTATACTTCCTTTTAAGCACAAGAAATACGATTGGGGGATAGAAGATCCTACAGGCAAGTCTGATGAAGAGTTTATCAAAGTAATAGATGAAATCGAAGGAAAATTAAAGGACTTAATCAGTGAAATAGATGAGGAGGTAGATAAATGAAAAAACAAGAAGATATAAGCTTTTTTGAACGAAATCTTACATTTTGGGTCTTGATATGCATGGTTATAGGTGTTTTAATTGGACGCTTCATACCTGCTATTCCAGAGACTTTGGGAGAATTTGAGTTTTACAATGTATCCATACCAACAACCATACTTTTATGGATCATGATTTATCCAATGATGCTAAAGATTGACTTTAACAGTATAAAAAATATCAAAAACAATCCTAAGGGGCTGTTTATAACTTGGATTGCCAACTGGGTTATCAAACCATTTACCATGTATCTAATAGCTAGCTTATTTTTCTTTGGTATTTATAAAAATATCATTAGCGAAAATCTAGCATCAGAATATCTAGCAGGAGCAGTTTTATTAGGGGCAGCTCCATGTACAGCCATGGTTTTTGTATGGAGTAAGCTAACAAGAGGGAATAGTGCCTATACCCTAGTCCAAGTTGCTAGTAATGATTTGATTATATTAATTGCCTACATACCAATAGTAAGCTTTTTACTAAAGAGAGGCAATATCAATATACCTTGGGGGACCCTACTTTTATCAATCGTATTATTTATAGTAGTTCCTCTTATCCTAAGTATGATTACTAGAAACTATGTGATAAAAAATAAGGGTGAAGATTACTTAAATAATGAATTTATCCCATCATTTGATAAGTATACTATGGTTGGATTATTACTAACTTTGATAATTATATTTTCATTCCAAGGGATGAAAATTATCGATCAACCTCTAAATATTGCTCTTATAGCAGTACCACTTATACTTCAAACCTTGCTGATATTTGCTATAACCTTTGGCATGGCATATTTTGCAAAATTGCCTTATTCTATAGCTGCTCCATGTGGCATGATAGGAGCATCTAACTTCTTTGAATTATCTGTAGCTGTTGCTATCTCACTATTTGGACTATCATCTGGTGCAACCCTTGCAACAGTGGTAGGAGTTTTGGTAGAAGTACCAGTAATGCTGCTATTAGTAAGAATTGCAAACTCAATGGAAAATAAGTTTAACAGATAATTGTATAGTAATTTTTAAAAATTATCATAGAAAGGGGCTGTTGCAAAAGTCCTAACATAGAAAAAAGACGAGGAAACTAAAAATCCTCGTCTTTTTCTGATACAATGTATTTATGAAACAAAATATTAATACATCATCATTAACTAATTTTACACTAGTTGATGATACAATTCAATTAAAATTAAATTTTAACACCGAAGTATACATCCAAGATGACATAAAACTAAGGCTTGTAAAAAATATAATTGAAAGGATAGACCTAACAGAAATAAAGAAAGTCTACTCATCATTTGGAAGAAAACCTACTGTTAACCCAGTAACAATGCTTCAAATAATAATATTCTGCTACTCTGAAGGAATATTTACATCAAGAGAAATAGAAAAATCATGCAAATATGATCTAAGAATAAAATATCTTCTTGATGGACAAACTCCACCAGATCACTCAACAATAAATAGATTTAGACAAAAAATAATAAATCTAACCCCCAATCTACTAAATGAAATGGTCCAAATATTAATAGAAGAAAATCAGATAGACCTATCAAGTATATACATAGATGGAACAAAAATAGAAGCCTACGCCAATAGATATAGCTTTGTATGGAGAGGAAGCATAGAAAAGTGGCAAGAAAAACTAAGGATGAGAATAATAAAACACTTCAATTTAAACAAAGACCTAACTGCAAGCCAAGTATTAGAAGTAGTAAAAATAGTATTTAATCAAGTTAGTAAAGAATGCATAGAAAAGAAAATCAACTTTGTATTTGGACAAGGCAAAAGAAAACATCAGCTTCAGCGTGAGTATGAAATGCTAAAAGATTGGAAAAGCAAACTAGAAACTTACCAGAAACATCTAGAAATAATGGGCGATTACAGAAACTCCTACTCAAAAACAGACCATGATGCAACCTTTATGAGAATGAAAGAAGACCACATGAGAAATGGTCAACTAAAGCCAGCATATAACATTCAACTAGCAAGTGCCTCAGGCTTCATCATAGGAGAAAATGTATCCCATCACCCATCTGATATGTATACGCTAAAACCATTCTTAACAAAACTACTAAAAAGTTACCCAAACAAACTAGACAAAGTAGTAGAAGATGCAGGATATGAAAGCGAAGAAAACTATGTATATCTTGCAGAAAATAACTTAACATCCTACATAAAGCCATCAAACTATGAACAATCAAAAACACGAAAATATAAAAAAGAACAAGAATTTAAACAAAGCCTAATATATGATGAAAATCAAGACAAATACATATCACTAGAAGGGAAATTCTTTGTAAGATGCAAAGATAGGTATGATACTAAGAAAAGTGGATATGTCAGTATGAGTAAAGTCTATAGGTGCTTCGACTGGAACAAAGACGGTCAAAAAACTAAAGGGATCTACATAGCAGAAACATTCCAAAAATATAGGAAAGAATCATTAGAAAACATAATATCCGACCAAGGAATAGAAGAAAGACTAAACAGGTCTATTCAAGCTGAGGGAGCATTTTCCAAAATAAAATCAGGGCTAAACTACAACAGATTTCATCATAGAGGAAAAGCAAATATAATAAGTGAGATTTGCCTCTTATCAGTGGCATTAAACTTAAATAAACTAGCATCAAAAATTGAAAATAAAGATTTAGAAATCATAAAATACAAAGCTGCTTAAGAAAAAAACATTATTTTTATAAGCTCTATTAAGTGAACCTATTTTTATAAAAAATGTGGATAAATTAAATTTTATCCAATAAAATTCTAAAGAATCTAATGGCTTAAGATAAATATATTAGAAAAAAAGTGATGAGCAGAATAGATTTACCTATTCTGCAACATCACCTTTTATAATTGTATATTTTTAATAATTTATGTGGCTAGATGGACTAGCAATCTTCTGTTTTATAAATACTTACAGATTCTACTATCTTATTCACCCCAAAATTCCTTAGCAATTTCTTGGCCTTGGTCAATCTTTGCCCATTGTTCATCAACTGTTAGCTCGTTACCCTCATCACATGAAGCAAAGCCACATTGGTGGGATAGGTAGAGTCGGTCTTTGTCTATGATCTTGCTTGCTTTTTCTAATAGGTCTAGGACTCTTTCTTTGTCATCTATGGTGTTTGTTTTACTTGATAGAAGTCCTAGGACTACTTCAACATCTCGGTCTTTGAAAGCTTGAAGTGCCTCGATAGATCCAGCTCTTTCGTCATCCCATTCTAGGTAAAATCTGTCGTAGTTTTGTTTTTCCAAGAATAGGTGGGCAATGGATTCGTATGTTCCGTCACTTGCTGATCTTGACTGGTAGTTGCCGCGGCAGTTGTGGGTGTAAACTTTTAGTCCCAATTCGTGGCCATAGTCTATAACTTCGTTGTTGATATCTATGAATTTAAGCGCTATTTCTTCAGATGGCTTTTCTGATCCTTTAGAGATTGGTGAATTTTTGTTATCATCTGAGAATATTTCCCATATGCAGTCATCAAATTGGATGATTTCGCCTCCTACTTCTTTGAATTCTTTTAGGAAGTCCTTGTAAGACTCTATTAAATCTTTTTCAAAATCTTCTTCCTTGCCTTCGTAGTATCCGCCTTTTAGTCCACCAAATAAGGATTCTCCACCATATATTTGTGATGGGGATGGGATACATTGTTTGATTTGGGCATCTCCGGCTTCTTCTTTTAGTCTTTTGAAGTGGTCAATGAATGGGTGGTTTTTGCCATTTATTTTGCTTACAAATTTGATTCCTATATCTTTTCTTGTTTCATAGACCCCTTCATTGCCCTTGTCTCTAAATAGATAGCCTGTATCTGCTATGTATCTTTCTGCTCCATTAAGTCCCCATACAAAGTCCAGGTGCCAAAGAGATTTGGAGTGCTCTCCATCGCTTATTTGTGCTAGGTTGTGGTCTTTTTGAGATTTTACTACATCTGCTACTGACTTATCTTCGGCTTCTTTGTAGCCTTTTAGGTCATCGTAAAATGGATAGGTGATATCATCTCGTTTCCTTATTTCATCTTTATATTTTAATAGTTCTTCTTCTCTTAGTAACGATCCTACTGTCAAAAATCTTTTGCTCATAATTAGCTCCTTTATTTGATATATTTTAGAAATAAAACGCTTAAAGGCAAAATCAAAAAAGACCCCGTCCTTAAAAAGGACGAGGTCACTCGTGTTACCACCTTAATTTCATATCAATTTCACAATTAATAACTCATCAGGTACAAATTTATACCCTATCGCTGTAACGTGCGCACACGGATTGTCTTAAATATTCGGACAACCAACTTAGAGGCCATTTTCAGTTTTCTGCCACTTAACTATTCCCACCAACCATAGTCTCTCTGGAAAGTTTTCAAAAACCTACTTTTCTCATCAACGTTTTTATTTCTTGTTATGATTATAGACTGGCTTTTTATCTTTGTCAAATAAATCGTTGAAGATATTTTGATAATTCTTTAAGTTTTTGTTCAAATCTTACTAATTACATAGCTAGAGCAGAAGATGTATAGTAAAAGTATTAAAGATTTGATGGGGGGATAATGATAGAAATCAGACAAACAAGCAAAGATGATTTAAAAAATATACAAAAGTTGTGGGCTGACAAAGAAGTCATGGTCCATGTAGGCATTCCAGAGGGGATTATAAAATCAGATGATCAAATGAATAGCTGGCTAGAAGCACAAATCTCAAAGAAAGCTAATTCAAATCATTACTCAATCTATAAGGATGGTAAATATTGTGGAGAAGTCCACTATAACATCTTTACTGACCATGACAATATAGCAGATCTTGGCATCAAATTATATAGCTTTGCAAGAGGATTAGGGATAGCTAACTATGCCTTATCTTTTGTAATTGAAAAAGCTTATAAGAATGGGGCAAAGATAATATCCTTAGATCCAAATCCTAACAATAAGAGGGCCATCAGATTTTATGAGAAGATGGGTTTTGTAAAAAAGGAAGCACCAGATTTTGTTATTAAAAAATTTCCCCAATTTGACCATTATTATATGGAGCTTAATAAAAATTCATAGTATTGTGTATATCAATTTAAAAGCATAAGCAAAATTATTTACAATCCATTACTAGGTAAGTATAATGTAAAAAAAGGAGGGGCTTATGGATACAACTAATGTGAATTTTAGACTTGACAAAAAAACTAAAAAAGAGGCTGAAGAATTGTTTGAGGACTTGGGATTAAATATGACCACGGCCCTTACCATGTTTGTCAAAGCATCTATTAGAGAGCAAGGAATACCATTTGAGGTGAGAAGAGATGTACCTAATGCAGAAACAATTGCCGCTATAGAGGAATCGGAAAGATTATTAAGTGACCCAAATGTTAAAGGCTACGATAATATGGAAGATTTGATTAGGGCTTTAGAATCATGAAATATGAAGTCATTTATACTAATCAATTTAAAAAAGATTTGAAGCTAGCCAAAAAGCAAAATAAAGATTTGAATAAACTTTATCATATTGTAGATTTATTATCCCGTGGTAAGAAATTAGATCTATCATATAAAGATCATAGCTTAATAGGAGATTACAAAGGCTATAGGGAGTGCCATATTGAACCAGATTGGCTGCTGGTTTATAAAATTAAAGATGAAATAATGGTCCTATCTTTAGCAAGACTAGGCACACATTCAGACTTGTTTTAAATAACTAACAAAAAAACGCCCAGACGGGCGTTTTTTGATGTATATTTTTAGTTTCTCATCAAATAGTTAAAGGCACCAAGGGATGCTGTTGCACCAGATCCTGCTGCTATTACTATTTGTTTGAATACTGTATCTGTGGCATCTCCTGCTGCGTAGACTCCTTCTAGGCTGGTTTTACCCTCGCTATCTACTAGGATTTCGCCACGGTCTGTAAGTTTTACTTCAGAATCTTTTAGCCATTCTGTATTTGGTACTAGACCTACTTGGATGAAGCAACCTTCAACATCTATGCTGCGTTCTTCGTTTGTTTCTCTATCTGTGTATTCTAGTCTTTCTAGTCTAGAGTCACCGTAAAGGCCTGTTGTTTGGGCGTTTTTGAGCACCGTAACATTATCTAGGCTATAAAGTTTGTCCTGGAGGACTTGGTCTGCCTTTAGCTCTGGTAAGAATTCTAGGACTGTTACATGGTCTACCATGGCTGCAAGGTCTATAGCAGCTTCGATGCCTGAGTTTCCTCCACCGATTACTGCCACAGGTTTACCTTTAAATAGTGGGCCATCACAGTGGGTACAATATGCTACACCCTTGTTTCTAAATTCGATCTCTCCAGGTATACCTATTAGTCTCCACCTAGCACCTGTTGCAATTACAACAGTTATAGCTTGAAGTTTTGCGCCATTGTCAAGCTCAACTTCTACTAGTCTAGGATTTGCTGAGCCTTCTACTTCCTTAACTCCACTTGCAAGAGTGCCTGTCATGATATCTACGCCAAGAGCTGTTACTTGTTCTTTCATATTTGCCATGAAGCTAGGACCTTCGGTGTATTTGAAACCTGGGATATTTTCGATTCCAAGAGTTTCTTCAACTTGTCCACCAAATTCGCTGGCAACAAGGCCAGTAGATACACCCTTACGAGCTGCATAGATTGCAGCTGTTGCAGCAGCTGGACCGCCACCGATGATCAATACATCATAGGCTTTTTTTTCGGCAAAGTCATCAGAAGATCTCGTAGATCCAATTAGCTCAAGGAGGCTATCCATAGTTTGCTTGCCACCTTCTAAAAATTCCCCATCCTTAAAGATTGCTGGAACTGCAAGTACATCGCGGTCTTCAGCAATTTCTTGGAACATAGATCCTTCTATCATAGTGTGGTTGATGTTTGGATTTAGAATAGCCATGATATTGAATGATTGGACAACTTCTGGGCAGTTGTGGCATGATAGAGATACTATAGTTTCAAGGTTTTGCACATCATCTATAGCCTTAATTCTCTTTTTTGTGCCTTCATCAATCCTGGGTTCGATTCCCCCAACTTGAAGGAGGGCTAGGGCAAAGGATGAGAATTCGTGGCCAAGTGGGACACCTGCAAAGATGATTTGCCCGTGGTCCTTTTCCCCTTTTAGTTCAAAGGCTGGAGTGTAGGTAAGGTCTTTTTCTACGATATTGATTTTGTCGGAAAGACTTGCAACGTCTTCTACAAATCCACGCACTTTATTACTTTTTTCGTCATTAGTAACAGAAAGCCCAATAGTGACTTCTGTTTTGAGCATGTCAAGATATTGGGCTAACTGGGTTTTTAAATTTTGATCTAACATTTATTTATAAATCCTCAAATCTTATAGTTTACCTACAAGGTCAAGACCTGGGGTTAGGATATCATCGCCTTCTTCTTCCCATTTAGCTGGGCAAGCTTCACCTGGGTGATTCGCAATGTATTTACCAGCTTTAACTTTGTTGATGTTAACATCAGCCTTACGTCCGATACCATCAGCATTTATTTCTACTGTTTGGATCACGTTTTCTGGGTCGATTACGAATGTAGCCCTTAGAGCCTTTCCTGAATCATCAAGGATATCAAGTTCTCTTGTTAAATCTTTGTTAGAGTCAGAAATTAGTGGATATTCAAGTTTGCTAATTCGCTCGCTGTTGTCATGCCAAGCCTTGTGAACGAAGTGAGTATCTACAGAAACACCGTAAACATCTGCTCCAAGCTCTTGTAAAGCAGCATAATTATCTTGAAGATCTTCTAGTTCTGTTGGGCAAACGAAAGTAAAGTCAGCTGGATAGAATAGTAGTACTGTCCATTTTCCCTTTAAATCTTCGTTTGAAATTGTTATAAATTCGTCCTTTTTTGGATCGTAAGCGTCTAAATTAAATTCTGGAAGTGTTTTACCAATAAATGCCATAATAATCTCCTTTATTTTTATTATTTATACTAATTATTATAATCATTCTAAATTAAAAGTCAAACTAAAATAGACTTTATTTCCTCCTACAAAGATTTAATACCCTTTTTATATATATTTATATATTAAATTACAGTACTTTATTAAAGTTTAAGGTAAAATGTAGGTATAAAGCATAGTAATTAACTATTATTATGAGGCTGAGATGAAAAAAGTTAAAAAATTTAATGTTTGCGTTAAGGCTTTTGAGTTGGGAAGAGAAAACCCTTTGGAAGATGAGCTTATCGCATCTGGGAAATTAATAAAGCATGATGACTATTATGAAGTTTTTTCTATAGAGGCCGCCCGAGTCGGAGAGCTTGCTTATGCTGGAGATTACGTTAAGATTGATAGTTCTAATATGCCCTATCCAAATACTAGAGATAGATTTTTATCCAATCACATACATATAGGTGGGGATGACTTTATCCAGTATCCTCAGGAGGTTTTAAGCTGGACTTATGGGGATGTTGAGGATGTGAATATCAAATACTTGCTTAAGACGAAAAAACTTATGATAAATCCTGACTTAGCAGATTCTTTTTACAAGGCAAATCTACGGGGGACCTTTCTTACAGCCAAGAAAGATGATTTGATCTTGATATATGGTGTGAAAAAAGTGGGAAATAAGATAATATCAGTCGATTTCAACCTAATCGACAAGGATGAATTTGATAAGACTTACGAATATATATAGTTAACGGGGAGTAGAGATGGGAGCTAGAATTTTTTCAGGGGAAACAACAATTATCGAAAGTAATGAATTTGAATGGCAAAAAAACATCAGTTCTGGAGAATATCTAAACATAGAGTCCATTGCAATTGGTGCTAATAATACCATATCGCTTAGGAAAAAAATTCCTTTTTATAAGTATATAATCAACTTTTTGTTGTTAAAATATAAGGATAGGTTGGATATTAAGGAAGATATAGGGGAAGTTTCAACTCTTATATTCGATTCTATTGAGGCCAATGAGAAAAACGAAGATTTAGAAAAGCTTGCCACGCTAGTTATTGAACTTTTTAGGGAAAAGGGCTTGGCACCAGGAGATTCAAAAAACGAAGTTTACGGATCCTTGGATTACAAAAAAGAAGATAGGAAAATTTGGAAGAAGACTCAAATAAGAAAGGACCTAAAGGCCAATGTTATAAGTCGTGATAAGATGTTCATATATGCCTTTGGTCTAGGGATGAGCCTGGAGGAGCTTGAGGGATTTTTGATGAAGGTCTTGGAAGAAACTGGCCTAAATATTTGGGATAGCAAGGAAACTCTCATATACATAGCTCTCAAACACTTCCCAGATAATCCAATGAGTTTTTATATGCGCGCTAATTATCTTTACCATGAAGAAGCTAACAAAAAGATTAGCTATGAGAAAAAGGATACTAATTTTAACACAATTATCTTACAAAACTCTCTTGATAATTATCTAAATGATTATAAAAATGTGCCAGAAGTTGATGACACTCTGATCCATAACATAATATCCTACTACAAAGAATTGGTAAGCGAAAATAAAAACAGGACTATACTCAAAGAATTTATATCTACTTTTAATAGCATAGATGAAAGTTTGTCCGCTGAAATTGCTGCCTTTTCCAATGTAAAATACGGAAATGACGATGGAACTACTACAAATGCTGAATACTTTTCCATGGGTAAGGTAGATATTTTTTACAAAAGTGATGAGGATATTATACTCAAAAGAGAAGATCCTTTTGTTTTTAGGTCCGAAGAAACTGGAGAGGAAAAAACTTACTATCCTTTTACCAGCTATACACTGCCAGCCAATCCTGAAGGTGGAGAAAAGAAAATAACTCTAAGAAGCACCTTTTACGAAGATAAAGACGACGTTCCAATCCTAGGTACTGGGGAAGGATATAGCGATTTTGCCTACGTTAAAACTATCCCTCAAATAACAAAAATCGAGAATGATTCTATATACATTTCAGAAAAAAGATTATCTTCACTACTAACCTACTTGTACAACGAAGATGCCTTGATTCTAAGAGAAGATAGCAAATTGCCAGATGATCAAATCCAAGCCTTGGATAATCTATTAAAGGAAACAAAGATTAGGCACGAAAACTTAAATGCTATCATAGAAAAAGGAAAGATTAGCCAGATCACAAGGTCTAGACTTATAACCCTATACTTTATTTCCTATGTATTGAAAAATAGAGATATTTGGTTTGACAAACTTTCCACCCCAGCTAGGAGGAAAAGGGATTATCTAATCTTTATGGATTATAAGCTAAGAAATGCCAGACTCTATGAGTACAACATTTCAAATCCTTACGAAGAAACCCTACTAAAGCTTGTAGTCTATGATGAACCTTTAGAAGCTTTCAGAGATCTTTGGGCAAAATATTTGATAAATATTGGGGACAATTGATGAAAAATTTCCAAAGCCAAGATGCTTTTATTAATCAAATCAAAGAGATTAGTGGCTCTAGAAGGTCGTCTATGAGTGGCCATTCCTTTGATATAAGAACTCAAGAAGGTAAATACAGGGTAAAGACGGGCAGACTTATTGGAAAAACAGAATCCTGCCTTATCTACCAAGCTCGTGTAGAAAATACTGGTAGACAAAATATGCTCATGAAAGAATTCTTCCCCTCTCTTAGAGAAGATGTAGTTGGAATCAGAGATGCTGAGAATCCAGAAATAATCCACTATCAAACAAAAAGCGAAGAGGGCCAAAGATCACTTGAGAAGAGCCGCAAGAATTTTGTAGATTCCTACTACAAACACCTAGAAACTATGGATTTAAATTTAAAAGAAAATACACAAAAAACAATAGTAAATAAAAGAATTTAAATATAATTCGAAAAGGCTAGCTGGAAGAAGTAGGCAAAACACCGACTTCTTCCAGCTATTTTTATGCCAGCCTCCCAAGCTTAAAAAGTGAAATTCGAAAAAAATCTAGGTCATTAGCCCAGCCTATAATGTAATCAAGATAAATGCAAGCGAAAAGCTCAGGAATATAAAATGAAATTTGAAAAAAATCATGCTTGAAGCTTGGACCTATAATAAAGACACAATAGACAACGGGGAAATATAACGGGAGGTAGATATGAAAAAGCAATTAAAAGCATTAGCATTAATACTAGCAATACTCACATCAACAGCATGTGAATCAAAAGAAGCAAATACAACAGAAAATATCAACCTAGCACAAAAAGAAACAGAAAGTGAAGTTTCCCTTGCAAATATAAAAACACCAAAGACAACCAAAGTTTCATTTGAAGAAGAAAATACAGAAAATAAAGAAAACAAAGAAAATAAGAAATCTTATCTAATTCCACAAACTTTAGAACTTAAAGAAGCTGAAAAAGCGGAAGAAGCAAAAGAAGCTAAAAAAGAAACTACTGAAGAAGAAGTAGTTTATCAAGAAGTTAGCACAGTTAATGAAGAAGATTCTATAGAAGAAGCTAAAGTAGAAGAAAAAGCACCAGCTTACGATGACGCATACGAAGTTTTCGTAGGAGCAGACAAAGAAGAATACGCATACATAGAAGAAGAAATAGAAGATGATAAAGCAGTAGCTTATCTAGCAGAAGAAAAACATGAAGTTGAAGCTAATAAAGAAGCTCCAGAAGTAATAGAAGAAGCTGTAATATCTGCACCAGCAGTAATCGAAGAAGAAGTTACAGTAAACGAAGATAACGAAATCATCAAAGAAGTAGAAGAAGAAACAGAAGAAACACCAGTAGAAATCAAAGAAGAAGCACCAGTAGTAAATGAAACAAAAGAAAACAATGCGTCTGGACTAACAGTTGCTAGCCCAACTATAGAAGAAATAAGATCATACTGGAAAAACTACCAAACAAAAGCAAACGACACAGTTGAAGTATTTGGACTAAACTTAATCAACCAAGAAAGTGATGAAATATTTAGCGAATGGACAAATCTTGACCTTAACAACATGACTCTTGGCGCACTTTCTCAAGTGGCACAAGAAGATGCTCTTCACATTGTAAACACAGCAAGATTTGCATCAGGTATCAAAAACGAACTAATAATAGGTCAAAACCAAGCACAAGCTGCACAAGCTGCATCACTAGTAAACAGATTAAATGATGAAATGAGCCATAACCCAGAAGAAATTAGTGGACTTGATTCAAACATCTACCAACTAGCTTGCAATGGTGCTGCAAACTCAAACCTAGCATCAAACTATGGTCTACTAGAATCAGTAATAGGATACTTAAGAGATGACCTTGGTGAAAGGAACCAAGCTGAAGTTGGACACAGAAGATGGGTACTAAATCCAGCAGAAACAGTAGTAGGATTTGGGTTAGCTGAAGAATACTCAGCAATGTATGTTAACAACAACGAATACGATGGCGAAAACGAAGATTTAGTATATGCTTATCCAGGACAAACTGCAATAAGCGAGTTCCACTCAGAAAATTCTAGCCTATCACTAATGTTTGGCGAAAACTTTGACTTAACAAATGCTAAAGTTAGCGTAACAGACCTTCAAACAGGCGAAGTAAGAAATGATGCATACATCGACCAAAGTCTAAAAGGTTGGGTAAAATCAATCACATTCGGTAAAGGAATGAACTTCCAACCAGGTACAAAACTTCAAGTTAAAGTTACAGGCGTAACAAAAGACGGAGCAGAATACCCAGTAGAATACACAATCGAATACGCATCAATTAAGTAAAAAGATAATCCCGTATATATTTTCACATAGAGTAAAAGCTTAAGTTTCCCGTCTTAAGCTTTTTTGTTTGCATAAATTTATGTTAAAATTAATATAGATATAATAAAGCTAAAAAATAAAAGAAACACTTAGGTTATAGCCACATATAATAAGGAGAATGACTCCTAAAATAAGGAAAAATCTATAAGATATAATAAGTATATTATGACCAATCAAAAATCATTATAGAAAAATATTGGCCAAAATAGATAGGAGAAGTTTTGGAAGATATTAATCAAGCAAAAGAATTTGTCCTAAACAGGAGAAATTCTAAGGGCATCCACAGTCTAGAAAAGATAAGGCTCTTGCTGGATAGATTTGACAATCCACAAGATAAAATAAAAGTAATCCACATAGCAGGAACCAATGGCAAAGGCTCTACGACAAAGATGATTAGCGCTTGTTTGGCCAAGTCATACAAGGTTGGGACTTTCACATCACCATATATAAAAGAAATCAATGAGAATATAGCCATTAATGGCAAAGCTATTTCTGATAGCGACTTTCTAAATTTAATCAATAAATTAAAAAATTACATAGACGATTTGGACAAAAAAGGCTATTATCTGACATATTTTGAGATACTAACAGCAATGATGTACTTGTATTTTTATGAGGAGAATGTCGATATTGCCATTGTAGAAACAGGCTTGGGTGGTCTTTTGGATTCTACAAATATTGTCAAAAATCCACTGGCATGTGTCATAACAAGCATATCCAAAGATCATATGGAAATTTTGGGAGATAGCTTAGAAGAAATCGCCTACCAAAAAGCGGGCATAATAAAGGAAAAATCGCAAGTCTTCCTCTATCCTCAAGAAAATTCTGTGTCTAAGGTCATAAAAGCAAAGGCCGATGAGTGTCGTAGTAAACTTTTCACTTTTTCTAAAGACGAAGTAGTGATTAAGAAAAGTGATGATACAACAAATGCTTTTGACTTCAGAAATTATAAGGACGTGGAGATATCCTTGCTAGGAATCCATCAGATCTACAATGCTAGCCTTAGCCTTATGGTCTTGGATTATTTTAAAGATGAGTTCAACTTAGATGAAAAAACTATAAAAGAAGAGATTTATAAGGCGAAAAACCCTGGTAGATTGAGCTTGATTAGTCAAAATCCAAGGGTTTTAGTAGATGGCAGCCACAATAGGGATGCCATAGACTCTCTTATCAAGTCGCTTAATACTTTTAACTATCAAAGGTTAATAGTAGGCTTTTCAGTCCTTAAGGATAAGGAATATGCATACATAATAGATAGGCTAACAGAGATCGCAGATGAACTTATAATAACAAGTATTGATAGCCCGAGAGCCTTTGAAATTCGTGAATTAAGAGAAATCGTAAAAGAGAAGTTTCCTAAAGTTATAGCTATAGAGGATAATAAGAAGGCGTATAATTATGCGAAAGAAATAGCAGGCCCAAAGGATTTAATCATTTGGTGCGGATCACTTTATTTGGTTGGGGAAATTTACGAGGGTGAAATCTAATTTTGCCAAACAAAAAACCATTACGTGCTCGCAATGGTCTTTGATGGGCGAAATCTGTATAAGATTTCATGAGTTAAACAGCGAAAGTTCTTAACTTTCAGATTCATTATAATAAAAAAGCTTGAATTTGTAAAGTTTTCATCAATTTAATTAAGAACTTTTTTTTTTCGGGTAATATAAGAAGTAGGGAGAATAATAGGAAATATGAAAACTTTACTAGCAATTGATTCAATCAAATATTATGAAAATTCAATAGAAATAGGCAATATATTTCAAAAAGAACTTGGCGAAGATGCTAAGGTTATGCCATTTCTAGATGGTGGCAGGGGTACTGTTGAGGCTATGAAAGCCCTCATAGATGGAACCTACAAGTATGTAAATGTACATAATCCAAAAAACGAAGTAATTACTGCTAGATATGTTGTCAAGGACGACTATGCTGTTATGGAAATGGCTGAATCTTCTGGTCTTCGTTTATTATACAAAGAAGAACTTGATGTTATGAACTCATCTTCTCTTGGTTTTGGAGAGATGATAGTTGATGGGCTCAATCAAGGAGCCGACTCACTACTAATAGGCATTGGAGATACGGCAACCAATGATTTGGGCATGGGTATGTTATATGCCCTTGGAGTTAGGTTTTATGACCAAGATGACAACGAACTTAACCCGATTGCAAGCAATATGGAAAGAGTCCACAGACTAGATATTTCAAATATTGACCGTAGGATTTACCAAAAGGATATAACCATAGCTACAAGTTCTGATACAACTTTATTTGGTGATAATTCATTTTTGGAAAGCAGAATTTATAGAAAAGGAGCAAGTATAGAGGACATAGCCTTTTTATACAAGGGATGTAAAAATTTCAAGGCAGTAATCGAGAAGACCCTAGGAATTGATTCTGTAGACTTCCCATCACTTGGCTCTGGCGGTGGAGTAGCTTGGGCCCTTTATACATTTTTTAGGGCCAAGATTTCTAAGTCCATGGATATAGTTATGGAAAAAATAGACTTTGTATCAATGATTAATAATTACGATTTATTGATACTTGGTGAAAACGTAGACCAATTTGATGGTGCTTCCTCCATCAATGTAAGCAAATTAGCCAAATCTTACAATCCAAACCTCAAAATTATCTTTTTGGAAGATGCTGATGGCAAGGAGATAGGTCAGAGGGAAAACTTTGATATGATTTTTAAATATAAACTCTCAGATGACTTTGACAACAAACAAATAAGAGAAGGGATTAGAGCCTTGGCTAAGGACGTAGACGAGTCTTTAAGGGATAAGGTATTGGCTACATATTTATAAGGCCTTTTGCCCTTTAGTAAGGCTTGTTAAGTAGTATAGTATTTTTATGAATTATTTTAAAAAACTTGGAGAAAGTAAAGTGACGAGAGCTCTTATCATTATAAATATTCTAGTTTTTGTTATAATGGCCCTAAGTGGTGGCACTGAAAACACAGCAAATTTGGTGCGTTTTGGTGCTGTATTTAAGCCATATATAGCAGCTGGCCAGTGGTGGAGACTCTTTACAGCTTCTTTCATCCACATAGGATTGATGCATATTTTATTTAATATGTACTTTTTGTATCAACTTGGTCCAACTTTTGAAATGCTTTATGGTAGCAAGAATTTTCTAATAATCTACCTTATTTCTGGTATAGTTGGTAACTTAGTTAGTTTTGCTTTTGGATCAGATGGAACAGTTTCTGCTGGTGCTTCAACTTCCCTTTACGGAATGTTTGGCTTAGCACTAGGAATCATGCTAAATTACAAAAATGATGCAGTTTTATCAAGTTTTGGCGCAAGCTTCTTATCAGTTATAGCCATAAACGTGATTTATTCATTTATAAGTCCAAATGTTGGCATACTTGGCCATTTTGGAGGACTTTTTGCAGGCCTCATATTATCTGGCATATTCCCAGTAGTAAACAGAGAGCTTTCATCTGGTGTGAGACTTGTATCACTAGCAGCAATGGTTGTTTTGATTGTATTTTTGATTAGAATTGGATTAAAATCAGCTTATTAGGGTGACATATGAAAAGAATACTAATTATCATATCTCTTGTACTTACCTTATCAGCGTGTGACTTTGAATCCAGGTCTGAATTTGAGGAGAAATTTAACAAGAAAGAACAAATCTCTGATGATGTAACTATGCCCAAAATCACCTATGTTCCAGCAAGTGATGATGATAGGAAAGATACGCATAGTGAGGATAATAAAGACAAGATAGACTTTGAAGAGCACTATGGCAAGGGCAGTAGCGGTAAGTCTTTAGACCCGTCAAAAAGTCTTGGAAACATTGTCGATACCAAAGTTGGCGATACACAAATAGGCATTTCCTTAATGCAATCAGTGCAAATACCTGGAGGATATTCTACATATCTATCCTACAATAGAAATGACGAATTTGTAGAAAGGGAATTCGGACCTATTGTAGGCTTTGTAGGTATTAGCTCAACTGTAGCCTATGATGTGATAGATTCAGAATCAGGGCAAATGCTATTGGTAAGCATGGTTGGCCAGTCAAACGGAGACACCTACAGCGCCTATTATCTATTTAACAAATTTATGGGCCTTATTGACTATTTGGTATTTAGAAATTCTGTTGACAATATAAAGCCAACGGTTGAAAGGCTGGGAGAGGTGATAGAAGCGCCAGAAACGGAAGTTCCAGGAAGTATCGACCAAGCCATAAAGGCGAGGATAGATATAGAGAATAAGCATCTGCCAAGCTTACTTGATGTCTATGGCATTAAAACTAGACCAGTAGTAGCTAGGGTAGATGGCAGGGACATGGATATAGGTTATATTCCTGATATTAAGATGGAAAATAGGATATTATTAGCAAGGACAACAAACGATCCAATAGACCAAGGATCTAGGATTGATATAGAAAAATAAAAGGCTTAAAAAGGAGAATTTATGAAAAGAAATGAAATTGATGAAAGATTAAAGTGGGACACCTCCTTAATCTATAAAAGTGATGAAGATTACTATAGCGAAGTCAAAGAATCGAGAGAGCTTGCAGATAAACTTACAGACTATAAGGGTAAAATCACAGAAAATGCTGATACACTTTTAGCTTTCCTAAAAGATTATGAAAAGCTAATGAGAAAATTCTACAAGGCAGCAGTTTATGGTCACTTAAGATCAGATGAAGATACTGCTAATAGCACCTACCAAGAAATGAGCCAAACATCATCTATAGCAGGGGCAGAAATTTCTGAAAAATTATCATTTATTACACCTGAAATCTTATCTGCTGACTATGAAGACATAAAGAAAATGCTTGGTGAAAAAGAAGAATTAAAAATCTATGACCACTACTTTGAAGACTTGTTTAGAAGCAAAGACCACGTATTAAGCGAAAACGAAGAAAAAGTTATAGCAAGCTTCTCAAAATTAGCTGAAAACCCTGTATCAACTTATATGATTTTCTCTAATGCTGATATAAAATTCCCATCCGTAGAAAAAGATGGCGAAAAAATCGAACTTTCCGATGCAAACTTCACAACACTTGAAGAAGACAAAGATCGTGACTTAAGACGCAAAGTTTATGAAACATATTATAAAGTTTACAAGCAATTTGAAAACACAGCTGCTTCTTTACTAGATGGGGAAATTACTAGCCATAATATCGAATCAAAACTTAGAAAATACGACTCTGCTCGCCAAATGAGCCTATCTTCAAATAACCTTGATGAAGCAATATATGACAACCTTATTGAAGTAGTTCACGACAATATGGATATCCACAGAGACTACACTACACTTCGTAAGGAATTTTTAGGAGTAGATGATCTTGGATTCCACGACATCTACGTGCCACTAGTAAAAGATTACGATAGAAAGATAGAATTTGATGAAGCTCGTGACATAGTCCTTGAAGCAATCAAACCACTAGGCGAAGAATACGTTGAAGTTGCCAGAAAAGGCTTTGAACAAAGATGGTTTGACGTTATGCCAAACGAAGGCAAAAGATCTGGAGCTTACTCATCAGGTTCATATGACACCCAACCATACATCCTACTAAACCACACAAACACAATAAACGATGTATTTACCATAGCTCACGAACTTGGCCACTCTATGCACTCATACTACACAAGAAAGACCCAACCATATATCTACGGTTCATATTCAATCTTCTTGGCAGAGATTGCATCAACCACAAACGAGCTATTACTTCTTGACTACATGCTAAAGAATAGTCAAAGCGAAGAAGAAACTGCTTACCTACTAAACTACTTTGTAAACCAATTCAAATCAACAGTCTTTAGACAAACATTGTTTGCAGAATTTGAACATGAAGTAAACAAATTAGTAGCAAATGGAGAACCAATCCCAGCAGCTAGACTTGATAAAATCTACGGTGACCTAAACCGTGATTACTTTGGCAAGGACATAGATGTTGACGAATATATCTCAACAGAATGGTCAAGAATCCCACACTTCTATATGTTCTACTATGTATTCCAATACGCAACAGGATTTATGTCTGCAGTAGCACTTAGCCAAAAAATCCTAAAAGGAACAGATGAGGACAGAGAGGCTTACCTAAACTACCTAAAAGCAGGAGAAAGCGAATACCCAATAGATGTTCTTAAAAAAGCAGGCGTTGATATGACAAGTAAAGATGCTATGCAAAAGGCTATGGATGTAGCAAGAGAAGCTCTAAAAGACTTAAGAAATGCAATAATGTAAGATGAAAAAGAGACCTAGCTAGTTTTACTAGTGGGTCTCTTTTAATGTGCTTACTATTTCAACCAATACCCCCAAAAGTTATACCCAAAACTAGGGCAAGGAGGCTTAGTAGGCAATATAGGTACTTGCCAATAGGATAAAAGTAAGATGAAATTGGCTTTTTGCGACCCTTGTTAACCTCACCGAGTGCCATATCCTTATCCAAAATCCAAAAGAACATGATGCCTGCAAGAAGGGCACCTAGTGGAGCTATAACTATAGAAACAAAATCCATCCAAGAGCCAACAATTCCTTGGACAAAAATAGCTGAAATAATTCCTATTGCATTTATAACAAAAGAAGCTTTTTTTCTATTAAATCCAAATCTTTCTTGGACATAGGCTACTGGAGCTTCGTATAGGTTGATTATTGACGAAAATCCTGCAAAAAGAACTGCAAGATAAAAAATAACCATCAAAATCCTACCTGCTGGAAGCTTATTAAAGACACCAACCAAGTAAATAAACATAAGACCAGGCCCACCCTCATTAATGTCAGCTGAACCAATAGCCATAGCTGGGATAATAACGAAAGCTGCCAAAAGTGCTGCCAAAGTATCAAAAAATGCAATGTTTCTAGCAGAAGAAGGTATATCTTCATCCTTAGATAGGTAAGATCCGTAGATTACAGATCCATTACCAGCTATAGAAAGGGAGAAGAATGCCTGGCCAAAGGCAAAGACCCAAAGTTTGGGATCTGCTAGCTTCTCTGTGTTCAAGTTGAAAATATATTGATATCCCTTTGATGCGGCAGGATTTTGGCCAATATATATGGCAAGGCCAAGTAGCATGATAAATAAAATAGGCATCAAAAATTTATTCGCCCTCTCAATACCCTTGGCAATACCAAAAGACATTATAATCATAGAGGAAATACCAGCTACAATTATCCAGAAATTATTAGAAAAAGCAGAAGCTGTTTGGTTAAAAGTCATGCCAATCATATAATTATCGTCAGCAAAATTTGTCAATGTACCATTTATGGCTAAGTAATTATATCTAAAAATCCAACCCATGACAGCAGTATAGCCAATAGCAAGAGCTAGAGAGCCCAAAACGGGTATTATTCCCAATTTTTTTCCTATACTTTCCTTTCCCTTTTGACCAGTTGCAAATCCAAAGGCATTAACAGGCCCAGAACCTGTAAGCCTTCCTAGGGCAAACTCCTCAATAACACCAGTAGAGGCGATGAGGATTACAAAAAAGAAATAAGGCAACAAAAAGCTCATACCTCCCCAAAGAGAAACCATAACAGGGAATCGCCAAATATTACCCATACCTACAGCAGAGCCGATAGAAGCGAGGGTAAATCCTAATTTACTTGTAAAGCCGTCTTTTTTTGAAAAATTATTGTTAGTCATTATATATCCTTTATCATAATATTAGACTAAATTATATAATAGTATAAAAGATTTGTCCATTTAATATAAAATTTACATAGATTCATTATAATGTTTGTGTACTAACATTGCATTAAAAATTTAGGAGGAAATTATGATAAATTTTGCCCATAGAGGCTTTAAAGGAAAATATCCAGAAAATACTATGTTAGCTTTCAAAAAAGCACTTGAAGCAGGAGCAAGTGGCATAGAATTTGATGTCCATCTATCAAAAGATGGACAATTAGTAATAATCCATGACGAGACCTTGGAAAGAACCACCGATGGATCAGGTTTAGTAGGCGAAAAAACTTTAGATCAGCTAAAAGATCTAAATGCATCTAAGAACTATCCGGATTGTGAAATCCAAAGGATATTGACTCTAAGAGAGTATTTTGACTTTGCCAAAGATTATGACATCATCACAAATATCGAACTAAAAACATCTATTATAGATTATCCAGGTATTGAGGAGAAAGTTTATGAACTTATCAAGGAATATGGTTTGGAGGAAAAGATAATTATTTCATCCTTTAATCACAACTCACTAATAAGATTTAAGGAACTTGATGACAATATAAAATGTGGAGTTCTAGAATCCTCAAGACTATATGAGCCGTGGAATTATGTGAAAAATCTGGGTATGGAATACTATCATCCATTAAATTTTACAGTGACAAAAGAAGTAGCGGAAAAATGTGCAGAAAATAATATTGGACTAAATATTTGGTTTGGGGTTTCTGATTATGATTACAGCCAATATCTGGAAATGAATCCCACCGGACTTATAACGGATTATCCTGATAGAGTCTGTGAATTTATAGGCAAGTAAATCTGTTATTAGTTTTATACAAATTATCAAAAAATATAGTCAACTAAATTTACGTAAAATTTACAAATAATATAAATATTTTTAACATAGCTATCCTATAATGCAAAGGTAATAAAACTTATTGGAGGAACCATGTTAAAAAAATTTGTTAGTAGACTAATGCTAATTTTAATGTTTGTTACACTTGCCTCTTGTGCAGGACGTAATGACAAGCAAACAGACACACCAAAGGATGGTGGAGCTACAAGTAGTGAAACTAATGCAAAGGATGATAAGAAAACTTCTAGCCAAGATGGAAGAACAACCATAGTATTTTGGCACTCTATGGGTGGAAATCTAAATGATGCTATTGATCATCTTGTTGAGGAGTATAACAATTCTCAAGACAAGTATTTTGTAAAAGCAGAATTTCAAGGGGAATACGATGATGCTTTAACAAAGCTTAGATCTTCAGCATCAGGTAAGGATGTAGGAGCTGATCTAGTTCAAGTCTTTGACCTAGGTACCAGATACATGATTGACTCTGGCCTAATAAAACCAATGCAAGATTTTATTGATGAAGAAAAGTTTGATACTAGCCAACTTGAAGATAATCTTCTAGCTTATTACACAGTAGATGGAAAATTAAACTCAATGCCGTTTAACTCATCTACACCTCTTTTATACTACAACAAAGATATGTTTGATAAGGCTGGAGTAGAAGTTCCAAAATCTCTAGAAGAGATGAAAGAAGTGGGACAAAAATTATTAGACTCAGGCGTAACAGAAATGCCTATATCAATGAGTGTATATGGTTGGTGGGTTGAACAATTCATGAGCAAACAAGGACTAGATATTTTCGATAATGAAAATGGTAGAAAGGCTAATCCAACAAAATCAGTGTTTGATGAAAATGGTGGGGTTACAAATGTTTTAAAGGCATGGAAAGACCTCCAAGATAGTGGTATAGCGCCAAATGTTGGTAAACAAGGTGGTGGCCCAGAATTTAATGCCGGAACTAGTGCTATGACTTTTGCATCAACAGCTTCACTTACTCAAATCCTATCAGAAGTAGGAGATAGATTTGAAGTAGGTACTGCATATTTTCCAGGGGTAAAGGCTAGTGATAACCACGGCGTATCCATTGGTGGAGCCTCCTTATATGCTCTTGATTCAGGTGATAAAGATAAGATGGACGCTACATGGGATTTTGTAAAATTCCTTGTAAGTGTAGATTCTCAAACATACTGGAATGCAAATACAGGTTATTTCCCAGTAAATAAGGGTGTACTTGATACTGATGAATTCAAAGAATTAATTAAAAAATCTCCACAATTTGAAACAGCTATCGACCAATTACATGACTCTACACCAGATGACCAAGGAGCATTAGCGACAGTGTTCCAAGAATCTCGTCAAATAATGGAAAAAAATATTGAAGAGATGCTAAATGGAAACATTAGCCCAGAAGATGCAAGTGCTGCTATGGCAAAAGAAATTGATCAAGCCCTAGAATCTTATAATAAGGTTAATAAATAATGAAAGAATATGACAATAAAGCCTACTTATATATGCTTCCTGCATTGGCTCTATTAGTAATATTTGTTTTTTATCCATTCGTACAGACTATTATTCGTAGTCTGTACACTACGGATAATATGGGGTCCAATACACTATTTATTGGCCTAGAGAACTATTCGGATCTATTATCTTCAGCTTCCTTCTGGAACAGTCTTAAAGTGACCTTAATATATGTTCTTATTGTGGTATTATTTGGGGTTTTAATTGGTTTTGCTACAGCTTTACTGTGCAGGGTTAACTTTCCAGGAATTAGACTTTTTTCGGCAGCTTACTCTCTTCCTATAGCCATTGCATCATCAGGAATGGCCTTGGTTTTCAAGGTTATGTTAAATCAATCTGTTGGAATCCTAAATGTATTACTTAAAACAAATATTAATTGGTTAGCTGATCCAAAGTGGGCGCTTATAAGTGTTGGTATTTTAACAGCATGGCTTAATTCTGGTATGAACTTCTTGTACTTTTCATCAGGCCTTGCAGGTATAGATGATAGTTTATACGAAGCGGCCTCCATAGATGGGGCAAATGGTCCAAATCAATTTATCCATGTTACCCTACCATCTGTAAGACCTATAATGTTTTTTGTTGTAGTTACAAATATTATTAATGCATTTCAATCGTTCGGACAAATAAAGCTACTTACTCAAGGTGGACCAGGAGAAGCGACAAATGTTATAGTTCATGACATATACAAAAATGCATTCATGAACTATAGGTACGGATATGCTTCTGCAGAATCAGTAGTTTTATTTATAATAGTTATGATTCTTACAATCATAGCCTTTAGATCAAATGGAGATAGAAATGCAAGCAAGTAGTAATAATATGATGCCATTAAAAACATTAACGAATGATACTAACCATAAAGAAAAAAGCATAAATAAAACTAGAGCTATCAGGCTTGTATTAAACATAATAGTAGTAATATTTGTCTTATTCCCTATAATCTATGCCTTCGTCATGAGTGTAAAACCAAGCTATGAGCTGTACAATAAGACGTTTTTCACTGCAAATCCAACCTTGGACAATTATAAGGACGTATTCAAAATCGCTCCAATAGAGGGATACATTATAAACTCCCTTATTGTATCTGTAATCATAACACTACTTCAGATGATTACAGCTATCTTTTCGGCTTTTGCCCTCCATTTTCTTAACTTTAGAAAAAAGGGCCTTTTATTTGCAATAATAATGGCAACGACAATGATTCCTGGCGAAACAACCATAATATCAAATTTCCTTATGATATCAGCTTGGGGATTCCAAGATTCCTTTTTTGGCTTGGTAGCTCCATACCTCACAAGCGCTATGGGAATATTCCTATTTAGGCAAGCATTTAAATCTTTTCCAATGGAAATATATGAGGCAAGCAAAATGGATGGAGCCAGTGACTTAGGATTCATATTTGGTATACTAATACCGCTTTCAAAGCCTACAATAGGCGCTCTGGCTGTGCAGTCATTTTTGGGAGCTTGGAATATGTACATGTGGCCACTACTTATAACAGGAACTGATAGATATAGAACAGTTCAAATAGGTATATCCATGTTAAATTCAGCAGACTCTCAGTCCATGCTATTAATGATAGCAGGTGTTGTAGTTTGTATGATACCATCACTAATAATATTTATGTTTGCTCAAAAAAACATGGTAAAAGGATTAACGACAGGAGCAGTAAAGGGTTAGAATATGGCAAGAGTAAAATTAGAACATGTATATAAAATTTATGAGAATGGATTTGAAGGAGCGAAGGATATAAATCTTGATATCAATGATAAGGAATTTATTGTTTTAGTTGGCCCGTCTGGATGCGGTAAATCAACTACACTTAGGATGATAGCAGGTCTTGAATCTATATCCAAAGGTGACTTATATATTGATGATGTAAGGATGAATAAGGTAAGTCCTAAAGATAGAGATATAGCAATGGTATTTCAATCCTATGCCCTATATCCACATAAAACCATAAGAGATAATATGGGATTTGCTCTAAAAATGCAAAAAGTAGACAAGAATACGATTAACCAGAAAGTAGAAGAAATAGCGAGGACCTTGCAACTTGAAGATCTTTTAGATAGAAAACCTGCACAACTATCAGGGGGACAAAGACAAAGAGTGGCTTTGGGGCGTGCTATGGTAAGGAATCCAAAAGTATTTTTATTAGACGAGCCCTTATCAAATTTAGACGCAAAGCTAAGAGTTGAAATGAGAACAGAAATAGTAAGACTCCACCATGAACTTGATACGACGTTTATATATGTAACCCACGATCAAATAGAGGCAATGACAATGGGAGATAGGATAGCTGTACTAAACCAAGGTGAGCTAGTTCAATTTGATACGCCCCTAAACCTCTACTATCGTCCGAGAAATAGGTTCATAGCAGAATTTATAGGATCTCCAAAAATGAATATCATAAAAACTTCTCTATATAGAGATGGATCAAGTTTTTGTGTGGATTTATTTGGTCAAAAAGTTCAATTGCCAGCATCAAAAGCAAAAGATTTAATTAATTATAAAAATGAAAGCAATTCAATATTACTAGGAATCAGAACGGAAGATTTTTACTATAAAGAGAATTCTTCAATGGAAGTTTTATTTGAAAATGTTGAATACATGGGATCAGATACCTATGGATATATGCTAAAAGAAAATAAGGAAGTAATAGTAATGAGGTTTGCCTCATCAGATCCAATAGTATCAAATAAGAAAATCCCGATTTTTATTAATATGGAAAATATATATCTATTTGATCAACTAACAGAAGAATGTATATCTTTCCCACAAAAATCAGCTGATCCATACTTGGTAAACAATCTTCAAGCAAATAGTGAAGATGAAATAAAAGAATATAAAGAAAATATATTATTAAAATCTTTATAAAAGCAGATGGTGGTATAAAAAAAGTAGATAAAAACTTAACGAGCAAAAAGGCACAAGCAAAATAGCTTGTGCCTTTTTGCTTGATATAGTATTAAGGAAAATATAAACAAAAGAAACAATCAAGATATAAAAAAATTACTAATGCAAATTAAAAATAAAAAATTAGAAATAGTTTGACATTTCTAAAAGCACGTAGTAACATATTAATTACAGCAAATAAAAAGAACATTTGATATGTTATTATATATGTTGTATAATCTACTTAATGCCACTTCAGTAGAAATAGCAAATTCTACTGAAATAATTAAAAAATATCAAAAAATATTTGACATTCATTTTTAAAGGTGGTATTATATATCTTGTCGTTAACAAGCGACAATGAACCAGATAGTTAAAATAAACTATCTACATTTAAATAGTAATTAAACTTTAAGCAATTAATTTGAGTAACCTTAACAATGAACGTTTATATAATAAACGGACAAATTTAAATCACGCATTGATTTAGATCAGTGTAAATGAGAAGAGCTTGAATCAATAAGTTCTTATGAATTAAACTTTAACCTACATTATGTATGTAGATAAAACTTTTCATGAGAGTTTGATCCTGGCTCAGGATTAACGCTGGCGGCGTGCATAACACATGCAAGTCGAACGATGAAACTCATTAGACTTCTTCGGAATGACGATGAATGGATTAGTGGCGAACGGGTGAGTAACGCGTGAGTAACCTGCCTTACACAAGGGGATAGCCTCTGGAAACGGAGAATAATACCCTATGACATTAATACTTCGCATGAAGTATTAATCAAAGTGTTAGCGGTGTAAGATGGACTTGCGTCTGATTAGCTAGTTGGTGAGATAACAGCCCACCAAGGCAACGATCAGTAGCCGGCTTGAGAGAGTGTACGGCCACATTGGGACTGAGACACGGCCCAGACTCCTACGGGAGGCAGCAGTGGGGAATTTTGCACAATGGGGGCAACCCTGATGCAGCGACGCCGCGTGATTTAGAAGGCCTTCGGGTTGTAAAAATCTTTTGTATAGGAAGAAAATGACAGTACTATACGAATAAGGTCCGGCTAATTACGTGCCAGCAGCCGCGGTAATACGTAAGGACCGAGCGTTGTCCGGAATCATTGGGCGTAAAGGGTACGTAGGCGGTTAAAAAAGTTAGAAGTGAAAGGCTATAGCTCAACTATAGTAAGCTTTTAAAACTGTTTAACTTGAGAGATGGAAGGGAAAGTGGAATTCCTAGTGTAGCGGTGAAATGCGCAGATATTAGGAGGAATACCGGTGGCGAAGGCGACTTTCTGGCCATTATCTGACGCTGAGGTACGAAAGCGTGGGTAGCAAACAGGATTAGA
The DNA here is from genome assembly GCF_900128425.1 of Anaerococcus urinomassiliensis. Classification (NCBI taxonomy): domain Bacteria; kingdom Bacillati; phylum Bacillota; class Tissierellia; order Tissierellales; family Peptoniphilaceae; genus Anaerococcus; species Anaerococcus urinomassiliensis. The sequence continues at coordinate 1,985,562 of NZ_LT635782.1, forward strand.
TACCCTGGTAGTCCACGCCGTAAACGATGAGTGTTAGGTGTCTGGAGTAAATCTGGGTGCCGCAGCTAACGCAATAAACACTCCGCCTGGGGAGTACGCACGCAAGTGTGAAACTCAAAGGAATTGACGGGGACCCGCACAAGCAGCGGAGCATGTGGTTTAATTCGAAGCAACGCGAAGAACCTTACCAAGTCTTGACATATTTCGGAAGGATTTAGAGATAGATCCCTATATCTTCGGATAACTGAAATACAGGTGGTGCATGGTTGTCGTCAGCTCGTGTCGTGAGATGTTGGGTTAAGTCCCATAACGAGCGCAACCCCTATGGCTAGTTACCATCATTAAGTTGGGGACTCTAGCAATACTGCCGGTGACAAACCGGAGGAAGGTGGGGATGACGTCAAATCATCATGCCCTATATGACTTGGGCTACACACGTGCTACAATGGCAGGTACAGAGGGCGGCGAGATTGTGAAATTAAGCGAACCTCAAAAAGCCTGTCCCAGTTCGGATTGCACTCTGCAACTCGAGTGCATGAAGTTGGAGTTGCTAGTAATCGCAGATCAGAATGCTGCGGTGAATGCGTTCCCGGGTCTTGTACACACCGCCCGTCACACCATGGAAGTTGGCAATACCCGAAGCCTGTGAGCGNTCTAAGAGCTAGTCAATTGACTAGTTCTTTTTTATTAACAGGATACACCTAACACGAAAACCCGCTTTTTTCAAAAGCTCTTCCGCCCTACCGGGCTAAGTTTTCGGCATAAATATGCCAAATCAAGGCATATTTATGTATACCGAACACAGAAGTTAAGCTCATTAACGCCGATGGTACTCGGAGGGTGACCTCCCGGTAGAGTAGGAAGTTGCTAAATAAACTAAGAGCTGGTCGAATGACTAGTTCTTTTTTAGTACAAAAATAAACACCTGTTCACGAAAACCCGTTTGCTGTAAATGTCAACCGAAAATTGGTCCACAGTTATTATCGAAAAGTGGTCCACATATAGTAAAGATATTGACCACACTTGTCTTTTCCCCTAGGGGAAAGACTTTTTACATATATTTCATATATTCTTTGACCACTCCATTGTATCTTCCATCCTATAAGATTTTTCTCTAGACATATCCATAATATGGNAATTGGACGCAGCAGTCGAAGGTAGGGTCAGTAACTGGGGTGAAGTCGTAACAAGGTAGCCGTATCGGAAGGTGCGGCTGGATCACCTCCTTTCTAAGAGCGAGGAGCCGACACGTTGGCTCCTCACCAAGGAAGCTTTAAGCTTTCTAATTAGAAACATCAAGTTACTCAAATTAAGTTTTTACTATTTGAAAATATTTGAACCACTTAAACTGAAGAGGTTGCCCAAAAGACAACCCGTGGCGTTATTTTGCCTCTGTCATATAAATATGACAGAATTCAAAATAATTCAAAATCAAAGATTTTGAACTCCCACAGCTTAAGCTCACAACTAAATAGCAAACAATATTTCCAGTCAAGAAAGAAAGGGCGCCAGGTGGATGCCTTGGCACATGAAGACGAAGAAGGACGTAAGTGAACGAAAACTAGGGAAAGCTCACAAAAAGCAATGACCCCTAGGACTCCGAATGGGGAAACCCGGCTGTGGAAGACACAGTCATCATTAAGTAAATACATAGCTTAATGAAGTAAGACCCTGCGAACTGAAACATCTAAGTAGCAGGAGGAAAAGAAAGAAAACTCGATTTTCCCAGTAGCGGCGAGCGAAAAGAAAACAGCCCAACCCAACAAGAAATATTTTCTCCAGTCAAATCATTTGGGAAAATGAACCAAAGAAAGTGAAAGTCTTGTAGACAAAAGAAAAAATATTTTAGGGAGCAAGTAGCAGTGAACACGAGGAATTTGCTGTGAAGACAGGGGGCCCATCCCCTAAGGCTAAATACTAACATGTGACCGATAGCGAACAAGTACCGTGAGGGAAAGGTGAAAAGAACCCCGCAAGGGGAGTGAAAAAGAACCTGAAACCTAGTGCCTACAAGCAGAGAGAGCTNTCCTATATCTTCGGATAACTGAAATACAGGTGGTGCATGGTTGTCGTCAGCTCGTGTCGTGAGATGTTGGGTTAAGTCCCATAACGAGCGCAACCCCTATGGCTAGTTACCATCATTAAGTTGGGGACTCTAGCAATACTGCCGGTGACAAACCGGAGGAAGGTGGGGATGACGTCAAATCATCATGCCCTATATGACTTGGGCTACACACGTGCTACAATGGCAGGTACAGAGGGCGGCGAGATTGTGAAATTAAGCGAACCTCAAAAAGCCTGTCCCAGTTCGGATTGCACTCTGCAACTCGAGTGCATGAAGTTGGAGTTGCTAGTAATCGCAGATCAGAATGCTGCGGTGAATGCGTTCCCGGGTCTTGTACACACCGCCCGTCACACCATGGAAGTTGGCAATACCCGAAGCCTGTGAGCGAACCGATTGGACGCAGCAGTCGAAGGTAGGGTCAGTAACTGGGGTGAAGTCGTAACAAGGTAGCCGTATCGGAAGGTGCGGCTGGATCACCTCCTTTCTAAGGAAGCCCGGCATACTGGGTGAAAAATTAGCGAAGCGATTTTTNGTTAGCGAGAAGGGGAGCCTGAGCGATCAGGCCACAGAAACCAGGCCCAAGCGACTGTTTACCAAAAACACAAGTTTCTGCAAAATCGAAAGATGACGTATAGGAGCTGACACCTGCCCGGTGCTGGAAGGTTAAGGGGAAGGCTTAGCTGTAAAGCGAAGGCTAGAACTTAAGCCCCAGTAAACGGCGGCCGTAACTATAACGGTCCTAAGGTAGCGAAATTCCTTGTCGGGTAAGTTCCGACCCGCACGAAAGGTGTAACGATTTGGGCACTGTCTCAACAAAGGATCCGGTGAAATTGTAGTAGTCGTGAAGATGCGACTTACCCACGCTAGGACGGAAAGACCCCGTGGAGCTTTACTGTAGGCTGATATTGGATTTTGAGATTAGACGTACAGGATAGTTGGGAGACNTCAACTAATTAATTACGCAAAAATCACAAGTAAAAAGGTAAGTTGGTCTGCACTTTGACAAATCACTCCTCCCAAAGCCGGAGGGGCTAATTTTGAAACAGTGAGACATCTGACCTACCAACCAAAACAAGTTTTGGGGTTAGGTCATTAAAGAACTCAATTATCACCGAAACAGACATACGAAAGTATGACCCTGGTTAAGCGTATTCAAAAAACCAAAGTAATGGTTACTTATGTATAGATTTAAACTCTCTATCAGTGGTAGAGGAGCATTGTATTAGGGGTGAAGCCTAAGCGAAAGCAAGCGTGGACTTAATACAAGAGAGAATGCTGGCATGAGTAGCGAGAAGGAGAGTGAGAATCTCTCCCGTCGAAACCCTAAGGACTCCTGAGCAAGGCTCGTCCCCTCAGGGAAAGTCG